>NZ_CADEPJ010000046.1 GCF_902829245.1 Comamonas jiangduensis | reverse complement strand
CTACTTCTATGATAAGTTCACACCTGCGGGCTACAAGATCGAAGTGATCCCGTTTGAGACGCCCACCGACGGCAAAAACGCCGTGGTCACCAAGTCGGTGGACTTTGGCACTTATGGCCTGGCTGCGGCCACACTGGGCGCCGCAGCGGGTGAGCCGGTGGTCATCGTGGCGCCCACCTGCAATGGCGGCATGGCGATTGTGGTGGGTAAGCGCAGCGGCATCAGCAGCTTCAAGGCGCTCAAAGGCAAGCGCGTTGGCATCCTGCCCGGCTCCACCCAGGAGGCCGTGTTCAACGACCGGCTGCAGTCCGAAGGCATGACCATCAAAGACGTGAAATCCGTGCGCGTATCTTTCAGCGAAATGGCGGGCGCGCTGGAGCGTGGTGACATCGATGCCTATGTGGGTGCAGAGCCCGGCCCCTCCATCAGCGTGACACGCGGTGTGGGTCAGGTGCTGGAGTTCCCCTACTCCACCCCCACCGGCAAGGTGAACATGGTCATGACCACGCACGCCGATACGGTCAAACAAGATCCGGCCTTGACCAAGGTGTTCCTCGACATTCACCGCAAAGCCTCGGAATACGCCATGGCCCACCGGGCAGAGCTGGTGCAAATGGCGGGCGCCAAGCTGGGCTTTCCCGCCGATGTGGCCAACCTGGCGGCCGACAACGTGGAGCTGACGTGGAAGATCGATGAAGACTGGATCAAGCGCAGCAAGTACTACGGCGCGCTGATGCTGGAGCGCAAGCAAATCCGCAAGCTGCCCGACTACAGCAGCTTCATCGTCACCGGCTTGAACCCCAGTAATCCCACCGCGCAGCGGCTGGGTTGGCCGCTGCAGCCGCACCAGACTGATGGTGTTTTTGCCAGTTTCGGGACTATTTGCCATGCCCTCTTCCACCCTTGACCCCATGCGCGCGGCGGCGGCGACGGCCGCAGTGCCCAGCCATGCGGCGGCTTCCGCCTCGGCGGAACTGATGTTGCCGCCCCCACCCAGTGCTGCCAAAGTCTGGATGACCACCTGGCTGGTACCTGCCGTCTTGCCCCTATTGCTGCTGCTGGCCTGGGATGTGGCCGTACGCGCCAGCGGCACCATGCTGATTCCTTCACCCAAGGAGGTGGGGTTGATGCTGTGGGACTTCGCGTTTGGAGGCATCTATGACGATGCCTTCAGCGAAACCCTGCCCACCCACTGGCTGCAGTCCATGGCGCGCGTCTACGGGGCTTTTGCGCTGGCTGCGCTGGTGGGCATACCCTTGGGCTTGGTGATTGGAAAAACGCCGCCATACGCCGTTTTGTGGACCCTACGCTGCAGATGCTGCGCGGTGCCGGTCACGGCCTGGCTGCCGCTGTCCATGATCTTTTTTGGCGTGGGCCCCAATGCCGCCATCTTCCTGGTGTTTCTGGGGGCGTTCTTTCCCATCGTCATCAACACCACGTTCGGAGTGAAGTCGGTCGAGCCGCGCCTGTTCGAGGCCGCCGCCATGCTGGGCTGCAAGGGCACCTCCATGTTCCGCCAAGTGGGCTGCCAGCGGCCATGCCTTCCATCTTCAACGGCCTGCGCCTGGGCCACGGCATTGCGTGGTTTTTGATTGTGGTGGGTGAGATGACGGGCGTGCCCGAGGCCTGGGCGCGGCCATCATGGATGGGCGCATGCTCTCGCACCGATGTGGTGATTGCGGGCATGGTGGTTATCGGCTTCACCGGCTTTGTCACCGACCGTTTGCTGGTCATTCTCAACAACCGTTTGCTCAAGTGGAGCCCGCAACACAATGTCTGAAATCCTTGCACACCGCACCCCCGCGCCCATCCTGGACATTGCCAACGTCAGCAAAGTGTTTAGCCTAAATGGCCGCCCTATCCACGCCTTGAAAGAGGTAAATTTACAGATCCAGAAGGGCGAATTCATCTGCCTGATTGGTGCCTCGGGCTGTGGCAAATCGACCTTGCTGCGCATCATGGGTGGTTTTGAAAACGTCTCCACCGGCGTGGCCAAGATGTACCACACGCCCATCAGCGAACCCGGGCCCGACCGCGGCATGGTGTTCCAGGACTATGGCCTGTTCCCCTGGCTGACCGTGCGGCAAAACATTGCCTTTGGCCCCAAGCAGCGCGGGCTGCCGGAGGCCAAGCTGCGAGAGATTGCCGACCACTACCTGCACATGGTGGGCCTGAGCAAGTTTGCCGACCACTTTCCCAACCAGCTCTCGGGTTGCATGAAGCAGCGCGTCTCCATCGCGCGCGCGCTGGCCAACGACTGCGAGGTGCTGCTGATGGACGAGCCCTTTGGCGCCCTGGATGCGCTGACGCGCGAAGTGCTGCAGCAGGAGCTGCTGGAGATCTGGGCCAAGACCCGGTTGACCGTGATCTTCGTCACGCATGCGGTCGAAGAAGCCGTGCTGCTGGCCGACCGCGTGGTGGTCATGACCGCCGGCCCCGGCCGGGTGGAGCGCGACTACCGCATCCCGCTGGAGCGCCCGCGCCACATTACCGCGCCGGAGTTCAATGCGGTGCGCCAGGAGTTGACGGAGATGCTCAGCAGCCATGTGGCCCACCCAGCGAAAGCCGCCTGATGCTGGATAAGCTGTTGCATCTGAATGCGGCGGCGCGCAAGGCCGCCTATGACAACACCAGCGCAGTCGCCAACAGCGCTGCACAACTGGCCGACTTTGAAGCGCGCAGTGCTGCGCTGGTACAGCACGCCAAGGGCCATCTCGATGTGGCGTATGGGCCGCAAGCACGGCAAAAATTCGATTTTTTTGCCGGTGCAAGCGGGGCGGCCACCCTGCTGTTTATTCACGGTGGCTACTGGCAAATGCGGCACAAAAACACCTTCCGTTTTGTGGCCGAGGGAGCGCTGCAAAACGGCGTGAATGCGGCGCTGATTGGCTACACCTTGGCGCCGCAAGCCAGCCTTACGCAAATCGTGCAAGAGGTGTTGCAAGGCATTGCTGCGGTGCGTGCACATGCCTTGCAGCATGGGGCCGCAGATCGCGTGTTGCTGTGCGGCTGGTCGGCGGGCGGGCATTTGACGGCGCTGGGGCTGCATGCACCGGGCGTGGTGGCCGGTTTGGGCATCAGCGGCATCTACGATTTAGGGCCCATTCAGCACAATTATTTGAATGCGGCGTTGCAGCTGAAGGATGCCGAAGTGCAAACCTTGAGCCCCTTGCGCTTGCCACTGGTGCACCAGCCCTTCATTACCGCCTATGGCACGGCAGAGTTGGAGCAATTGCAAAGGCAGAGCCAAGCGCTTGCACAGTACCGCCAAGGGCTGCCCCACGATGTGCTGCTGCCGGTGGAAGGGGCAGACCACTTCAGCATTTTGAATGCCTTGGCGCACCCCGATGGTGCGCTGCTGCATGCCTTGCTGGCCCACCGCTAGCGCTGTGGCGGGCTGGTTGCCACAGTGCCACAAAAGTTATTTTTGGTAGCTGCTGCGCTTATTCAGTAAGCGCTAGCGCCACTTTTGCTTGGCATTTTGCAGCATGTGCAGCGTGATGTTTTTCACCTCATCGCGGCTGACACGGATGTGTTTTTGCAGCAGCACTTTAGCTTGCAGCCCATCGCGTTGCAGCAATGCCTGCAGGATGCGGCTGTGCTCCTCATAGGTCACATCGATGCGGTAGTTGCGCGTGAATTCCAGGCGCCGCACGATGCGAATGCGCTCGGTAATGTCGCGGTGAATGCGTGCCATCTCCAAGTTGCCACTGGCTTGCAGCAAAGCCATGTGAAAGTCCTCGTCGTGGCGCGAGACCACGCTTTTTTCAGACAGGCGATCGGCGGCTGAAATGCACCACAGCGCCGTCAAATCTTGCAGCCTGTGCGTCAGGTCTGGCGCAGCCACCAGCAAATCAACGGCTGCGCACTCCAGCACGGCGCGCACGTCGTACAGCTGCTCAAACACCGCAAAGTCCAACTGGTTGACCACCCAGCCCATCTTGGGCAACACCGAGATATAGCCTTCGCGCTGCAGCCGCACTAGGGCTTCACGCACGGGGGTGCGGCTCATGCCCAACTGCTGGCCCACTTCGCTTTCGCTGAAGCGGTCTCCAGGCACGTACTGAAAATTGTCCAGCGCCTGGCGCAGTGTTTCATAAGCGACAGAGGCGAGGCTGGCAGCAGCAGGCATACAAGGTTCCTTGGGCGTTGAATTGAGCGTGGCAGCGCACGGTGGCGGTGGGCTGCCCGGGTACATCAACTGGCGTTGCAATACGCGCGCCAGCCACCCCATGCGGTGATGTCTTGGGCTTGTGTCAGCGCAAAGCCTTCGCAGATAAAACCCTTCACCGCGCGGCCGTCTTGCAGGTGCACCGTGCCAATGCCCAGCGGCGCGGGCACACCGGCGACAAAGCGCCCCAAGTTGGCCACGGGCATGTCCCAGACCTCCACGGCAATGGCGCCCCCATCCTCGGCCCGTGCCAGACCGGGTTTGGCGGGCACGCTGCCTGCCAGCGCATACAGGCGGTAGTGGGGTGCCGTGTGCGTGGCTTCCCGAAAGCGTGCGCCGCAGGCCAGTAGCTCATGGTTCAGCGGCATGCCGCGCAAATGGGCGCCCACCACGGCCAATTCCAGGGTCTCCCCCTGTGCGGGTACCTGCCAGGCGGGCAAAGGCGCTGTGGGCTTGCTGTGCAAGCCGGTCACCCCTGCGCTCAGTGGTGCCTGCGCCTCCAGTTGCTGGGCCCAGCGTACCAAATCGGGTTCGCGCCATGCGGGTGCAATCAAGGTGATGCCAAACGGCAAGCCGTTGGGCAGTTGCGAGGCAGGAATGGCAATCGCTGACCAGCCCAGCAAATTCACAAAATTGGTGTACGTGCCCAACTCGGAGTTGACCGCAATCGGGTCGGCCTGCACCTCGGCAATGCTGGGGTGGCGCGGCGCACTGGGCACGCACAGCACATCAACGGTTTCCCAGATTTTTTCGGCCTGCTGCTGCAAGGCTTGCAGGCGATATTGCGCTGCAAAGGTATCGACCGCCGTGAAGCGCCGGTGCACATCCAGCACTTGGCGAATCACGGGCAGCAGCGCTTCAGGCTGGGCCTCGTAAATGCTGCGTGCCCCCACCACACGCTCTGCCACCCACGGGCCGTAGTACAGCAGGTTGGCGACTTCCTGCAGGGTATCAAAAGCCATGGCCTGCACCGCCTGGGTCTGGGGTTGCAACCGCGCTACGAATGTGTGGAATGCGGCCTCATAGGCATCCGACAGTCGGCGCGTTTGCGGCACACCCACGCGCAGCTGCGCCAGCGGGGTGTGCTGGGCCAGCGCAGGGCGTGGCCGGCTGTAGCTGTCACCGGCATCCACCCCTTCCATGAGGGCCAGCACCGTGGCACTGTCGGCCACATTCAGGGCCAGCACCCCGATGCAGTCCAGCGTACGGCAGGCAGGCACCAAACCAGTGCTGGGCACTGCACCGGGTGTGGGCTTGAGGCCCACAATCTGGTTGAACGCGGCTGGCACACGGCCAGAGCCCGCCGTGTCGGTCGACAGCGCAAAGGGCACCAAACCGCGTGCCACGACCGATGCAGAGCCCGAGCTGGAGCCGCCAGAAATCAGCGTTTCATCCCACGTATTGGGCACCACGCCGTACGGCGAACGTGTGCCCACCAGGCCTGTGGCAAATTGGTCCAAATTGGTCTTGCCCAGCACGATGGCGCCCGCGTTTTCAGGCGCTGCACAGCCACCGCATCGACCTGTGCGGTATAGGCAAAAGCAGGGCAGGCCGCCGTCGTGGCAAAACCCGCTACATCGATGTTGTCCTTCACCGCAAACGGTATGCCGAACAGGGGAGCTGCGCCCGCCCGTGCTGGGCTTCCAGCGTATGCAAGGCTTGTAGTTGCGCGTGCAGTTGGTCCGCGCTGGCATGCTGATCCAGGCCGTGTCATCGGCCTGGAAGGCTTGGCGCTGTTGCTCCAGCAGCAGTGCTGGGTCTGCGCCCTCGTGGTATGCGCGCTTCCAATCGTCGAATGTGCCAATCAGCATGATGAATACCTGGATGTATACAAGATGCAGGTATCAAGCAGGTTGCGTGCCAGGTGGGGGCGCGGCGCGTTGTGTCTGATATAGGGGGAAGGGCTCGGTGGTTTCACCCCTGGCTGGAGCGAAGCCCAGCCAGTAGCGGCTGTGGCGCAGCCCATGTTGTCACAAGAGAAGTTGAAGTCTTTTGTGGCTCAAAGCCTTATCTATATTGCGCTGATAGCTCTTGTTTTTGAGATGGTGCGCAGAAGAGGCGGCTGAGGTAAAAACTGGCGTGCTGCGTGCGTCCAAGTTGCTGCACCAGCAGCGGGACCGTAGATGAAAAATGCGGCATAAATGCCCAAGCAACGGACATAGCCTAGGTGCTTAGACCGGGCATCGCCTGTACGGTGTTGCTTGCCCGAGGACGGCAGCCCCTGGCGGCGAAGCTGCTCGACACCATGCAAACATGCGCGGCATGATGCGTGAAATTCTTTTTTTGAAAGTGCAACTTCGATGCAGCAAAAACCAACAAGCACACCTGCACAACCACCCAAAGCGCGCATTGTGCTCAACGGAGATCTGTCGCACTTGGAGGTGCCCATATTCATCACGAGGGCGACTTGTGGCGCACTTTCCGGGCTGAAGCAGCAGGAGCCAACGGCAACAGCACCGGCGCAAAAAAACAAAAAAAATCCCTGACCGAAGTGGTGGAGGGAAGGACGTTCAGACTGAAGCAAACCATGCTTCCATGGAAGCTGAACACGTGAGAGGATGGAAACATGGACACTCCAGACAGCTTATTGATTGCTCGGTAGCGTTCACTCCATCACTGTGCCAGACACCACCCTATGCAATTGCCCAGCCAAACAGCGATCAGTCACGTACAGCAGGAGCGGGAGTGCATGATTCGCGGGTTGTTCCACGAGTACATCGACATGTATGCCTCCAGGGATGACCGCCTCACGACACGCTTTAGTCAGAACTTCACGGGTTTCACCGGCAGCTGGGGGCGGCTGATTCATGATCGCGACGAGTGGATCCGCATCACCCGCCAAGATTTTGAGCAGGTGCCAGGCCCCATTCGCATGGAAGTGACCGATGTCTCGCTGCAGGATCTCAGCAATGAGGTGGTCTCTGTCGCTGCGACTTTGCGTATCCACCTGCCCAATGACGCCGATTTAATGGCCCACCATGTGACGAGGCTGGTGCTGGTATTTCGCCTGGAAGCGGGCGCATGGATGATCACGCATTGCAGCTATTCCGTGCCGTTCCATGGCACAAACGACGATGAAGTCTATCCAATCAGGAGCCTGCAGCAGCAGAACCGCGCTTTGCAGGCACTGGTGGCCGAGCGCACGCGGGAGCTGCAAGAGAGCCAAGCGTTTTACCGCCTGCTCACGGAGGATGCGGAAGACGTGCACTGGCAGATGGACCGTGATTTCATCGTCACCTATATCAGCCCGGCGGATGAGCGCCTGCGCGGCTTTCAGGCCGCTGAGGTGGTCGGGCGCCCGGTATTTGAGCTACTGACCGAAGAGGCTGGTGCGCTGGTCAGGCACGCGATCAATCTCAGCGCAAAAAAAGCGCTGCCGGCGGGCCCAACCAGCTTTCGCAAGTTTGAGATCCAGCAGCTTTGCAAGGATGGCAGCCTCGTCTGGGGTGAGGTACTGGTCAAGCCCGACCTGAACGCCAAAGGCGAGGTGGTTGGATACCACGGCATCACGCGCAATGTCACCGAGCGCAAGCGCCTGGAGGAGCAAGTGCGCCAGCTGGCGTTCCACGACACACTCACCCAACTTGCCAATCGCCGGCTGCTGCTGGAGCACCTGGATCAGGCGATGAGAGAGAGCAAGCGCAGCCACTACTATGGCGCAGTGATCTATCTTGATCTGGACAATTTCAAGCCCCTCAACGACACACACGGCCACGGCATGGGCGACCTGCTGCTGATTGAGGTGGGTTCACGCCTCAAGGGTTGTGTGCGTGGCGCCGATACCGTGGCACGTATCGGTGGCGACGAATTTGTGGTGCTGCTACGTACACTGTCCCAGCAGCAAGATGAAGCACATGTGCAAGCCATCTCCGTGGCAGAGAAAATTCGTGCCCGCTTGGCGGAGCGCTATGTGCTTCAACCTACCCCAGCCGTTTCGACCATTGAGCATGCGTGCACATGCAGCATTGGTGTAGCTCTGTTTCGCGGGTGTGATGAGACTCTAGATAGTTTGATGGAAAGGGCCGATCAGGCGATGTACCAGGCCAAGGAAAACGGGCGCAACCGCGTGCAGCTTGCGGAGAATACAAAATAAATCCGGGGAGGCTTTTGCAGAAGTCTGCTCATGACCTGAAAGCTATCTAGAAAAAGATGGTCGATTCACTTACTAGTTCAGCAGATGTAGCAAAAAAGCCTTCATTAGTCACTCTGTGACTTGTTTTTATCAGGTAGCGAGGTGGTTAGCCAGGATCAAAAATCTGACCACTCCCCTGCTATCAGTCGCACCAAATAAGGATTCTTTTAGAAAATGAAGATTGCCACCTGGAACATCAACTCCCTGAACGTACGTCTGCCGCAGTTGCTGGACTGGCTGCAAGCCAACCCGGTCGATGCGATTGGGCTGCAAGAGCTCAAGCTCACGGATGACAAATTTCCCTTCATGGAGCTGCAAGCTGCTGGCTACCAAGCCGTGTGCCATGGTCAAAAAACCTACAACGGCGTCGCCATCCTGAGCCGCCACCCCATGCGTGATGTGGTGCGCAACATCCCCGGCTTGGACGATGAGCAAGCCCGTGTGATTGCGGCCACGCTGGACACACCGCAAGGTGAAGTGCGCCTGATCAACTGCTACTTTGTGAATGGCCAAGCCCCTGATTCGGACAAATTTGTCTACAAACTGCGCTGGCTGTCTGCTTTGGAAGCCTTTGTGAAGGCGCAAATGGCCCAGCACCCGCAGCTGGTGCTGGTGGGTGACTTCAACGTGGCGCCCGAAGACCGCGACTCGTATGACCCCGAAGGCCTGCGCGGCACCATCCACCACACCCCGCAAGAGCGGGCACACTTTCAGGCGCTGCTGGATATGGGCCTGACCGATGCCTTCCGCATGTTTGATCAGCCCGAGAAAAGCTTCTCCTGGTGGGACTACCGCATGCTGGGTTTCCAGAAGAACCGGGGCCTGCGCATTGACCATATCTTGGTCAGCCCCGCGCTCAAGGCCCGCACCACGGCCTGCGTGGTTGACCGCGCACCGCGCAAAAACAAGCAACCCAGCGACCATGCCCCCGTGGTCGTCACCCTGGGCTAAGTCCATCCACAAGCCGCTGCACCAGCGGCTTTTTTGTGCGCTGCCGCTGACAGCAGCACGCCGCGCTTCATTGGTTTTACCGTGCCCCGTTTTACGCCCCTTCACAACGCAGCTTTGCGCCAACCCGGTTTTCTGCCCTTTTTGACAGCCCGCATGCTGGGTATGTTTGCCCAGCAAATGCAAGCCGTGGTGGTGGCATGGCAGGTGTATGGCATTACCCGCGATCCCATCTCTTTGGCCTATGTCGGTTTGGCGCAGTTTCTGCCCATGCTCTTGCTGCTGATTCCTGCGGGGGATCTGGCCGACCGTATCAGCCGCAAACGCATGCTGGCAGCCAGCTGGAGCGTGGCCGCCCTGTGCGCAGCCCTGCTGCTGTGGCTGAGCACTTTGGGCGAGCATGGCGTGGGCGGCATCTACGCCGTGCTGGTGCTGTTTGGCTGCAGCCGCGCGTTCACCGGGCCCGCCATGCAAAGCCTGCTGCCGCAGATCGTGCCGCGTGAACATCTGGCCCAGGCTTTGGCCACCAACAGCATGCTCATGCGCAGCGCCGCCATTGCCGCCCCGTACTGGGTGGCGTGCTGTTTGGGCTGGGCGGCGGTGAACTGACCTATGCCGTGTGCGCCATCGCATTGGCCCTGGCCGTGCTGCTGCTGTGGCGCGTGCCCGTGAAGTACGCCGCCCCGCGCCAAGTGCTGGAAGGCACGATGTGGCAGCGTGCAGCAGACGGTTTCCACTTCATCCGCAGCCGCCCGATTGTGTTGGGCACCATCTCGCTGGACTTGTTTGCCGTGCTGCTCGGGGGCGTGGTCGCCTTGCTGCCCGTCTACGCCAAGGAGGTGCTGCACACCGGCCCCGAAGGTCTGGGCCTGCTGCGCTCGGCCATGGCGGGCGGTGAAGTGCTCATGGGCCTGTGGCTCAGTGCCCGCCCCATTCAGCGCCACGTGGGCAAGGTGATGTTCGCTGCAGTCGCCGTGTTTGGCTTGGCCAACTTGGTGTTTGCGCTGTCGCACTGGTTCTGGCTGTCCATGACCATGCTGGCGCTGGCAGGTGCGGCCGATATGGTGAGTGTGTACATCCGCTCGGCCCTGGTGCAATTTTCAACGCCCGACACCATGCGCGGGCGCGTGAATGCGGTGAACATGCTGTTCATCAGCTCCAGCAATGAACTGGGCGAGTTTCGAGCGGGGTCCATGGCTGCCGCTTTAGGCGCTGTGCCCGCCGCCATAGTCGGCTGCCTGTGCACCTTGGGCGTGGTGGGCACCTGGATGCGGGTGTTCAAGCCCTTGCGTGATGTGGACCGGCTGGAAGATGCCAGTGCCAGTGCCAGTGCCAGTGCCAGTGCCAGTGCCAGTGCCAGTGCCAGTGCCAGTGCCAGTGCCAGTGCCAGTGCCAGTGCCAGTGCCAGTGCCAGTGCCAGTGCCAGTGCCAGTGCCAGTGCCAGTGCCAGTGCCAGTGCCAGTGCCAGTGCCAGTGCCAGTGCCAGTGCCAGTGCCAGTGCCAGTGCCAGTGCCAGTGCGCCGCGCCCTACCGCCCACCCCTGAGACAACGTGGAAACTCACACCGCCTCGCGGCATATGCACGTATGCAGTCTGTTGCGCGCCGCATTTTTAGCCCACCCTTTTGCCTGTTCATCACCGTGATTCGTTTAACGCTTCTCCTCCCACTCGTTGTGGGCCTTGCCGCCTGCAGCGACTTTCAAGCACGCATGAGCGGCTACCCCACGCAGGACACCGCGTTGAATGTGGAGACCGCCTCCTCCAACGAGATTGCCGACGCCTTGAGCCAGTTGTCGCGCATTGCCGTGCTGGGCGATGACTGGGAATTTTTGACCCCAAGACCCATGCACCGTCCATGTCATCGACAAAAGCGCAGGGCAAAACATTGCGTTGCAGCTGATCGGTGCTGAGTTTGATTTAAAGCGCGACGCGCACACCAAAAACTACTACGCCATCATGAAACATGGCGCCACCACCGTACTTGGGCCCGATCACGCCCCGCTGCGCCTGTTTGAGACCGACACCTACCACGATGTGTTTTTTGCCGAAGGCTATCTGCAGGCCTTGGTCAACAAATGCCAGCAAAGCCTCGCACGCGCCGCTCACCCCTACCATTGAAGTGCCCTCTTTAATCAATTTTAATAGCTACTTACGCTTATATATAAAGCGTTAAACCATTTTTTCATCAATAAAAAAGCCCGCTGCGTACACAGCGGGCTTTTTGCTGGGGCTAGTGCAAGTGCAGCGCCTGCTTACAGCGCTTCTTTGCGCAGTTGCTCCGCGCTCTTGGCAGACAGCCAGCCGGGGGCCACGTCAAACACCGTCTTGGCACCGGTCATGCCCCATTGCTGCATGCGGTGCACGGCACGGGCATAGGCCACCAGCACGCTGGAGGTGAACTCAGGATTGCTGTCCAGCTGCAGACGGTATTCCACCACCTGCTTGTTGTCGGCCGAGGTATTGCCGCTGCGAATCACAAAACCACCGTGGGGCATGGCGCTGTGCTTGGCCTTGAGTTCTTCGGCCGTGATGAAGTTGACCGTGGTGTCATACTCATCAAAGTAGTTGGGCATGGTCACAATCGCCTGGCGCACGGCTTGTGCATCGGCACCTTCGGCCAGCACCACATAGCAATCACGCTGGTGCTTTTGGCGCGTGGTCAGCGTGGGGCGGGAGCCGCTGCGCACCGCATCTACCGCGGCTTCCACGGGGATGGTGTACTGCACGCCACCGGCCACACCGGGCACGCGGCGGATGGCGTCGGAGTGGCCCTGGCTCAAGCCCTTGCCCCAGAAGGTGTAGGTGGCGCCATCGGGCAGCAGGGCTTCGCCCATGATGCGGTTGATGGAGAACATGCCGGGGTCCCAGCCGGCAGAAATCAGCGCCGTGGTCTTGCCACCTTGGGCAGCAGCATCGACGGCAGCAAAGTGCTCAGGGATGCGGGCGTGGGTGTCAAAGCTGTCCACAATGCAGAACTTGGCAGCCAGCGCAGGCGACTGCACGGGCAGATCGTCTTTGGAGCCACCGCACAGCACCAGCACGTCCACGCGGTCGGCATGGCCTTCGAGGTCGGCCATCGAAAACACGGGGGTGCCTGCGAACAACGGTGTCAATTGCGCAGGGTCGCGGCGGGTGTAAATGCCTGCCACCACCATATCGGGGTTCTTGGCCACAGCGTTTTCTACGCCGCGGCCCAAATTGCCGTAACCCACCACGCCAATGCGGATGGGGTTTGCTACCTGGGTATCCATGGACCAACTTCCTTTCAAATCAACTGTGAAGGCACCAGGCTTGTGCGCTGCACGCCTGATACCGCATCTCTCATGTTTTGCCGTGCCCTAGGCCGCACGCGCCACGGCGGGGCGGCGCATTTGCCATGCCCCATCCAGTGCCAGCAAGGCCACACCTGCGCCAATCAGCACATACATGGGCTCTTGCCCGGGCTGAATGCGCTCGCCCATCAGCAACGCGGCCAGCACCAGCAGCATGGGCTCCACATACGACAGCAGCCCAAACAAGCCCAGCGGCAGCAAGCGGCTGGCCGCCATGTACAGCGCCAGCGCCACCGCGCTGATCACGCCCAGCAGCGGCACCATCCAGTGCAACATGGCCGTGGCTTGCACAGACTGCCAGCCTGTAGCGCCAGCGGAGGCATCTGCAAACGCAAACCATGCGCACACGGGCAGCATCAGCACCACATCCAGCCAGTGCCCCGCCAGGCTGTTGGTCTTGAGCACCCGGCGCAGCACAAAGTACGCGGGGTAGCCAATCACCACCACCCAGGTGGACCAGGCCAGACCACCGGCATGCCAAATTTCCCAGGCCATGCCGCACGCTGCCAAGGCCGTGGCGGCGGTTTGCAGACCACTCAGGCGCTCTTGGAACACCAGCCGCCCGGCAACCACCATGGCCAGCGGCAACAAAAAGTAGCCCAGCGACACCGGCAGCGCATGTCCATGCAGCGGCGCCCACATAAACAGCCACAGCTGCACACCTGCCAAGGTAGAAGTCAGCAGCAGCATCACCGCAAACGGCCAATGCTGGGCCACCCGCTGCCACAGCGCCCACACCGCCGCACCCTGGCCGCTGTAGAGCAGCCATGCCGTGGTGAATGGAATGGTCATCAGCATGCGCCAGCCAAAAATTTGCTCACCCGTCAGCGGTTGCAGCAGCGGGGCCAGGTAGTAAATGCCACCAAAAATGCATGAAGCCACTACCGAAGCCAAGACGCCCTGAAACATTCCGCCCACTTTCTTGCTCTGTATGCCATTGCGCGCCATGAAACCCGCTTTGTGCTGCAAACCCTGCGCGACCAGATTGGCCAGCATGTGTGGCCGGTGCACCGCCTGGACCAAGGCACCTGCGGCGTGCTGGTGTTTGCGCTGAGCAAAGAGGCCTGCCAAAAGCTGGCCGCCTGCTTTGCCGACCACAGCGCCCACAAACACTACCTGGCCTTGGCGCGCGGCTGGCTGCCCGATACCGTGGAGGTGGACTACGCCTTGCAGCCCGACGATGCCCCCGAAGATGCGCCCGCCCAGCCTGCCCAAACCCTGCTGCGCTGCCTGGCGCACCTGGAGTGGCCCGAGGCTTATGACCCGCGCCACGCCAGCACGCGCGTTTCGCTGGTAGAAGCCTTCCCCAAAACCGGCCGCCGCCACCAGATTCGCCGCCACTTGAAGCACGAATCCCACCCCATCATTGGCGACGCCACCCACGGCAAAGGCCCTCTCAACCGCTGGTGGGCCGAGCGCATTGGCCTGCACCGCCTGTGGCTGCATGCGCACGCGCTGGAAATTCCGCACCCACGCACCGGGCAAGTTCTGCGCTTTTGTGCCGACTGGCGCCAACTGGCCCATGTGCCTGAAGTGCAGCAATGGCAGCAACTGCTGGCCGTACCCGGCTGGCAAGCGACCGAACGCGGCTTGCCCGAGAGCTGCAGCACCCTGCTGCCCACCCCAGCAAGCACCTAAAAAGAGAGCTGCTAGCGCACAAAGAAAAAGGACTTCAGATAGATAACTATCTGAAGTCCTTTCGCATCAGCGCCAGCAGCTATCAATACTGCAGACCCAGCCGTGCGTCACGCCTTCTTGGGCTTGATCCACTTGCCCTCTTCGTCAAACTCCAACAGCGGGGCAGGCACCAAGTCATAGCTAGCGCTGGGGTCGGCCTTGAGCTCGCCCGTGAGCAAATCCAGCAAACGGGCGTTGTCCATCTTGAAGCCGCAGGCCTGCGCGTGACCACCGCCGCCAAAGCTTTCGGCCAGCGGAATGCAGTTGAAATCCGAGCGCGAACGCAGGCCCACCTTCACGCCCTTGGTGCCGGCGTGCCACATCAGCGCAAAGCTGCCGCTTTGGCGCGAGAGGATATCGCCCACCTGGCTGTGGAACACGCCGGGGCTATTGACCATCAAACCTTGCATGCCGTTGAACGTGAGCACCTGCGCACCGCTGGCAATGTCTTGGCACAGGCTCTGGAACTTCTCATCCATCGCACCGCCGCGCGCCATGAAGGTGGCTTCTTGCTCGGGCGTGAAAGCGGCAATTTCGGCCCAGCGCTCAAAGGTGCGCACCTCCATGTCCAGCGCAGCCAGGAAGGGCGCGCTCTCGGCAAACTCCCACTTCCAGATGTCGCGGTCTTCGATGTACTTGATCAGGCCGGGTACGGGCTTTTCGGGGTGGAAAAACTCCCAGCCCAAACGCGCACCGGCCTTGTGTTTTTT
>NZ_CADEPJ010000045.1 GCF_902829245.1 Comamonas jiangduensis | reverse complement strand
CCCACATGGGGGTTTTTCTGGTCCAGGTTCCAGTTGGCGGCGCGCAAGGTGTCCAGGCTGACTTTCCATGCCTGCTCGTTTTCTACGCGGCTGGCGTAGCCGTCGGCGGCGCTGCCCCACCAGGCTTTTTCCGCCTCAAATTCTTCAATGCGGATGGGCTTGGTTTTGTTGTAGTTCTTTACGCCTGCGGGGTAGCGGTGCTCGTAGTACCAGACGTGCTGCGTGGGCTGGCCTTTGGTGAAGAACAGCAGGTTGGTTTTGATGCCGGTGTAGGGGTTGAACACGCCATTGGGCAGGCGCACGATGGTGTGCAGGTTGCATTCGGTGAGCAGCTTTTCTTTGATGCGGCTTTTGCTGCCTTCGCCAAACAAAAAGCCATCGGGCAGCACCACGGCGGCGCGGCCCCCGTCTTTAAGCAGCTTCATGATGAGGATCATGAACAGGTCGGCCGTCTCGCGGCTGCGCAGGTCGGCGGGAAAGCCGTCTTCAATGCCGGGTTCCTCGGTGCCGCCAAAGGGCGGGTTGGTGAGGATGATGTCCACCTGATCGGCCCGGCCGTAGTCGCGCAGCGGGCGGCTTAAGGTGTTGTCGTTTTGGATTTGGCTGGGCACCTCAATGCCGTGCAGCATCAGGTTGGTCACGCACAGGCTGTGCGGCAGGGGCTTTTTCTCGACCCCGCGCACGGCGGTTTGCAGCAGGGCCTGCTGCTGGGGCGTTTGGGCTTGCTGGCGCAGGTGCTCAATGGCACAGACCAGAAAGCCGCCGGTGCCGGTGGCGGGGTCCATCACCGTCTCGCCCAACTGAGGGTTGAGCATGTCGGTCATGAACTGGGTGACGGCGCGGGGGGTGTAGAACTCGCCCGCGTTGCCGGCGGCCTGCAGGTCTTTGAGCAGTTTTTCGTACAGGTCGTTGAACTGGTGGCGCTCGGCCTGGCGGTTGAAGTTGATGACAGCCAGCTTGTTGATCACCTGGCGCAGCAGGTGGCCGCTTTTCATGTAGTTGTAGGTGTCGTCAAACACGCTGCGCAGCACATAGGCGCGGGGGTTTTGCGCAATGCTGCCGGGCAGGTTGCCTAGGGTGGGGATGAGCTGGTTGTCGACAAAGTCCAGTAGCGCATCGCCCGTCATGCCTTCGGCATCAGCCGCCCAATTGCGCCAGCGCAGGGGCTCGGGGATGGGGCTGTGGTAATCGTCTTTGGTGAATTCCAGCTCTTCTTCCAGGGCGTCAAACACTTTCAAAAACAGCAGCCAGGTGAGCTGGGACAGGCGCTGGGGATCGCGGTCCACGCCACTGTCCTGGCGCATGATGTCTTGGATGGATTTGATGATGGAGGACAGGTTGGACATGCGGGAATACTCTGAAATTCTGAATAAAAGGACTCTAGCGCTTATCTATCAAGCGCTGGTAGCTATGGTTTTAGGATTTTTTAGCGGCCTTTTTAGCTGCCTTGATGGCCTTGGCCGGTTTGACTGTTGTCACTGCTTGGACTGCAGAAGCCTTTGCGGCGGCCGAGCGCGAGGGCTTGCGGGCCTGGCGGGGGCTTGGTGCGGGCGTTACCGCAGGAAGCCGTGTTTGATAGAACTGGCCTTGTGCCTTGGCTTGCGCCAGATATTCGCCATAGCTTTCTCGGTAGCCTGGGCCAAGATAGGCCACCGTGCCGAGAAGGCCATCCGTGACAATGCCGCCGGCGTATTCCATCAAGGCGGTTTGCAGCACCAAACCGCTGCACCCTGTCATATCGCGCAGCCGCGTGGTCAGTGATTTGACGGCATAGGCTTGGGCGTTTTCATGCACCGTGACGGGCAAAAAGATGCTGTAGTGCGCGGTGTCGCGCAGGTACACCCAGCGCCCGGCACGCATGCTGACTACAGCACTTTGCACATCGTCTGGCAGCGGATCGTTGGCTTGGTGCAGTGCTGCCAAGGCAGCTTGCAGCACGTGGGGGTGCTCCAGCATCCAGTCCCGCGCCTGCGTCAGCAGGGCCAGGTATGGCACTTCGCCAGATTTAGGTTGGGAAAACTGGGATGTGCGACACCACTACCAGCAAACGCTGGTAGTGGTGGATGAAGTGCAGCGCAGCTTCTTCGGCAATCAGGTGAGGCATGTGTTACTAATAAAAAGTGATTCCAGCGCTTATCAGGCAAGCGCTAGCAGCTATGTTTTTTAATCAAGCGCGTGCGGGCTGGTAAATGGCACGGCCCAGTTGGGCCATGGCATCCTGGTACTGGCGCTTGCTGCCGCCAAAGCTTTGCATCAGCTCGACCGGAGAGCCCATCTGGGTCAAGGGCTGGACCTTGAGCACATCGGTATTTTCAATGGCGGTGATGCCTTCGTCGGCGTATTTGTCGATCAAGGCGTCCAGCACTTTACGGGCAGTTTCACCATATTTGGCGTAAATGCCATCGTCGGCCAGCTTCTTTTTGGCACGCTTGGCGCGCTCGCTGCGGGGGAGGATGGGCTGGTCATACGCCACATGCAGCAGCACATCAAAGGGGTCTGCCCCTTGCAAGCTGCTGCCATCGCCTTTTTCCTGCGCCAGCTCTTCGGCCAGCACATCCAGCAGCACGCCGTGGTGCTGCAGCTCGTCGATCAAGGCTTGCTTGCGGCTGGCGCTGCTCCAGGCCTGCAAAAAGGCGTCCAGCGAGTCGTATTGCTTGGCCAGGTTGATGCGGGTGAAGTCTTTGAGACTTTCTGTGACCAGCTTGCCGTGGGCATCCAGGTACTGCACACGCTCGCGGGCGATGGAGACGGTGACGCGGTTGGCAATCGCGTATTTGCGGGGCTGGCCGGGATCGCCGATGGTGCCATGGCCACCGGGGCTGCCACCTGCACCACCTGATTGCCCGCCGTTCACGCCCGCCGGGTCTTTGGTTGCGCCACCTGGCACACCATCCACAGGCGTGCCGTCTGGCAACCATCCTTCTCGATCGATGACGGTTTCACCCTCGGCCAGTGGTTCTGGCGGTGTGGGTGGCACTACATCGTCAGACCCCGTGGGTTGGTAGATTTGCACCGGCTCGCCATCAAAATCTTTGTCGGCAAACAATTCAGTAGCGCGCTTGAAGTCCAGGATGGTGAAGAATTGCTTGCCCCGCTCTTCATTGAGGCGCGTGCCACGGCCAATGATCTGCTTGAACAGCGTCATAGACTTGATGTTCTGGTCCAGCACCACCAGCTTGCTGACCTTGGATTCAATCTCGGCCATCAGCACGGGCTCAAACGCAAAGTCCACCACGTACACCGCACGGCCTTCCAGGTCTTCACCCAGATCCGCTGCGGTCTGGATTTCACCGTGGTCCAGCCCGCGGTATTCGGCCTTGTCACCGTAGAACAGCCACGCCGCCATGGCAGCGCCAAAACCATCGGGACAGCGACGACCGTGGTAGAGGATGAGGGGACGCACGTCTTGCAAAGACGGTTGTACAAACAATTGCAGGGGCAAAATGGTGTTTTTCATGTGGCCTACATTGTCGCCGCATGCGCGCAGCTGTGCATTTCATCGCTCCAAGACGACAAGCATTTGGCCGAGATTCCGCACACACCCCTTTGCGGCTTGCCTGCACCATGGGGAGATTGCATCTCAACCAAGGAGCCAGGCCATGCAAGACTGGTGGCGGGGGGGCTGGTTGACGGCCGCCATTGGTGTGGCGGCGGGCATGGGCGAGGAAGCTACCGCCGTCCTCAGTGCCTTGCTGGCCTATGGCATCTTGCGCCTGGTACCCACACTGGTCAGCCGCACCGAAGTAAAACAGGCATCACCGCCTCAACCCACGCGCGATTGATGCAAGTTTGGAATGATTCAATTTCGCCACCGCATGCCTATTGAAAATCCCATCATCGCAACTACTTATTCATAATCAACAGCTTAGAAGAAAAAATCAGCACACACCCAAAGACCTTGCCACACTTGATTACATTCCACCAGGGCAGACAACCCGTCTGGCAAGACCCATAATGGTTTCTCCTACGTATCAGTGACTGGTGCACGAAGCTGTGCCAGCCACCCCAACTGATGAATACCGCCAACGACATCACCCCTTATTTGGGGACATTGCTCAACTTCCGTCACGATCTGCACGCGAACCCTGAGCTGCGCTACGAAGAGAACCGCACGGCCGACAAGATTACGGCCTACCTTCAGGCACTGGGCCTGCCCCTGCACCGCGGTCTGGGCAAAACCGGCGTGGTTGCCACCATCTACGGCAAAGGCCGCTCCAAAGACAATCCCGGGCGCTCCATCGGTATCCGTGCCGACATGGACGCCCTGCCTGTGCAAGAAACCACAGGTGCCGCGCACGCCAGCTGCGTGCCCGGAAAAATGCACGCCTGCGGCCACGACGGCCACACCACCATGCTGCTGGGCGCGGCCACCTTGCTGTCCAAGAACCCCAATTTTGACGGCACCGTACACCTGATTTTCCAACCCGCAGAAGAAGGTGGCGCAGGTGCCAAGGCCATGATGGACGACGGCCTGTTCCAACTTTTCCCGTGCGATGCCGTGTTTGCCCTGCACAACTGGCCCTCGCTGCCCCAAGGTCAGATGGCCGTACGCGTTGGCCCCATCATGGCGTCCACCCTGCGCTTTGAGATCCGCGTGCGCGGCAAGGGCGGCCATGCGGCCGTGCGCCACAACACGCTGGACCCCATGCCTGTCGGCTGCGGCATCGTGGGCCAGTTGCAGACCTTGGTCTCGCGCGGCGTAGACCCGCTGGACAGCGCGGTACTCACCATCGGCAGGATCGAAGGCGGCACCGTGGAAAGCATCATCCCTGATGAATGCGCCATCTATGGCACCGTGCGCACGCTGAGCAGGTCAACACAGGAATACATGGTGGATGGCTTGAAGCGTATTGCCAGCCACGTGGCGGCTGCGCACCTGTGTGAAGCCACCTACATCCACAAGCCTGGCTACCCCAACACCACCAACACCGCCGATGAAGCACGCTTCATGGGCGAAGTGATGGCAGAGATGGTGGGCGCAGACAATGCCTTCCCCGACATCGCCCCTGCCATGACTGCGGAGGACTTTGGCTTCATGCTGGAAGAAGTTCCCGGCGCCTATGGCTGGATTGGCAACGGCCCCAATGGCCAGCCCGGCGTGGGTCTGCACAACCCCGGCTATGATTTCAACGACGACAATATCGAGCTGGGTTCGCACTTTTGGGACACCCTGGCTCGCCGCTGGTTCGAACAAAAGCGCTAAGCAAGCGTCCACTTGCCCAAACCGCGCCCAGGCGCGGTTTTTTTATGGCTGGAGAATTTGCATGAACATCACACACCGCAACCCCATTCAGCGCCGCCACCTGCTGCTGGCAGGCGCCAGCCTTGCCGCTGCTGGCCTGCCATCACTGGCCAGTGCGGCCAAGGCAAATGCCGCAGCATCCACTTGGCCCAGCAAACCCATTCGCCTGATTGTTCCCTACCCCGCCGGCGGCATCAATGATGTGGTGGCACGCATGTTGGGCGACCAGATGGGCCAGACGCTGGGCCAGCCCTTTGTGGTGGACAACAAGCCGGGGGCCGGCGCCACCATTGGCATGGCAGAGCTTGCCAAGGCTGATGACCAGCACACCTTTGCGTTTGGTGCCATCAGCCCGCTCACGCTCAACCCGTATCTGATGAAGGTGGCTTACGACCCGATGCACGACATCATCCCGGTTGCCAGCGTGATGTATGCCCCCGTCTATGTACTGGCAACCACCGCCTTTCGCGGCCGCAGCTTTGCCGATGTGCTGGCGCAAGCCCAGACACGCCAAGGTGTCAGCGTGGCGACTTCAGGCTACGGCACGCTGGCGCACATCATGGTGGAGCAGCTCATCCGCGCAACTGGCGGCAAGTTTGTGCACGTACCCTACAAAGGCGGCAGCCAATTGGTGACCGACGCCGCTGGCGCGCAGTTCGATTTGCTGCTGGCCAACCCTTTTGCGCCCATCAATGCACTGATTGAGCAAGGCAAGCTGCGCGTTCTGGCCACCACCGGCCCACAGCGCGCGCCCAGCCACCCAGATATTCCAACCTTGGCCGAACTCGGCGCGCCCCAAGCCAACCTGACCTCGCTATTTGGCTTTATGGCGCCTGCTGGCACACCCGCAAAGGTCGTCCAGCGAATCAACACCCTGGTGCAGGAGTTGGTGCAAACCGATGACATTCAAGCCATCCTCAAAGCTACGGACAACATCGCCTTGCACCAGGATCAAGCCACGTTTGAAGAAGTGCTGCGCAAAGAAAGCGCCAGCAATGCAGCCATCATCCAAAAGGCGGGCATCAGGATCTAGCCAGCGCCGCGCTCAGGGCTACTGGGGGCGTCGCAGGGCCTTGCACATGCTGCGCCATGAAGCTGCTGGCCGAGGCTTGAATCCAGGTGCGAAATGCCTGCAGGGGCGGATAAGCGCTGCGGCTGGTGGGCCAGGCCAGGTAATAGCGCTCGGCACTTTCCATTTCAGGCAACTGCGGCAGGGCGCGCACCAGCTCTCCGCTGGCCAATTCCTGCGCTATCAAAAAGAAGGTAGCAACGCCACGCCAACGCCCGCAGTAGCGGCCTGCGCTGCCGTAGCGAACTGGTCAAACAGCATGCCGGGCACCTCGCTGGTGGGGTGGCCCTGGTGCTCAAACCAGCGGTGCCAGGCGTCGGGGCGTGATGCCAGGTGCAGCAGCGGCGCCCGCAACAAATCCTGCGGCTGGGCAAACTGGTGCTGCGCCCACATTGCAGGGCTGCAGGCAGGCACCACGGTTTCACTCATCAAAAACGCCAGCTCCGCGCCGGGCCAATGTGGCAGGCCAAAGTGGATGCCCGCATCGACGGCTTCGAGCTGAAAGTCAAACTGCGACAGGCGCGTGGTGAGATTGATGGTGATGCCCGGGTGTGCGCTGAAAAACTGCGGCAATCGCGGTGCCAGCCAGCGTGTGCCAAACGTGGGCAAGATGGCCAAATTCAGGCTGCCGCCTTGCGGGTTGGTGCGCAAGCCCAAGGTGGCGTTGGAGATGCGCATCAGCGCACCGCGAATTTCTTGGGCATAGGCCTGCCCGGCGGGGCTCAGGCGCACTGTCTGACGTTCGCGCACAAACAAATCTATGCCCAGCCGGTCTTCCAGGGCGCGGATTTGGCGGCTGACCGCGCTTTGCGTGAGGTGCAGCTCAGCCGCAGCAGCCGTAAAGCTCTGGTGGCGGGCCGAGGCCTCAAACGCACACAACAAAGACATCGGGGGCAAAAAACGTCGGGATAGCTGCATAAAAACCCCAGCACCCAGGTGCTGGCAAACATGGAGAAATCCGAGGTCATTCCTGGATTGCATGACATCGGCACCAGATTATCGTTTGACCAAAGTCAAAGCCTGCACCACCATGCCTTGGAATGGGGGTGAGATCCAGGCGTAGTAATACGATCACTGCGCGCTGGGCACCCTGTTTTTCCATGGTCTTTCCTACTGCCCACTCATGAGCGCCACGCATCACCCCACCGCCGCTTTCGTCTCCAGCGATGAAATTCGCACCCGTTTTTCACGCGCCATGTCCCAGATGTACCGCACCGAAGTGCCGCAATACGGCAGCCTGGTGGCGCTGGTGGCCGAGGTGAACCAGCAGACGCTGCAAGCAGACGCCGAGTTGCATGCCCAGATGGTGCGCACCGGGGAGCTGGAGCGCCTGGATATCGAGCGCCACGGCGCCATCCGCGTAGGCACGGCGCAAGAGCTGGCCACGCTGCGCCGTTTGTTTGCCGTCATGGGCATGGAACCCGTGGGTTACTACGACCTCTCGGTGGCAGGGGTCCCTGTGCACTCCACCGCTTTTCGCCCGGTCAGCGATGCCGCACTGCGCGCCAACCCGTTTCGCGTGTTTACCTCGCTGCTGCGCCTGGAGCTGATTGCCGACCCCGACTTGCGCCAGCAAGCCAGCGACATTCTGGCGCGCCGCAACATCTTCACCCCGCGTGCACTGGCGCTGATTGCGCAGTCGGAAGCACAAGGCGGCCTCAGCGATGCCGATGCCAACGCATTTGTGCAAGAAGCGCTGGAGACGTTCCGCTGGCACAGCGATGCCACCGTGGATGCAGCCACCTACGATGCGCTGCAAAAAGCCCACCGCTTGATTGCAGATGTGGTGTGCTTCAAAGGCCCGCACATCAACCACCTGACGCCACGCACGCTCGATATTGACGCGGCGCAAGCAGGCATGCCTGCCCACGGCATGGATGCCAAGGAGGTGGTGGAAGGCCCGCCACGCCGCCGCTGCCCGATTTTGCTGCGCCAAACCAGCTTCAAAGCCCTCAAGGAAGCCATCCGCTTTACCGATGCGCAAGGCGACAGCAACGGTGCACACACCGCCCGTTTTGGCGAAATTGAGCAACGCGGCGTCGCCCTGACGCACCAGGGCCGTGCGCTGTATGACAAGCTGCTGGCCCAGGTGCGCAGCATGGGCAGCGCTGGCAGTGCCGCGCCTGACTACAGCACGCGCCTGCAGCAGGCATTTGCGCAATTCCCTGACACCCATGCGCAACTGCGCAGCCAGGGTCTGGCTTTTTACCGCTACAGCGTGCCTGCGGGTGCCCCGGCACCGGCCCAGCTTCCTCAGAGCACGGCCGACTGGGAGGCCCTGATTGCCCAGGGCTTGGTGCAGGCAGAACCGATTACTTACGAAGACTTTTTGCCAGTCAGCGCCGCAGGCATCTTCCAATCCAACCTCGGCGGCGACGAGCAAAAGCACTACCAAGCCAATGCCGCGCAGCAAGTATTTGAAGCGGCACTGGGCGCCCAGGTGCACGATGAGATTGCGCTGTACGCGCAAGCCCAGGAGCGCTCCATGGCGCAAGTGCGCGCTGCCTGGCAGGGTGTGACGGCCTGATCCCTCAACGCCCACGGCACCATCCGCCGTGGGCCCTCTTTGGTCCGCATGAACACCACGCCCACCCTCACGCCGCTGGCGGCTTTGCCCGCTGTTTGCCGAGCCCGCCGGCTCACCGATTCGGGAGCTGTTTCCCTCCTGAGCCGCCCCGGCATGATGTCCCTGGCGGGCGGCTACCCCTCGGCCAGTTGCTGGATGCCGAAGGCCTGGCACAGGCTGCCAGCCACGCTTTGGGCCAAGGCATCAGCGCCTTGCAATACGGCGCCACCGAAGGCTTGCCTGCCATGCGCGATGCCTTGGCGCAGCAAGCGCAAGCGCGGCATGTCAGCCAGCGCACCGGATGTGTTGGTGACCACGGGCTCGCAACAGGCCTTCGACCTGCTGGTGCGCGTGCTGCTGCAGCCCGGCGACATCGCTTTGGTGGAAGTGCCCGCCTACCCCGCTACCCTGCAAGCCCTGCGCCTGGCACAAGCAAACATTGTGGGCGTGCCCATGGATGCCGACGGCCTGCACACCGATGCACTGGCCGAACTGCTGGCGCAGATGCCTGCGGCGCAGCGCCCAAAGCTGCTCTATACCGTGCCCAACTTCTCCAATCCGCGTGGCAGTTTGCTCAGTGCCCAGCGGCGCCAGGCTTTGGTGCAGTTGGCCCTGCAATACGGCTTCTGGATCGTGGAAGACGACCCTTATGGCGAGCTGCACTTTGCCCACGCACAGGACACGGCCAGTGGCACACCCTCCACATTGCGCAGCATGGCTGCGCACCTGGCCCCTGTCGAGCGCAACCCGGTGGTCTACCTCTCCAGCCTGTCCAAAACCGTGGCCCCGGCACTGCGCATTGGCTGGATGCTGGCAGACCAGGCCTTGCTGCGCCGCGCGCAGTGGCCAAGCAAACCGTAGATTTATGCACCTCGCCCATGGCGCAGATGGTGGCCACCAGCTATTTGCACAGCGGCCGCTACGCGCCCACGGTGCAGCGCGCCCGCGCCGAGTACCAGCGGCGCATGCATGCCTTGGTGCAGGGCTTGAATGCCATCCCCGATCAGCCCCTGCGCTGCACCATGCCTGCAGGCGGCATGTTTGTCTGGGCCGACATTGCGCCCCACATTGCACCGCAGCGCTTGTTTGAGGCCGCCGTGCAGCACGGGGTGCTCTATGTGCCGGGCAAAGCCTTCTACCCTGATGCTGCAGAGCGACACGCGCTACGCCTATCATTCGCCGCTACCGAGGCACAGGACATGGCCGAGGCCGTGCGACGTCTGGGCCGCGCCGCCCTGCAGGCGCAATCCGCCTAGCGCTGGGCACACAGACCCCGCCCAGAGTTTCTACAATCGCCACAGCACCACCAGCGGGTGGCGATTTTTTTGCTTTGGACTGCGCTATGCCCACCCCCACCACCGAACCTGTCAACATTCAAAAGCAACGCCGCGGCTTCTCGCGCATCTGGCACGCCGGGCGCTATTC
>NZ_CADEPJ010000044.1 GCF_902829245.1 Comamonas jiangduensis | reverse complement strand
AGCCTGGGCTCCCTTCGCTGCGCCCCATGCGCAGCACCGCTGTCTTACCAGCTTCAACTGGCCATGCCCAACTGCGGATTGAGCAACCAATCTTGGGCTAGCACCGGGCGACTGAACAAGTAGCCCTGGCACAAGATGCTGGGCTCCCACGCTTGCAGCAGCTCTGCCTGGGCGGCTTGCTCCACCCCCTCTGCCACCACGCGCAGATCTTTGGAGCTGGCCACCATCAACAGCGCCTGCACCAGCACACTGTGCTCGGACATGGGGGCCAAATCATGAATGAATGCCTGATCGAGTTTGATTTCCTGAATCGGCAAACGCATCAGATACGCCAAGGATGAATAGCCCGTACCAAAGTCGTCCAAGGCAAACTGCACGCCCAATGCACGCAAAGCCACCATTTTTCGGATGGTGCCCTCCACATCGTTGAGCAACAGGCTCTCCGTCACCTCCAGCGTCAGCAGCTGCGCGGGAGCGCCCGTGCGCTGCAGCACATCGCGCACCTTGTCCACAAACTGCGGCTGGCGAAACTGCACCGTGCTGACGTTGACCGACAGCCCACAGCCCTGGGCTTGCACGCGCGGATCATTGAGCAGCAAACACACCTGCTCCATCATCCAGTCGCCCAGCGGCACAATCAGGCCACAGCTTTCCGCCACCGGAATGAAATCGCCCGGCGCAATCAACCCTTTGACCGGATGCTTCCAGCGCACCAAGGCCTCCGCGCCTGCCACACGGCCATTCATGTCCACCTGAGACTGCAAAACACCTGCAGCTGCCCTTCGTCCAGCGCGACGAGCAACTCTTTTCCACCTGCATACGCCGCTGGATGGACTCATCAAGCAGTTCTGAATAGGAATGCACCTGCCCACCGCCTTGGTGCAGTGCTTGGCTCAACGCCACGCTGGCGCGGCGCAGCACATGGTCTGCACTGTCGGTCCTCAGCCCATCCTCCACAAAGGGGAACACGGTAAAGCCCACGCTGCAACTGAGTTTGACCGTCTCTGGCCCTTCAGCCAGGCTGGTAATTTGGGTCATGCGCAAACCCTCTTGCAACTCCTGCGCCACCGCATAGGTGTGCATGCGTGCCCCATAGCGGGATTGCCCCACCGCAGGCACGATGACCGCAAATTGGTTGATGCGAATGCGCGCCAGTTTGGCAACACTGGGGGCCACGGCGCGCAGCCGCTGCACAAACGACTGCACCAAAGCGTCCATCCAGCCACGGCCTCGCGTAATTTCAAAGTTCTGATAACGATCAATTTCCACCAGCAGCAAGGCGTGCCAGTCGTGGTGCTCGCCATAACGTTGCGGGCCCTGCCCACTTTGCAGTGCAACCAGCATCTCATCGAGCAGCTCTTGCACCGCATGCCGGTTGAGCAACTGGGTCACGCTGTCATGCTTTTGCAAATGCAAGATGCGGTTTTCTGCTTCTAGGCGCTGTGAAATATCATGGCGGTTCTCCACCAGATAGCTCACCAGACCTTGCGCATTCAGCACAGGGGCAATGCGCACGTCATCGACCACGATGTCGCCATTTTTCAGCCGGTTGCGCACCGTGTCTTGCCAAGCCTGGCCGGTTTCTACGGTTTGGCGCATCTCCTGGTACTGCTCCTGTGTCAGCCCCGTCAAAGAAACCTGCCGAGAGGGCAGCCCCATGACCTCGCTGCGCAGGTACCCCGTACGCTCCTCATAGGCAGGGTTGGCGTAAATCACATGGCCCTGCAAATCGACCACCAAAATGCTGTCGGGAGACTGTTCCACCGCCTGGTACAGCACATGGAGTTGCTGCTTGTGCTGCTCCAGCGTGCTCAAGGATTCGCGCAAGTCTTCCAGATGCCTGCGGTAGCCCTGCAGCATCAGCCCAGTGATGCCCAGCAAGAAAAACAGCACGTAGCTGACGGACAGCATCTGTGCCCAGTCGATATAGCCCCAGTGAATCAGCCCAATACCCAGCAAGATCACCGCGAATGCGGCGATGCTGGCCTCAACCATACCCAACGTCCAGGCGGCAAATACCACCAGCACCGTCAACACCAGCAAGCTGGTCGAGGGCTGAAACGCAAAGTCCCAGGCAAAAAAGCTGGTCAGCGCCACAGCCCCCACAACCAGCCAACGGGCTGCCCAGCGCCAATGACCGCGCCAAATCAGAAGCAGTGCAATCCCAGCAATCAAGGTGGCCAAAGGGCCGCCCCACCAGCGGTTGCTCCCCTGCACCGCAAAAATGGTGGTCAACCAGCCCATGCCGCCATACCAGATGCTGATGAGTACAGCCCCAATACGTGCATACGCCAGCGCAGGTGAAGAACGGGTGTTGTGAGGTTGCGCGAAGGTGAACATCGAAGCGAAGGCTATGGGCAACAACTGGGAGCCAAAGATTGCTCACAGCCTGCTACACCCACGCTCCGCACGGCGTAGGTAGAAATGCTGTTTTCAGCGCGGCTTGCGCCCTTTTTTACGGGCTTGGGCCTGCGCATCCTTTTTGGCCTGGCGCTCGGCATCGGCCACCGCAGCCACTGCAGCCCACTGCTCAAATTCTTCAGGCGTCTCTAAGGTGATGCGCCCCAGCATATGGGTGCGGTAGTCGGTAATCACAATCTCCGCCGCTTTTTGCAGGTTTACACGCCCGCCACTCATCACGCAGCCGCGCTTGCGGCCAATCGCCTCGAGCAACTCATCGTCATGCAAGGCCTGAATTTGCGCCACGCCCAGACCCAGCTTGAAGCGGTCTTCCAAGTTTTGGGGATAGTGCTTTTGCAAGATCAGCAGCAGCTCCAGCGCCACCAGTTCTTCGTCGTAGGCATTGCGCCCCACAGAGCCCGAAGCCGCCAGGTTAAAGCCGCTTTGCGCGATCGAGATACGGGGCCAGAGCATGCCCGGCGTGTCCCACAGGTAAAAGTCGGCATCCAGCACAATCCGCTGCTCATCCTTGGTCACCCCGGCTTCGTCGGCCGCCTTGGCCTGTTTTTTACCGCTCATGGTGTTGATCAAGGTGGATTTGCCCACATTGGGCACCCCGCAAATCAGCACCCGCATGGGCTTGGCCATGCCCCCACGGTTGGGTGCCAGCTGGCGGCATGTCTCCACCAGACGGCGGGCCGGGGCCACTTCTTCGGCATCCATGGCAATCGCACGGGTATCGGGCTGGGCGTTGTACCAATCCAGCCATTGCTGGGTTTTGACGGATCGGCCACGTCCTGCTTGTTCAGCAGCTTCATACGCGGCTTGTGGCCCGTGAGCTCTTGCAGCAAGGGGTTGAAGCTGGAGCCGGGAATGCGCGCATCCAGCACCTCAATGACCACGTCAATGTCTTTCACACGCTCTTCAATGAGCTTGCGCGTGGAATTCATGTGACCGGGGAACCATTGGATCATCTGCATGGCGAAGGGCTTTCTGACGTTCTTGTTATCGGGGAGCGAAGGGCAGCAAGGATAATCGCAAGCTGTTATCTCGTCCCCAACGCCCGATCATGTCCTCCCAACGCTCCAAACCATCTGCCCCCCCTTTGAACAACGACATGCTGGTGCGCGGCGTGATTTTGGTGCTGATTGGCTTGATTTTGATCATCGCCCCGCACTTCATGTCCGCCACGCCCACCCGCGAGCTGTTTGAGCACGCCCGCATTCCTGCATGGTTCTCCCT
>NZ_CADEPJ010000043.1 GCF_902829245.1 Comamonas jiangduensis | reverse complement strand
GCCCAGAGATGGACCCCTCTCCGCGGAGGCCAGGCCCTCCCCCCCACTGATTCCGCCCGCCCACCCCAAACCCCCCAAAGCCGGCGCCCGCCCCTATATGGTTTTTGACTGCGTTTTTGTTTGGGCCACCCCCGCCGCAGGCCGCCAGCAGTACACGCAAACCCATATCCCCGGCGCGGTGTATGCGGATTTGGACCAGCGCCTCAGCGCCCGCCATGGTGCGCCCGGCAAAGACGGGCAGGTGCATACCGCGCAAACTGACCAGCCCGCCTCCGGTGGCCGCCACCCTTTGCCCAGCCGCGAGCGCTTTGCGCAATGGCTGTCCTCCGTCGGTTTTCGCAACGACATGCAAGCCGTGGTGTATGACCGCCAAGGCTGCAATTTCTGTGGTCGCCTGTGGTGGATGCTCAAATGGGCCGGCCACGATGCGGTTGCCGTGCTTGATGGCGGACTGCAAACATGGACTGCGCTGGGCGGCGCCACCAGCCAAGGCACAGAGCCAGCACACTTTCAATCCAACTTTGCGCTGCACGACAGCCTGCGCCAGCTGGTGTCAGCCGACGAGGTGGAGCAAAGCCTGGCGCAAGCAGGCCACCAAACCCTGATCGATGCCCGTGCCCCTGCCCGCTACCGCGGCGAAGTGGAACCTATGGACCCGTAGCCGGACACATTCCCGGCGCCCTGAACCGCCCCTTCACCGACAACATCGCACTAGACGGTCGCTTTAAACCCAAAGAATTGCTGCGTGCAGAGTTTGAAGCCCTGTTGCAAGACCGTGACCCCGCCACCGTGGTGCACCAATGCGGCAGCGGCGTCAGCGCGCTGCCCAACCTGATCGCCATGGAGATTGCAGGGTTTGCACCTACCAAACTGTTTGCAGGCAGCTGGAGCGAATGGTGCAGCAACCCGGCGCGCCCGGTGGCCAAAAGTTAACTATCTTTTCCGCTGAGAACAAGGCGGTTTTTGCACCTTTTTCAGGAGCATCATCCGCCCGTAATTCAGGCACTATGCAGGCCTGCAGTGAAAGAAAAACCCCCCTTTCATCCAAGCCTGCATAAGGGCTGGTTTTAGCCCCTTAGATGGATGTATCAGTTTGTTACAAACAGACTTACAATCCACCTCATGCCAGCAATGCAATGTTGCTGATGTAGGAATTTCTCCTACATACACCCGATACAAACCAGACAAACACGGCGTCTCAACGAGACGCGACGCACCGGCGTACCCCGACTCAAATTCCTGTTTGCGGTATTTCACAATTCATTCCATCAGATCGCTGCCTGCCTAGCGCCACAGCGACACCGCGAGCTAAGACTCAATTTTTGGAATTTGAAAGGGTGGAATCATGAATGACGAACAACTGCTTGCCGAGATCCGAGAAGCCAATCTGACCTACCTGATGCTGGCACAGACGCTGATCCGCAAAGACAAAGCCGAAGCAGTTTTCCGCTTGGGCTTGAGCGAAGAGGCCTGCGACATTCTGGCCACCCTGTCTGCAGCCCAAGTGCTGAAGATTGCCTCCCGCAACACCATGCTGTGCAGCTTCCGTGTGGACGATGACCTGGTCTGGAACCTGCTGACCAACCACAGCAGCAACAAGATCGGCAACGAAGCCACCAACACGCTGCACGCCAACATCTTGATGGCCAGCCGCGTCTCCGAAGTGCTCTAAGCCTTAAAGCCCTCTTTAAGACTGACACCCCAAACACTGACACGGAGTTCTGCCATGGCCACCACAGCAACCAAAAGCGTTCTGAACGAATCCAAGCAAATCGAGCGCGCCGCCATGCTCATCAACATGGGCGCACGCATGCAAGTGCTGGAGTCGGAGACCACCCTCTCTTATGAACGCCTGATCCGCCTGTACAAGGAAATCGCGGGCAAATCCCCCTCCAAGGGCCAGCTCCCTTTTTCCACCGACTGGTTCCTGACCTGGCAAGAAAACATCCACAGCTCGTTGTTCCTGAACATCTACGAGTACCTGTCCAAAGGCGTGGATGCAGACTCCGTGGAAATCCTGACCAAGGCCTACCGCCTGTACACCGAGCAAGTGACAGCTTCGCAGCTGGACTGCCTGCTCTCTTTCACCCGCGCCTGGCGTCTGGTGAAATTTGTGGATGCCAACATGCTCACCCGCACCAAGTGCAGCAAGTGCAGCGGCATGTTTGTGACCGAACTGTATGAAACCGCCCGCCACTACGAATGCGGCCTGTGCACCCCCCCCGCACGCGCCGGCAAGAGCAAGAGCGCTGGCGCCCTGATGCTGCACTAAGCCGCATCCCCCCTTTCCCCTTCTTTGACAGCCCGTCCTTTTGGCCGGGCTTTTTTTTCGCCTTGCCAAAGGCACACCCCGGCGAAAACTGCCGCCGTATCGGACAATAGCGCCCGTGTCCATTCCCCAATCTTTTCTTCAAGAGCTGCTTGCCCGCGTCGATGTCGTCGACGTGGTGGGCCGCTACGTGCAGCTCAAAAAAGGCGGCGCCAACTTCATGGGCTTGTGCCCCTTCCACGGGGAAAAGTCACCGTCGTTCAGCGTCAGCCCTGCCAAGCAGTTCTACCACTGCTTTGGTTGCGGCAAAAACGGCAACGCCATCAGCTTTTTGATGGAACACACGGGCATGGGGTTTATCGAGGCCGTCAACGACTTGGCCGGCCAAGTTGGCATGGTGGTGCCACAGGAAGACATCAGCCCCCAAGAGCGCGAGCGCCAGGCCGCGGCCAAGCTCAAGCAAGCCACACTCAACGATGTGCTCGAGCGTGCGGGCGTTGCTTATCGCGCGCAACTCAAGGCTGCCCCGCATGCCGTGCAGTACTTGAAAGATCGCGGCGTCTCCGGGGCCATCTCCAGCAAATACGGGCTGGGTTATGCGCCTGCCGGTTGGCGCAACCTGGCCAGTGTCTTTCCGGAATATGACGACCCGCAGCTGCACGAATCGGGCTTGGTCATCGTGGGCGAAGACGACAAGCGCTACGACCGCTTTCGTGACCGCATCATGTTCCCGATCCGCGATGTCAAAGGCCTGTGCATCGGCTTTGGCGGCCGCGTATTGGGCGATGAAAAACCCAAATACCTGAATTCACCTGAAACTCCTTTGTTCCACAAAGGACGCGAACTCTACGGCCTGTTTGAAGCCCGTGATGCGCTGCGCAGCATGGGCTACGCACTGGTCACCGAAGGCTATATGGACGTGGTAGCCCTGGCACAGCTAGGCTTTCCGAATGCGGTGGCCACCCTGGGCACCGCCTGCACCGCCGACCATGTGCAAAAACTGTTTCGCTTTACCGACTCGGTCGTCTTCAGCTTTGACGGCGACAGCGCGGGCCGCCGCGCAGCGCACAAAGCACTGGAAGCCGCCTTGCCCTACGCCAGCGACACGCGCAGCATCAAATTCTTGTTCCTGCCTGCCGAGCACGACCCTGACAGCTTCATCCGCGCACACGGCAGCGACGCGTTTGCACGCCAAGTCTCCAACGCCTTGCCGCTGAACCAGTTTCTGATCGAAGCCGCCAGCGCCGAGTGCGACTTGGGGCAGGCCCAAGGCCGCGCCAAGCTCTCCAGCCAAGCGCGCCCGCTGTGGAATCTGCTGCCCGATGGCGCCTTCAAGCGCCTGGTACTGGGCGAGCTGGCCCACAAAATTCAGATCGACACCCGTGAACTGTCAGAGCTGTGGGCCCAGGCCGAAGCCCAGGAAAAGCGTTTTCAGCGCGGCGGCAGCAAACACGCCGCAGCTCCCAGCCATGAAAACCCTCCACCGTATGCATCAGCCCCTCCCGACTGGGTGGGGGAATTTGCGCCCAGCCACAGCGCCCCCTACACAGACCGCTGGAGCAACAACGGTGGCAACAGCGGCGGCGGCAACACCCGTGGGGACTGGAAACGCAGCAACAAAGTCAGCCGCTTTAAAGAACAGCGCCCCCCCATGTCCAACGGCCCACGCGTGGCGCCCTCCACCGCGCCCGATGAGGCCACGCGGATTTTGCTGTCGCAGATGAAATTCATGGAGCGGCTGGACAACGATGACTTGGACACCTTGGTCAATCAGCCAGCCCCGCACGGCCCGCTGTTTGCGTGGATTGAAAGTGAGTTTCAAGACCACGGCCCGCAAGCGTGGGCGGTGTTGAAAGAGCGCGTCACGCAAACGCCGCATGCCGCGCTGGCCTTACACCTCATGAGCGGCCCACACGGCCACCCCGAAGGTGAGGAAGAAGAGCAGTTCCAAGAGTTGCGCAACATTTTGGCTCCCATGATGGCCAAACGCGTCAGCAACCTGGCCACCGAGGCGCTCAAAACTTACATGGCCAACCCCTTAGACCAGGCGGCCAAAACCCAGTACCAAGCCCTCATCGAGCGACGCAACCGTCTGCTGGCAGCGCCCACCGCACCGGGCAATTAAATTAAAAACAAGAGCACTTCACGCTTTAAAAGCAAGGTTTTTAAATATAAAAATATTTGAAAGCCTTTATTAACAAGCGCTTCCTGCTCTTATTTTTAAAAATACACCTTGCAAACCCTTACCCAGCAAGGGTTTGCGGCCTCATTAAAAAATATTTACGCAAAAATCGCGTTTACCTCTTGCAATTTCTAGCAAACGCTATAATTAATGGATTCTTCGGCAAGAGCGACAGCAGCACCTCCGGCCCGGGCACCGTGATGGAATCACGTGTTGAGCAGCAATTGCTCGCCCAATATCCGCAAGGACTGCACACCAAATGATCGCCCAGACATCTTGCCTAGGAGCTGTTCGCTCCCGTGCGTGCTAATTTTTGTTAGCACGTTCATGCGCCGGGTTGAGTGGCGCTTGCGTTTTCCCTTTGTGTGTTCGCTTTTGACCAAGAGTTTTCATGCCCGTTTCAAAGTCCGCGAAGTCCAAGCAGGCGCCGACGCTAGCGCGAAGCCAAAACTTCCAAACCACCGCAACTGCCAGCGCCAAAGCCGCGTCTGCAACTGCGGTGAAGAACCGCTGCCAAAACGGCAGTCGCTTCCAAGAAAGATTCCGATATGGCGACCCTGTCCCAAACTGAACTTAAAGCCATGGCCGATGCGCTGCTGGCCGAATCCGCACCCAAGCGCGGAAAAAGAAATCCGACGCTGACGACGCTCCTGCGGTCAAAAAGCCTGCCGCTAAAAAACTGCGGCCAAAAGACGCGGCAGAAACTGCAGAACCCGTAGCCAAAAGCCCGCGGCCAAGAAAGCAGCCAGCCGCCGAAGCCAAGGCCCCAGCCAAGCGCGGCCGCAAGCCCAAAGCCAAGGAAGAGTCCGGTGACGATGAAGATATTGGTGACTTTGACGCCGATATCGATTTGGAAGCGGATGCCGAGCCTGAAGCCGAAGTAGAAGTAGAAGCTGCAGGCACTGGTACAACCGAAAAGGCCAAGCCCCTGCGCATGAAGATCAGCAAGGCCAAAGAACGTGCCTTGATGAAGGAATTCGGTCTGGACGAGACCGTTCTGACCGAAGAAGAAATGAACACCCGCCGTCAGCGTCTGAAGATGCTGATCAAGCTGGGTAAGACTCGCGGCTACCTCACCCACGCGGAAATCAACGACCACTTGCCCGATAAGCTGGTGGACGCTGAAACGATGGAAGTTGTGATTTCCATGTTGAGCGACATGGGTGTGGCGGTGTACGAGCAAACGCCCGATGCCGAAACCCTGCTGCTGAACAACACCGGCCAGTCCGCCACCACCGAAGAAGAAGCGGAAGAAGAAGCGGAAGCCGCGCTGTCGACCGTGGATTCGGAATTTGGCCGCACCACCGACCCCGTGCGCATGTACATGCGTGAAATGGGCACGGTCGAACTGCTGACCCGCGAAGGCGAAATTGAAATCGCCAAGCGCATCGAAGGCGGCTTGATGGACATGATGGAGGCGATCTCCGGCTCCCCCGCCACCATTGCCGAAGTGCTGGGCATGGCTGCTGAAATCCGTGATGGCAAGGTCGTCATCTCCACCATCGTCGACGGCTTTGTGAATGCCGACGAAAACGACGGCTACGTGGCCGAAGAAGACTTCGACGAATACGACGAAGAAGACGACGACGACGGCAAGGGTGGCTCCAAGGCCATGACTCGCCGTCTGGAAGAGCTCAAGAACGAAGCTCTGGTGCGCTTTGACAAGATTGCGGCAGACTTCGAAAAGCTGCGCAAAGCGTATGACAAGGACGGCTGGGGCTCAGCGGCTTACAACAAGGTGCAGAAGTCCATCACTGAAGAGTTGATGACCATTCGCTTCACCGCCAAGACCATTGAAAAGCTGTGCGACTTGGTGCGTTCGCAAGTGGACGATGTGCGCAAGAAAGAGCGTGAGCTGCGCAAGATCATCGTGGACAAGTGCCGCATGCCGCAGGAAACCTTCGTCAAGGAATTCCCACCGAACCTGCTGAACCTGAAGTGGGTGGAAGAGCATGCCAATGCCGGCAAGCCTTGGAGCAATGTGCTGTCGCGCAACATTCCTCCTGTGCAAGAGCTGCAGCAAACCTGATCGACCTGCAATCGCGCGTCGTCGTGCCCTTGGATGAACTCAAGAACATCAACAAGCGCATGAACGAAGGTGAGCGCAACAGCCGCTTTGCCAAGAAAGAGATGATCGAGGCCAACTTGCGCCTGGTGATCTCGATTGCCAAGAAGTACACCAACCGTGGTCGCAGTTCCTGGATCTGATCCAGGAAGGCAACATCGGCCTGATGAAGGCCGTGGACAAGTTTGAATACCGCCGCGGCTACAAGTTCTCGACCTACGCCACATGGTGGATTCGCCAGGCCATCACCCGCTCGATTGCGGATCAGGCCCGCACGATCCGTATCCCGGTGCACATGATCGAGACCATCAACAAGATGAACCGCATCTCGCGCCAGCACTTGCAAGAGTTTGGTTTCGAACCTGATGCGTCCATCTTGGCCGAAAAGATGGAAATTCCTGAGGACAAGATCCGCAAGATCATGAAGATCGCCAAGGAACCCATCTCGATGGAAACCCCGATTGGTGATGATGACGACAGCCACTTGGGCGACTTCATCGAAGACTCGGCCAACACCGCGCCGATTGAGGCCGCGATGCAAGCCGGTCTGCGTGATGTGGTCAAGGACATCCTGGATGGCCTGACTCCTCGCGAAGCCAAGGTGCTGCGCATGCGCTTCGGCATTGAAATGTCCACCGACCACACGCTGGAAGAAGTGGGCAAGCAGTTTGACGTGACGCGCGAGCGCATCCGCCAGATCGAAGCCAAGGCGCTGCGCAAGCTCAAGCACCCCAGCCGCTCGGACAAGCTGCGCAGCTTCATCGATTCGCTGTAAAAGCCTGCCCTGCCAGCCACTGCTGGCCAGCGCACAACCAAAAGGAGACCCTCGGGTCTCCTTTTTTTATGCTTGATTGCTAAGTTTTGATCGATAAGTCTTGATACATAAATTTGATAGCTACCAGCGCTTACCCCATAAGCGCCAGAGCCTAAAAACACTCAAAATTCTGTTCGGGCTTTTCCTGGCCGTGCATGCCTTAAGCAATGGATTGGGATTGCAGCATGGCGTCTATTTCTGCTTGCGTATACCCCAAGGACGCCAGCAGCTCGCGCGTATGCTCCCCCTGTTTAGGGGGCTGGCTGCGCACCCCCAAACGCTCGCCATCCATGCGGATCGGCAGCAAGGTGGTTTTCGCGGTGTGGCCCGCTCTTTCCCCATCGCTGAGCACCACATCCGCCAAGCCCCCTGTGGCCAGCAAGTGTGGATCGTCCAGCAACTGCTCGGGGCGCGAGATCGGCGCAAAGGGCAACTGGTGTGCTTCAAAGACCTGCGCCAAGTGTGCAGCGCTGTAGTGCGCCAAGCGCTTGCGCAGCTCGGGCAGCATGCTGGCGCGGGCACGCACACGGTCGTTGTTGGTCTGCAAAGCCGGATCGTTGGCCATGTCTTCAAACCCCATGGCGGTGCAAAAGGTGCGCCACTGGGCATCGCTCACGGCGGCTAGGAATATCTGCTCACCATCTTTGACGCTGAACACGTCATACAGCCCCCATGAGGAAATGCGCTCCGGCATGGGTGCCGCAGGCTGGCCGGTGACGGCGTACTGCATCATGTGCTGCCCGACCAGAAACACATTGTTTTCAAACAGGGCCGAGTCAATCTCTTGGCCCTTGCCGGTCTGGTTGCGCTGCATCAGCGCGGCCAGCGCGCCAATCGCCCCAAACATGCCGCCCATGATGTCGTTCACGCTGGAGCCGGCACGCAGCGGATCGCCGGGGCGGCCAGTCATATACGCCAGCCCACCCATCATTTGCACCACTTCATCCAGTGCGGTGCGATGCTCGTAAGGGCCAGGCAGAAAGCCGGTGTGGTTCACATAGATCAGGCCGGGGTTGAGCTGGGACAGATGGGCATAGTCCAGCCCGTACTTCTTCATCACGCCCGGCTTGAAGTTTTGCACCACCACATCGGCGGTGGAGGCCAAGCGAATCGCCGCTTGCAGCCCTTCAGCGCGGCGCAGGACGATGGCAACGCTTTTCTTGTTGCGGTTGAACATGGGAAAAAATCCCGCGCCCGCACCCAGCAACCCGCGTGTCAGGTCGCCCGTCACTGGCTCCACCTTGATGACTTCTGCGCCCAGATCCGCCAGCACCATGCCGCACGCAGGCCCCATGACCATGTGGCTGAACTCCACCACGCGTATGCCCTGCAAAGGCAAAGAGGCTTGGTTGGGGCTGGAAGAAGAAGCGGTAGGTAGGTCAGAAGCAGCGTTGTCGGTCATGGCAAAAAAATTCATCAAACAGCGACAACTCCTTGCCGCCAAGGGTTTCCCCTGTGTGCCAACAATTCTAGAAAGTCCACCCCAGCCCCTTCCCGATGTTTTGGGCAATCCGCCCATCCCCGAAGGTGAGCGCGCGCGCTGGAGAACGTGGCAACGCTACAACAAAAGTAGTGTTTTTGACGTTTTTTGGACTTTACCGCCTAGCGATTCTGCGCTCCGAGCTACTAAACTTGTAGCAGACAAGATTCAAAGCGATAGTCAAACCCGTGTGGATCGGCAGCAATGCACCAGATCCAGCCCCCATCTCAGCGCAAGGAGAAGCGGCCATGAGCGCTAAGGAAAACGCCGCCATCAATCAGTTGCTCGAAAAACTCGAGCGCCGCTATGCACTGCGCGTGCTGTGGGCACTGCGCGATGGTCACCCCCAAACCTTCCGTTTGTTGCAAGACAGCGTGGGCGGCATCACGCCCAACACTTTGAACACCCGCATCAAAGAGCTGCGCGAAGAAGGTTTGATGGAGCACGGCAACGACGGCTATACCGTCACTCCTTCGGGCCAAGACCTGCTCAAGCGCCTGAGCGATCTACAGGCTTTTGCCACACGCTGGGCAGCCGCCCGCGCGAAGAAGTAATCTAGGCACCTGCCTCGTGGCGGCCCTTGCCGCCACCGACTCACAGGCACTCACAGTGCCTGTTTTTATTTGCGCAATCTCACAAGGAACACTCCATGGCACTGACCACCACTGCCTCTGGCCTGCAATACGAAGACGTCGTTGTCGGCGAAGGTGCCCAAGCTGTCAGCGGCGCTGACGTCAAGGTGCACTACACCGGCTGGCTCTACCAAGATGGCGAGCAAGGCGCCAAATTCGACTCCAGCAAAGACCGCCGTGAGCCTTTTGAGTTCACCTTGGACGATGGCATGGTCATTCGTGGCTGGGACGAAGGCGTGCAAGGCATGAAGGTGGGCGGCAAGCGCACCCTGATCATCCCTGCAGAACTGGGCTACGGTGCCCACGGCGCAGGCGGCGTGATCCCGCCCCACGCCACGCTGAAGTTTGAAGTGGAACTGCTGGGCACCAAGACCGCGCCCGTGCTGCAGGCAGAAGACACCGTGGTCGGCGAAGGCGCCGAAGCCACGCGCGGCAAGCGCGTGACCGTGCACTACACCGGCTGGCTCTACCACAACGGCGAGCAAGGCGCCAAGTTTGACTCCAGCAAGGACCGCAATGACCCCTTCGTGTTCCAGTTGGGCGCGGGCATGGTCATCAAAGGCTGGGACAAAGGCGTGGAAGGCATGAAGGTCGGCGGCAAGCGCACGCTGATCATTCCCCCAGAAATGGGCTACGGTGCCCGCGGCGCAGGCGGCGTGATTCCGCCCAACGCCACCCTGAAGTTTGAGGTGGAGTTGCTGGCGGTGTAAACCACTGCCCAGCCTCTCTCACGGAGAATGCAAAACGGCCTGTCAATGACAGGCCGTTTTTTCATCGGATGCCACCATCTGATGCTGCATGCAGTATCCACGCTTTTACGCAAACAACGCCCGCTGCAGCGGTGCGTAAGCGGCTGGCCCCACGGCTTCTTTGATCTTGGGAGCCACGGCTGCCAAATCTGCATAGCAGGTCGATCCCTCCACCGACAAATTCAAACGAAAGCCAGACAAACCCAGTTTTCCCGTCAACGCAACGGCCAAGGGGTAGGCATCACGGTAGCGATCCTGGTCGCTACGCTGGGGCATATCAGCCGGTGCCAGGTCTGGGGTATGGGCCACCAGATCTTGCAAAAAACCTGCTTGCTGCAGGGCTTGAATATCTGCCTGCACCACCCCCAAACCTTGGGTGGCAGCCAGTACCTGGGATACGCTGCGCTGGCCATCAAACAGCAAAAAAGCGGAGCGCAATTTACCTGCCAGCAGCGCGCTGCGCTCTTTGAAGGCTTGCTGGCCTTCCGGTGTTTTGATCAAAACCGCGCTCATACCGTCTCCTGAATTGGCTTGGTGCTGTTCAGCATCGCACACAAGCGAGCGGCGCTGCATTGGGGCAATCCATGTTGGGCTGCGAATTTTTGCTACTACTTCATGAGCATTTGGCGCTCACCAAATAACACTTTCAAATAATTTCATCATCGAAAGCTTTATCAATTGAGCGCCAGCAGCTATTTATTTTGATGGATATGCGGTGTCAACCAGCTCACCAGCACGGTCGCCAGCAAGCCCGCCTGCACACCAAAAACCCCGGCAGACACGGGCTGCAGCCCCCACCACAGGCCATCGGCCAGCAAAATCGATGGCACCCAATGCTGCACCCACAGGCTGTGCGAGAGCATGTAATACAGCGCCACGCCCAAGCCTGACAACATGCCCGCAATGGCGCCATAGCGCGTCACGCCACGCCAGAAAATACCCAGCACCATGGCCGGCACAAAGGCAGAGGCCGCCAACGAAAAAGATGCGGCCACCATGGGCAGAATGTCGGAAGAACGCTGCCCGGCCACAAAAGCCGCCAACAAAGCCACGCCCATGAGCATGAACTTGGACAAAATCACGCGCTGCTCTGAGGATGCCTGACGCAAGCGCCGCGAAACAATCAAGTCCCGCACCAGTGCATTGCTGATGGTGAGCAGCAGGCCATCGGCCGTCGACAGCGCCGCCGCCAGCCCACCCGCAGCCACCAGTCCAGCCACCACATAGGGCAAGCCCCCAATTTCGGGCGTGGCCAGCATGATGAGATCGGCCCCCAGCCGCAACTCACCAAACTGCAAAATGCCATCGCGGTTAATGTCTTCCACCGACAGCAGCGACGCATCCACCCGCGCCCACTGGGCAATCCAGTTGGGCAGCTCATCAAAGCGCACGCCCACCAGGTTGTTCATCACTTCCAGCTTGATCAGCGCCGCCAGTGCCGGGGCACTCAAATAAATCAGGCCAATAAAAAACAGCGTCCATGCCACAGAAGTGCGCGCGCCCGACACGGAAGGCACGGTGTAGTAACGCGTGAGCAAATGCGGCAGGCCCGCTGTACCCAGCATCAGACAAAACATCAGCGCCAAGAAGTTGTTGCGCTCATCGTTGAACTGGGCCCGCTCTGCGGGTGTGCCATCCGGGTCGCCACCAAAAGGCTGGCTGTGGCGCGGCAACCCAGACAGAGGTTTTGCGCGCTCACGGTAATCCTGCAGTTGCTGGCGCCATTGCTGCTCGGCCACTGCAGGATTGCGCGGCAAGTTGGCGTATTCCCGGCTGATGGCCGCAATTTGCCCCATATCGCCATTGGTGGAGCGCAAGTAACGCAGCCGCTCGTGCAACACCAAGCGATCACGCTCCATTGCCAAGGGCACATCTTGGAGCTTGGCTTCCAGCGCGTCCGCGCGTTCGCTGTAGAGGTGCTGCACGGACAGCTCTTGGGGCGACACCAGCAACTGCGCTTCCAGTTCGGCAATTTTTTGCAACTGGCTGGCATACGCAACCGCCGCCACGGGGTTGCCCAGCTGTTTGTAGGCCAGCCATGACACGGGAATCAGGAATGCCAGCAAGATCACCACGTACTGCGCCACCTGTGTCCAGGTCACAGCACGCATGCCACCCAAAAAAGAGCACAACAGCACACCGCCCAGACCCAGCATGATGCCAATCTCAAACTGCACCCCGGTCAGCCGCGAAGCGATCAGCCCCACCCCGTAGATCTGCGCCACCACATACGTGAAGGAGCACACAATCGAGGCAATCGCGGCAATTGTGCGTGGCCAGCGCCCACCAAAGCGCTGCTGGAAAAAGTCCGGCAACGTATACAAATTCATGGCGCGCAGGTGGGGCGCCACCAGCATGGCCACCAAGCAAAACCCGCCCGTCCAACCCAGCAAGTACGCCAGCCCCCTGGCTGTCCGCTGCTGCCACCAAAGCCTTGCAAATACAAAGCGCCCGACAAGCTGATGAAAGACGCCGCGCTCATCCAGTCGGCGGCAGCTGCCATACCGTTGTACATCGGCGGGATACGGCGCCCTGCAACGTAGTACTCATCGGCATCGCCGGTGCGCCCCCAGACACCGATACCGGCATACATCATCACCGGCACGAACAAAAAAATGGGGCCAATCCAGTGGCGTGACAGCCCCTGGCGCTCAGCCCAGGTCATCAGCAGCAGAAAAAGCAGCACGCAGACGCAGTACAGCCCTACCAGGCGGTGGATACGCCACTGGTAGGCGCGCGCGCGAGGGAAAGATGCGGCGCTAGCGCCAGAAGGAATGGGCATGCAACGTGAAGGAAGGAGAAAAGCTGCGGCGTGCTTAGGCCGAGCGCTCGAACAAATCCATCACGACACAGTAAACCAGCGCGATCAGCATGAACATCAGGACTGCCCCTTGGGCGGCCATCCAGTAACCCAGCTGCCAGCCTTGCACCCAGGCCTGCAAATCCCGCGCAAAAAACACCACCCCAAATGAAGACACCACCCAGACTGCCAGCAAAACTGCTTTGAGCCACAGGTGGTGTGTGTCGTGCCAATCGGGGGGCATATGCCCCCCGTTGGCCGAGATTGGATCTGGCCCGCCATGCACATCATTTTCAGAAAACTGCATCACAGGCCTTTCACGCAGGCGGTAGGTTAGCCCGCCAGATTCTGCCAAGTATCGATCACGGTGTCAGGGTTCAGCGAGATCGAGACAATGCCCTTGTCTGCCAGCCACTTGGCAAAGTCAGGGTGGTCGGAAGGGCCTTGGCCGCAGATACCCACGTACTTGCCCTTGACCAAGCACGCGTCAATTGCCATCTCCAGCATCTTCTTGACTGCGGGGTCACGCTCGTCAAAGTCCGCAGCCAGCAATTCCAGACCGGAGTCACGGTCCAGACCCAGGGTCAGCTGGGTCAGGTCGTTCGAGCCAATCGAGAAGCCGTCGAAGTATTCCAGAAACTCATTCGCCAGAATCGCGTTGGAAGGCACTTCGCACATCATGATCAGCTTGAGGTCATTCTCACCGCGCTTGAGGCCGTTGTCGCCCAGCATGGTGGTCACGCGTTCGGCTTGCTTCAAGGTACGCACGAAAGGAATCATGATCTGCACGTTGGTCAGGCCCATGTCCTCACGCACACGGCGCAGGGCTTCGCATTCCATCTTGAAGGCTTCGCCGAAGTCTTCGGAGATGTAACGCGCAGCACCGCGGAAGCCCAGCATCGGGTTCTCTTCCTCGGGCTCGTAGCGGCTGCCACCGATCAGCTTGCGGTATTCGTTGGACTTGAAGTCCGACATACGCACGATCACGGGCTTGGGCCAGAACGCAGCAGCAATCGTTGCCACGCCTTCGGCGACCTTGTCCACGTAGAAAGCGCGGGGCGATGCATGGCCTCGGGCCACGGATTCCACGGCCTTCTTCAGGTCAGGGTCTACCGCTGGGTAGTCCAGGATGGCCTTGGGGTGCACACCAATGTTGTTGTTGATGATGAACTCCAGGCGAGCCAGACCCACGCCCTGGTTGGGTAACTGGGCAAAGTCAAAAGCCAGCTGGGGGTTGCCCACGTTCATCATGATCTTGGTGCTGATCTCGGGCATTTCGCCGCGCACCACTTCGGTCACTTCGGTTTCGATCAGGCCGTCATAGATCTTGCCGGTATCGCCTTCGGCGCAGGACACGGTCACCAAGGTGCCATCCTTCAGAAGTGCGGTGGCGTCACCGCAGCCGACCACGGCAGGAATGCCCAACTCACGCGCGATGATCGCGGCGTGGCAGGTACGACCACCACGGTTGGTGACAATGGCGCTGGCGCGCTTCATGACGGGTTCCCAGTTGGGGTCGGTCATGTCGGTCACCAGCACGTCGCCGGCTTTCACTTGGTCCATCTGCGAGATGTCAGACACCAGACGCACAGGGCCGGTACCAATCTTCTGGCCAATCGCGCGGCCTTCGGCCAGCACATTGCCTGTGCCCTTGAGCTTGTAGCGCAACTCGGCTTGGCCCTTGGACTGGCTCTTCACGGTTTCAGGACGCGCTTGCAGGATGTACAGGTGGCCGTCAGTGCCGTCCTTGCCCCACTCGATGTCCATAGGACGGCCGTAGTGCTCTTCAATCACCAGCGCGTACTTGGCCAACTCTTGCACGTCAGCGTCGCTCAAGGAGTAGCGGTTGCGCAACTCAGGTGCCACGTCCGTGGTCTTGACCAGCTTGCCGGATTCGGCCTTTTCTTCGGGTGTGGAGAACACCATCTGGATCAGCTTGGAGCCCAAATTGCGGCGAATCAGCGCGCTCTTGCCAGCCTTGAGCATGGGCTTGTGCACGTAGAACTCGTCGGGGTTCACAGCGCCTTGCACCACGGTTTCGCCCAGGCCGTAGCTGGAAGTGATGAACACCACTTCTTCAAAGCCGGATTCGGTGTCGATGGTGAACATCACGCCGGCAGCGCCCAGGTCGGAGCGCACCATGCGCTGCACGCCAGCAGACAAGGCCACCACGTCGTGCTCAAAGCCCTTGTGCACGCGGTAGGAAATGGCGCGGTCGTTGTACAGCGACGCAAACACTTCCTTCATCTTGTGCAGCACGTCTTCAATGCCAACCACGTTCAGGAAAGTTTCCTGCTGGCCCGCAAACGATGCGTCAGGCAAGTCTTCAGCAGTTGCGGAAGAACGCACCGCAAACGAAGCGGCTTCGTTGCCGCCTTGCAGGGTGATGAAAGCGGCGCGGATAGCAGCTTCCAAGTCAGCGGGGAAAGGTTGTGCTTCCACCATGGCACGGATTTCAGCGCCGACAGCGGCCAGTGCGCGTACGTCGTCCACGTCCAGCGCTTTCAGCTTGGCGGAGATCTTGTCGGCCAAGCCTTCAAATGCCAGGAATTCGCGGAATGCGTGGGCGGTGGTGGCAAAGCCGGTAGGCACGCGCACGCCTTGAGGCAGCTGGGAGATCATTTCGCCGAGGGAGGCGTTTTTACCGCCAACGACTTCGACGTCGCTCATACGCAAATTTTCGAAAGGCACGACCAAAGCGGTCGCTTCGAAACGGTTAGACATGGGAGGCTCCAAAGTTAAAAACCGGTACGTCCCAGCGGCTGGCCCAACAAACCCGCCTGCTGGATGCACGTGCTGGACACCAACCACAACTTTGCTGTTCGAGGTTATCGGTCATCGGTAGCCAGCCCGTGCAGCGCCTGGAGAGGCTCCAAGCGCTTGAATCTTTGCGCAGGCATTCTACTCCTGCCCAGCAATGCGCGCTGTTATCTGGCACGCGCCGTACAGATGCTCACAGCCCTCTGAAGGACAGCTGTGTTTAGTCCGCTGTTTCTAAAGGAAAATACGGCGCACGCTATAAATTTAATAGCTGTTTGCGCTTTTATATCAATGGTTTAAATGTCAAATAGCTTTAAAACTTCGGTTGCACAAGCGTCAGAAGCTCTCTTTTTTGATCACGTTCCGCCCCCTGCCACATTCCATGCGCCAGCCAACCGCAGACTGGCGCTGAAATTAGGAATAATGCGCAGCACCGCACGCCTTGCCGCGCACGCTGGCTCTGCCTTTGCCGCGCAAGCGCGTGCGCTTGTTTGACTCGATTTGGAAAACTGCCCATGCACTCGCGCACCGTATACGTAATTTCTGACGGCACAGGGATCACCGCCGAAACCTTCGGCACCGCCTTGATGGCGCAGTTCGATATCAAACCCCGCATTGTGCGCATTCCCTTCGTCGACACCGTTGACAAGGCCCACCAAGCGGTACGCCAGATCAACCACACCGGTGAGGTGGAGGGCAAAAAACCCATCGTGTTCAGCACCCTGGTCAATCAAGATGTGGTGGCCGTCATCCACGATCACTGCAAAGGCTTGTTGATGGACATGTTTGGCACCTTTGTGCAGCCGCTCGAAGACGAGCTGGGCATGAAGAGCCAGCACCGCGTGGGCCGGTTTTCAGACATCAGCCAGAGCAAAGAGTATCTGGACCGCATGGAAGCCATCAACTACACGCTGGCCCACGATGATGGCCAAACCAACCACGACCTCAGCGGCGCCGATGTGGTGCTGGTGGGCGTGAGCCGCTCGGGCAAGACCCCCACCAGCCTGTACCTGGCGATGCAGTTTGGCCTGAAGGTGGCCAACTACCCGCTGATTCCCGAAGACTTTGAGCGCAAGAAGTTGCCCCCGGCGCTGGAGCCCATCAAGAAAAAGCTGTTTGGCCTGACGATCGACCCGATCCGCCTGTCCACCATCCGCAACGAGCGCCGCCCCGGCTCGCGCTACGCCAGCCTGGAAAACTGCCGCTCGGAAGTGCATGAAGCCGAAGCCATGATGCGCCGCGCGGGGGTCAACTGGCTGTCCACTACCACCAAATCGATTGAAGAGATTTCGACCACCATCTTGCAAGAGGTTCTGCCACAGCGCCTGGGGGTGGGGCTGCACGGCTAAGCCGCCTCTCCTCATGCATGCTCCAAATAGCTGCCAGCGCTTGATAGATCAGCGCGGGCAGCTATTTTGCGCCAACCGTTTTCGCCCGCTCGGCACGAAAAGTTCTCCCCACCAGCCCCAACAAGCTTGTGGACAAGTGTGCCTAGCCCACTGGATAAGGGGCTTAAGCTATTGTCACGATAGACACTTTCTATGGTTGCCAGTTTTTAAGCACCGCTAGCCTGCGACACCGTTGCTGTGCTGGGCCATGCGGTGCAGCCATGTCGAAAACGCCGTCACCACCGTTGAGGGCATGGTCTGCGCGGGGGTGATGAGGTAGTAGCCGCGCTCGCCCCGTAAAGGCTGGGCGCAGGCCACCACCAGCTCACCGCGCGCCAGTTCGGCCTCTACCAGCATGGGCGGAATCAGCGCCACCCCCATCCCCTGCGTGGCTGCCACCGCCAGCATGGAAAACAGCTCATAACGCGGCCCGTCCATGGCGCGCTGCGCATCCACCCCACCGACTGAAACCACTGCACCCAACCTTGCGGGCGCGTGCTTTGCTGCAGCAGCGGCAATCTGCCAGCGCCTGCGGGCCAGCGGCTGCCACGCACGCCCCAGATCGCGCTGCACGGCCCGGGCCAGCAACTGGGGGCTGCACACGGGCACCACGTCTTCGTCCATCAAGTGCAGGGCTTCAATCCCCGGCCAGTTGTGCACCTGATCGGGCGTGCCCGCATACAAGGCTGCATCAAAGCCCGTGTCGGCAAACAAAAACGGGCGAGTTTGCACATCAATGTGCACGGTGATGTCGGGATAGGTTTTGGCCAGTTGCGGCAGGCGTGGCATCAGCCAGCGCGTGGCAAACGTGGGCACGGCCGCCAGTTTGATGGTGCCCCCCGCGCCCTGGTGGGCCATGAGGTCGAGCGTGTCGCGCTCCATGCCCAGCAACCAGCTGCGCACCTTGCGCGCATAAGCCTCGCCAGCCGGCGTGAGGGCCACGCCATGGCGCGTGCGGCGAAACAGCTCCACCCCCACAAACGCTTCCAGCGCAATCACCTGGCGTGAGACCGCACCTTGCGTCAGCGCCAGCTCTTGCGCGGCGCGGGTATAGCTTTCGTGGCGGGCGGCGGCCTCAAAGCAGGCCAGGGCTTGGGTGGAAGGGATAGAGCGGCGCATGGAGGGAGGACTGTTTTATGGAGGGCAAGGCAAGACTGCACATGCTGCCGCAATTGCTCTGCACATTCAAGCCATACATGCGCAAACCTCATATCTGGATGCAAACAAATCGTTTGCCTGGCACCCAGCCTCTTCGTACGATGGCTTCCATTGACCGGCATGCCTGCACAAAACCGCATGCACTGCCACCAGACCACCCAGAGATATCCAAGGAGCACCACATGTCCAACTTCCAATGGCAAGACCCCTTTCACCTGGACGAGCAACTGACCGCTGACGAGCGCATGATCCGCGACGCGGCCTATGAGTACTGCCAGGGCAAGCTGATGCCCCGCGTGCAGGACATGTTCCGCCACGAGAAGACCGACGTGTCCATCTTCCGCGAGATGGGCGAGCTGGGCCTGCTGGGCCCCACCATCCCCACCGAATACGGCGGCGCTGGCCTGAACTACGTGAGCTACGGCTTGGTGGCACGCGAAATCGAGCGCGTGGACTCGGGCTACCGCTCCATGGCTTCCGTGCAGTCGTCGCTGGTGATGGTGCCGATCAATGAGTTTGGTACCGAAGCGCAAAAGCAAAAATACCTGCCCAAGCTGGCATCGGGCGAATTCATTGGCTGCTTTGGCCTGACCGAACCCGACCACGGCTCCGACCCCGGCTCCATGGCCACCCGTGCCTACAAGGTCGATGGCGGCTACAAGCTCAAGGGCTCCAAGATGTGGATCACCAACAGCCCCGTGGCCGACGTGTTTGTGGTGTGGGCCAAGGAAGTCTCTGAAGGCGGCAACGTGGGCCAGATCCGCGGCTTCATTCTGGACAAGGGCATGAAAGGCCTGAGCGCCCCCGCCATCCACGGCAAGGTGGGCCTGCGCGCATCGATTACCGGTGAAATCGTCATGGACGACGTGTTCTGCCCAGAAGAAAACGCTTTCCCTGAAGTGCGTGGCCTCAAGGGCCCCTTCACCTGCCTGAACAGCGCACGCTTTGGCATCGCCTGGGGCGCCATGGGTGCGGCCGAGTTCTGCTGGCACACCGCGCGCCAGTACACACTGGACCGCAAACAGTTTGGCCGCCCTCTGGCCGCCAACCAGCTGATCCAGAAGAAGCTGGCCGACATGCAGACCGAAATCACCCTGGGCCTGCAAGCGGCTCTCCGCGTAGGCCGCATGAAGGACGAGCACCAGAACGTGGTCGAGATCACCTCGCTGATCAAGCGCAACAACTGCGGCAAGGCCCTGGACGTGGCCCGCCTGGCGCGCGACATGATGGGCGGCAACGGCATCTCCGACGAGTTCGGCGTGGCCCGCCACCTGGTGAACCTGGAAGTAGTCAACACCTACGAAGGCACGCACGATGTGCACGCGCTGATTCTGGGCCGCGCCCAGACTGGCATTGCGGCATTCGCCAACTGAGCGCCATTCACCTAGGTTGACTATGCAGAGCGTTCCCAGGAGTTCGCTCTGCTTCTAAGAGCTGCCTGCGCTTACAGAATAAGCATTTGCGGCTCTTTTCTCTAGAAGGTTCATGATGTCCAATTCCACAGCAAAAGGTGCACTGGCAGGCATCAAGGTGCTGGATCTGTCCGCGTACTGGCCGGCCCCTGGGCCTCCCAAATGCTGGCCGATCTGGGTGCCGATGTGATCAAGGTCGAACGCCCCGTGGCTGGCGACGACACCCGCCACTGGGGCCCTCCGTTCCTGAAAAATGATGCGGGCAACGACACGCGCGAGGCCAGCTACTTCACCGCCTGCAACCGCAACAAGCGCAGCATCACCGTCGACATGGCCCACCCCGAAGGCCAGGCGCTGCTGCGCCAGATGGCGCAAGAAGCGGATGTGGTGGTTGAGAACTTCAAGGTCGGCGGCCTGGCGCAATACGGGCTGGACTACGACAGCCTCAAAGCCCTGAACCCCAAGCTGATCTACTGCTCCATCACCGGCTTTGGCCAGGATGGCCCCTACGCCGAGCGCGCAGGCTACGACTTGATGGTGCAGGCCATGTGCGGCCTGATGAGCATCACCGGCCATGCCGACGAGCAACCCGGCGGCGGCCCGCTCAAAGTGGGCGTGGCGGTGATCGATGTGTTCACCGGCCTGTACGCCAGCAACGCGATTTTGGCGGCCATCAATGCCCGCGACAACGCCCGCACCGGCACTGGCCAGGGCCAGTACATCGACATGGCGCTGCTGGATGTGGGCATGGCCGTGCTGGCCAACCAGGCGGCAGGGTATCTGGCCACCGGCCAAGCACCGGGGCGTGCGGGCAATATCCACCCCAGCCTGGCGCCCTACCAGGACTTCAAAACCAGCGATGGCAATGTGCTGCTGGCCATTGGCAACGACGGCCAGTTCGCGCGCTTTTGCGCAGCGGTGCATCAACCCGAATGGGCGCAGGATGCGCGCTTTGCCACCAACACGGCCCGCGTGCAAAACCGCACGGCATTGCTGGCGCTGATGGTGCCGCTGATGCAAACGCGCGGCACGCAGGAATGGATTGCGCTGCTGGAGGACGAAGAAGAACCCCGGCAAGCATTCGTTTGGCTCGCCCGGCACTGGCTCCATCGGTCACTTGATGATGGAAATGTTCATGCTGGCCACCGGCACCGAAATGCAGCACGTCCCCTACCGTGGCTCGGGCCCTGCACTGAACGACGCTGTAGCGGGCCAAATCCCGCTGCTGTTTGACAACTTCCCTTCCACCTTGCCCTTTATCCAAAGCAAGCGCCTGACCCCGCTGGTCGTGGCAGCACCCCAACGTTTGGCTGTGCTGCCTGATGTGCCCACGCTGGCTGAAGTGGGCGCCCCTGGCGTGAACCGCATGGCTTACTACGGCGTGATTGGCCCCAAGGGCATGCCCAAGGACGTCGTGGACAAGGTGAACAAAGCCGTACACAAAGTGCTGCAAGACCCCGCCGTGCGCAAGCGCATCGAGGAAACCGGTTCACTGATCGTGGCCGACACCCCCGAGAAGTTTGCTGCCGAAATCAAGGCCGAATACACCGCCTACAAGGACGTGGTGGACAAGCAAAAGCTGACCATGGACTGATGCGGAACACAGCCCTACGCTGGGCTGCTTCACAAAAAAAGGACTGCCTGGGCAGTCCTTTTTTAATAGCTCACTGCGCTTGTTAGATAAGCGCCAGATGCCGATTTTTCTTAAATACTGATAATACCGATCAGTGGCGAATCAGGTGGTCAAACGCCGACAGCGCGGCCGTGGCACCGGCGCCGGCGGCAATGATGATCTGCTTGTACGGCACATTCGTGCAGTCACCGGCTGCGAACACGCCGGGCACATTGGTGTGGCCCTTGGCATCGATTTCGATCTCGCCAAAGCGCGTCAGGTTGACTGTGCCCTTGAGCCAGTCGGTGTTAGGCAGCAGGCCGATCTGTACGAAGATGCCTTCCAGCGCCAGTTGGTGAACCTGGTCGGTGGTGCGGTCCTTGTAGGTGATACCGGTGACCTTCTTGCCGTCGCCGTTCACTTCGGTGGTCTGGGCGTTCAGGATCACGGTCACGTTGGGCAGGCTGCGCAGCTTCTTTTGCAGCACGGCGTCGGCCTTCAGCTCGCTGGCAAATTCCAGCACCGTCACGCTCTTGACCAGGCCGGCCAGGTCGATGGCCGCTTCCACGCCGGAGTTGCCACCGCCAATCACCGCCACGTCCTTGCCCTTGAACAGGGGGCCGTCGCAGTGCGGGCAGAAGGTCACGCCCTTGGTGCGGTACTGCTCCTCGCCGGGCACGTTCATGTTGCGCCAGCGCGCGCCGGTCGACAGGATCACGGTCTTGGACTTGAGCACCGCGCCCGAAGCGGTGTGCACTTCGATGAGACCACCTTCGGTGGTAGCGGGCACCAGCTTGGCGCCGGTCTGCTGGTTCATCACATCGACTTCATAGTCACGGATGTGGGCCGCCATGGCCGCGGCCAGCTTGGGGCCATCGGTCTTGCTGACCGAGATGAAGTTCTCGATGTCCACGGTGTCCAGCACCTGGCCGCCCAGGCGCTCGGCAGCAATCCCGGTGCGGATGCCCTTGCGGGCGGCGTAGATGGCCGCAGCGGCACCGGCGGGGCCACCGCCAACCACCAGCACGTCAAACGCGTCCTTGGCCGAAATCTTGGCGGCTTCGCGGGCTGCGGCGCCGGTGTCCACCTTGGCGACAATTTCCGCCAGCTCCATGCGGCCCTGGCCAAAGCGCTCGCCGTTCACGAACACGGTGGGCACGCCCATGACTTCGCGCTCCTTGACTTCGTCCTGGAACAGGCCGCCGTCGATGGCCGTGTGGGTGATGTGGGGGTTCAGGGCCGACATCAGGTTCAGCGCCTGCACCACATCGGGGCAGTTGTGGCAGGACAGCGAGTAGTAGGTTTCGAAATGCAGTGGTGCATCAATCGCCTTGACCTGCTCCAGCAAGTCGGCCGATTCCTTGGAGGGATGGCCGCCAACGTGCAGCAGCGCCAGCACCAGGGAGGTGAATTCGTGCCCCAGTGGCACACCGGCAAAACGCACACCGGTTTCAACGCCGGGGTTGTTGATGGCAAAAGAGGGCTTGCGCACGTTCAGGTCGTTATTCTCGACCACGGTGATCTTGTCGCTGAGCGCCGCAATGTCGGCCAGCAGGGACTTGACTTCGCCAGCCGCCTTGCTGTCGTCCAAAGTGGCCACCAGTTCGAGCGGCTTTTGCAGGCGTTCGAGGTAAGCTTTGAGTTGGGTCTTGAGATTGGCGTCGAGCATAATAGTCAAATCCTAATTAAATTCTTTTTTGATAGCCAGAGATTGCTTGGTTGAAAAAAAGCCCGGGCCTCGCCCAGGCTTTTCACGGGCAATCGGATTAGATCTTGCCAACCAGATCCAGCGAAGGAGCCAGTGTGGCTTCGCCTTCGTTCCACTTGGCGGGGCACACTTCACCGGGGTGGTTGCGCACGTACTGGGCAGCCTTCACCTTGCGCAGCAGGTCTTCGGCGTTGCGGCCGATACCTTCCGCGGTGATTTCCACAGCTTGGATCACGCCATCGGGGTCCACGATGAAGGTGCCGCGGTCGGCCAGGCCCACGCCGGGACGCATCACTTCGAAGTTGTTGGTCACCACGCCCGATGGGTCACCGATCATGGTGTACTTGATCTTGCCGATGGTTTCGGAAGCGTCGTGCCATGCCTTGTGCACGAAGTGGGTGTCGGTGGACACGGAGTAGATTTCTACGCCCAGCTTCTGGAATTGGTCGTAGTGGTCAGCCACGTCGCCCAGTTCGGTGGGGCACACGAAGGTGAAGTCAGCGGGGTAGAAGAAGAACACAGCCCACTTGCCCAGCACGTCCTTTTCGGACACTTCGATAAACTTGCCATCCTTGAATGCGGAGGCTTGGAAAGGCTTGATAACGGTATTGATAACGGACATGTTGTTTCCTTATGTGATGCGACTGAACACAGACTGTAGTCTAAGCGCTTACAGTTAATAAAACCAATCAATTGACTTAATCAAATTGATTGCGTAAAGCTATCAATCAATACAAACACGACTTATCATCAACCGCAGCCACTGCGCGCCAGTGTGGACATCGGGCGTCACAGAACCCCCATCCCGCACAATACGTTCCACCACCTCACCACAAAAGGAGCCCCCATGAAAGGCGATCCACAAGTCATTGCAGCGCTGCAAGCACAACTCAAAAATGAACTGACCGCCATCAACCAGTACTACATGCACTACCGCATGTACAAGCACTGGGGCTTTGAGGCGCTCGCCAAAGTGGAGTACAAAGAATCGATCGGCGAAATGAAGCACGCCGACGTGCTGATGGATCGTATCTTCATGCTGGACGGGCTGCCCAATCTGCAGGATCTGGGCAAGCTGCAAATTGGTGAAGACGTGCCCGAAGGCCTGCAGTGCGACCTGAACCTGGAGCTGGCGGCCCAGGCCACCATCAAGGACGGCATCAAGACGGCAGAAGCTGCGCACGATTTTGTCTCTCGTGACCTGCTGCTCAAGATTCTGGACGACACCGAAGAACATATCGACTTTCTGGAAACCCAGTTGGATCTGATTGAGAAAGTCGGCGTGCAAAACTACTTGCAGACCCAGATGGGCGAGGCTGAGGGACATTGAGTCTGCTCAGGCATCTTTGGCAGCGGTCTATGTAGCCAAAACCAGTGCCAGCCCTTACCCCATCTACGCTAGCAGCTATCAATAAACAACGGAGCCTTCGGGCTCCGTTGTTTATTGCGCTGTGGTGTACTCACAGCTCGGGCACCAGAAAATCCCGGGTGATGGATTCACCCAGCAGGTTCACGCGATCCAGGAACTGCGTCAGGTAGGCGTGCAAGCCGGTGTCCAGAATTTCATCAATGCGGCCGTACTGCAGATCGGCCAGCAGGCGCCCCGCCTTGCGCTGGCTTTCCTGCGAGCCCTCGTGGGCCACGGCCTTGAGGTTGTCCACCACCTCGCGCATGCAGGCGTGCAGCGAGCGTGGCATGTCGGCGCGCAGTACCAGCAGGTCTGCCACACGCGCAGGCGTGATCACGTCACGGTAAACCTTGCGGTACACCTCGAACGCTGACACGCTGCGCAGCAACGCGCTCCAGTGGTAAAAATCCAGTTGCTGCCCTGCTTTGCGGCTGAAATCCACCCCGTGATAGTCACGCTCAACGGCATGAAAACGCACATCCAGCAGTCGCGCCGTGTTGTCTGCGCGCTCTAAAAAAGTACCCATGCGCACGAAGTTAAAGGCTTCGTCTTGCAGCATGGTGCCCAACGCCACCCCCCGTGCAAGGTGCGAGCGGTACTTGACCCATTCAAACAGCTGACCGGGGTCTTTGCCCAAGGCGCCTCCGGACAGCTGTGCGCGCAGCGCCAGCCATGTTTGGTTTTGCGTTTCCCAGATTTCCGTCGTCAATGCACCGCGCACCGCGCGTGCGTTTTCACGCGCTGCACGCAAGCACGCGACGATGGATGCGGGGTTGCGCTCATCGGCCACCATGAAAAACAGCACGTTGTCGCGCGTGACTTCGCCGTAGCGGGACTGGAACGCCGGAATCAACTCACTGATCGACAGCACCCCTTGCCACACCCGCGTGGCATCTTCAGCGCGCATGGGCAGCATGGAGGTGTCATAGCTCACACTCAACATGCGGGCAGTGTTTTCTGCCCGCTCGGTATAGCGCGACATCCAGAACAAATGGTCAGCAGTGCGGCTTAGCATTTCATACCCCCCGAGCCATGCCATACGGCTGTGCTTGCGCCGCCAGCAACGCATCTTGGCCAGGCTCACCCAGCACCCAGGTGTCTTTGGTTCCGCCACCTTGAGAAGAATTGACCACCAGCGATCCCTCTTTCAAAGCCACACGGGTCAGACCACCCGCCACCATGTGCACGCCTTCGCTGCTACTCAGCACAAAAGGGCGCAAGTCAATGTGACGCGGTGCAATGCCCGCTTGCACCATCGTCGGGCAACTCGACAGGCTCAGCGTCGGCTGGGCGATATAGCCCGCAGGGTTCGCCCGCAATGCGTTGCGGAAGTCTTCAAGTTCTGCCGTCGTCGCTGCAGGGCCAATCAACATGCCATAGCCACCAGCGCCATGCACTTCCTTGACCACCAACTCCTGCAAATGCTCCAGCACATAGCGCAGGTCGTCGGGCTTGCGGCACAGCCAGGTGGGCACGTTGTTGAGAATGGGCGTTTCACCCAGGTAAAAGCGGATCATGTCCGGCACGTAGGGGTAGACCGACTTATCGTCCGCAATCCCCGTTCCCACCGCATTGCAAATCGTCACATTGCCTGCGCGGTAAGCCTCCATCAAGCCCGCACACCCCAGCGTTGAGCTAGGGCGAAAAACATCCGGGTCCAAGAAATCATCGTCCACCCGGCGGTAAATCACATCGACCCGCTGCAAGCCACGGGTGGTGCGCATGTACACCACCTGATTGCGTACCACCAAGTCCTGGCCTTCAACCAGCTCCACCCCCATTTGCTGGGCCAAAAAGGCGTGTTCAAAGTAAGCGCTGTTGTACATGCCGGGGGTCAGCACCACGACGGTCGCGGTGGCCGCTGCAGCACTGGGCGGTGCGCTGGCACGCAAGGTATCGAGCAACATATCGGGGTAATGCGCCACCGGCTCGACCGCGTGCGCGCTGAACAAGTCAGGAAACAAGCGCATCATCATCTTGCGGTTTTCCAGCATGTAAGACACACCAGAAGGCACGCGCAGATTGTCTTCCAGCACGTAATACTCACCCTCGCCCTGCGCATTGGGGGCCCGCACGATGTCAATGCCAGCAATATGCGCGTAAATATGGCCGGGCACCTGCAGCCCGCACATCTCAGGGCGGAACTGGCTGTTCCCGTCAATCAGTTCACGCGGAACAATGCCTGCCCGCAGAATTTCCTGTCCGTTGTAGATGTCACCGATAAAGCGGTTGAGCGCGGTCACACGCTGCACCAGCCCTTGCTGCATGCGCTGCCACTCACCAGCAGGAATGATGCGGGGAATCAAGTCAAACGGAATCAGCCGCTCCGTTCCTGCGCCGCTTTCGTCCTTGTCACCATAGACAGCAAACGTAATGCCCACCCGGCGAAAAATCATTTCTGCCTCGGCCTGGCGTGCCTGCATCGTGGCTGGCGCTTGGCGTGCCAGCCACTGGGCATAGGCCTTGTAATGGGGCCGCACATCGCTGCCATCGAAAGGCAGCATGGCGTACATTTCATCAAACTTTTGCATCTTCGCGCGCCTCCCACATATGGATTGCTGCTTCTGCAGCAAGAATCAGGCCTGCATGAACTTGCCCGTCCGCCACAGCCCGCCACTGCAGCGTCCAAAGTGGCATGGAGTGTAGCAACCGGGCTAGCTCTCAAGGGGACAGGGTCGACCAATACCTGCGCCGATGCGCGCGTTCACACTGCACCTGATCGGGCTGCGTGGAGCGCCACCACGCGGCCCCACATGTCGGCGTTGCGACCCAGTCAACACCGGCGCGCTGGTAACGCTCCACCACGGCAGGTGCCGGGTGCCCAAACCGGTTGCGATAGCCGGCTTGGGCAATCGCTATCACAGGTTGTACCGCCTCAATCCATGCGGCGCTGGAAGATGTGGTGCTACCGTGGTGCGGCACCAGCAGCACCTGGGCACGCACATCTGCACCAGCACGAATAAGCGCCCGCTCCTGCCGCGCTTCAATATCGCCGCTCAACAATGCCCGCTGTCCTGCCAGGCTTTCTACCTGCAGCACGCAGCTGCTGGCATTACTGGCGGTATGAACCGCACGCCCCCCAGGGCCTATGGGCAAGGGGTGGAGCACCTGGAAATGCACGCCATCCCAGCGCCATGACTGGCCTGCCTGGCAAGGTACGCCACCGGCACCCAAGCCTTGCGACTGGGGGAAGGCCTGCTGCACCGAAGGCGCACCTCCTGCATGGTCGCTGTCGGCATGGCTGATCATGTGCGCCGAAAGATCCACGCCCAGCGCCCGCAACACCGGCACCACCGTACGCTCTCCTGCATCGACATGCTCCGACCAGCGGGGCCCTGCATCAAACAACAGACTGTGGTGCTGTGTGCGCACCAGCACCGCCCTGCCTCCCACATCCAGCGCCAACAGATCAAACTGCCCCCACGCTGGGGTTGCAGGCTGCCACCAGAGCATCGGCATAACCAGCGGCAGCCCCAGCAAACGCCAGCGCCAACCCCAAGGCATCGCCAGCCACAAGCACCCCAGCACGCCTGCCACCGCTGCCCACCACGCAGGCTGCGCAAAGTACAGCACAGCCACCGGCCATGCTGCCATGACCTCCAGCAGCCAGATCATGGCCGTCACCCCGGATACCGCCAGTTGCCACAAAGGCGGCCATAGCGCCCCCAGCATGGACAGCGGCGTGACCACCAACGTCACCCAGGGAATGGCCCACAAGTTCACCAGCAGGCCCACCACCGAGATTTGGCCAAACAGCAGCAGCGTCAGCGGTGCCAGGGCCAGCCCTAGCACTGCCTGCTCTCTCAGCAGCCGCAACCCGGCATGGCGGTATTTTTTCTCGTGCCGATTGCGGTCCGGGGGCTGCGCGGCAAACAACACCCCCACTGCTACAAAACTCAACCAGAACCCGGCTTGCAACAAGCTCCACGGATCCAGCAGCACCACCACGGTCAGCACCGTCAACCACACCACAGGCCAAGGCCATGTGCGCCCTTGGGTGCGCAAAAGCACCACCACCAGCAGCATGCCAATCGTGCGTTGGGCCGGAATGCCCCAACCGCTGAACACGGCGTACACCGTGGCCAAGCACCAGCCAGCCCATGCGCTGCCAGCGGTGCTGGCAGCCACAAGCAACAGCGCGCGCACTGCGCCGCCATCCTGCATTGACCAGCGCCACAGCCAGCCACGCAAACATTGTGATGTGCAGACCACTGATGCTGACCAAGTGGGCAACGCCCGTATCTCTGAACAATTGCCAATCTGCACGCGTGATGCGGGACTGCGCCCCTGTCACCAAGGCCTGTACCACGCCCACGATGCCTGCTCACGCGCTGATGCCCCCTCTGGCGGTTGCATCGCTTGCAGCAAGCGGCCGCGCAACTGCGCCACCGGTGCCCGTGCTGTTTGCGCCAGCCATTGCGGCGCGCCACCTCGCCCTTGTCGCTGCCGCTGCCGCCACCACTGCGGTGCTGGCGCACATAACCGGTGGCTTGCACCCCTTGGCTCCACAGCCACAACTCCCAATCCCTGCTCTGCGGATTCCGTTCCATGCGGTGCTTCGAGACGCACCGTCCATGCCCAGCGCTGGCCAGCCTGCAAGCCTCGGCCGGCGGCTCTCCATACCAGGTCAGCATCACTCCCTCGGGCAACCGAATGGGCATGCCTTGTGCCCATGCTTGCTCAATCTCAAAACGCATGCGCACCCCGCGCGCTGTGGTCTGCGGCATGTCGACAATCACACCCTCGACGCGAACATCACGTCCCTCCCAGGCAGCGGGCATGGCCGTTTGCTGAAAAGCGGCTGCCCGCCATCCCGTACAACCCCAAGCCAACACCATGGCCAAGGCCAGCACACACCACGGATGACTGCGTGCAGGCTTGATCCACCACCCCAGCACCATGGCCAGCGCCACCGCTGCACCCGCGATGGCAACATACGCCCCGGACGAAAACAGTGCACTTTGCTGCAGTTGCAAGGCACTGCCAGCCACCAGACCCACCATGGCATATACGCCGGTGACTGGTCGCTGGGGCAAAGCGCTGCAATGTATTGGCATACTGGCAAGCATGCGGCGTGTAGGCTGGGTATGCAAAGCCAGTCACCCAGTTACGCCCCGCTCCAACAAGACGAAAGGAAAACCCCATGAGCGTTTATGACCAACTGCAAGCCCTGAACATCCAACTGCCCGCCGCCGCTGTACCTGCTGCCGCCTATGTGCCGTTTGTACAAACGGGCAATTTGGTGTTCTTGAGCGGCCACATTGCCAAAAAAGAGGGGCAAGTCTGGGCTGGCCAACTGGGCGCCAACATTTCCACCGAAGAAGGCAAGCAAGCCGCGCGCGCCGTGGCGATTGATTTGCTGGGCACCTTGCAAGTGGCCTGCGGCGGGGCTCTGAACCGTGTGCAACGCATCATCAAGGTGATGAGCTTAGTCAACTCCACCCCGAGCTTCACCGAGCAACACCTGGTGACCAATGGCTGCTCGAGCTGATCGCCGAGGTTTTTGGCGACAAAGGCACCCACGCCCGCAGCGCATTTGGCGTGGCCCAAATCCCCATGGGTGCGTGCGTGGAAATTGAACTGATCGCAGAGATTGCCTGATAAAAATAAGAGCTGCCTGCGCAATACAGTCTTTGATTTCAATATCAAAACATATTGAAATCCAATATCCAAAAGCGCCAGCAGCTCTTTTTTTAATATTTCTAGCTATAAAAAAGCGCACGCTCGATCCGAAGTGCGCTTTTTTCTTAGGGCAACGGTGCCCCACAGCCCAGGCTGGGTGAACTAAGCCTGCAACGCGCTGGCCGCCCAATCCGCATCTTGTGCCACGGCAATCCGCTGGTCTGCCACCGCCGCCAATTGGTCTGCACGCACCAAACTGGCATCCAGTTGCGCCAAAGGCAGCAGTACAAAAGCGCGCTCATACATGCGCAGGTGCGGCACGGTCAGCGCCGGGGTGTCCAGTTGCGCATTGCCCCACAGCAAAATATCCAAATCCAGTGTACGCGGCGCATTGCGGTAAGGGCGCTCACGGCCTGCGGCCAGCTCCACAGTTTGCAGCGCCTGCAAAAAAGCCTCGGGGCTTTGCTGCGTCTGCAGCGCAGCCACGGCGTTCAAATAGTCTGGCCCTGTCGCATCCACGGGCGCGCTGCTGTAGAGCGATGACACGGCCAGCAACTGGGTCTGTGGCAGGGCCGCCATCGCACGGAGTGCTTGCAGCAGCGCCTCCCCACGGTCACCCAAATTGGCACCCAGGCCTACATACACACGCACGCCAGTCATCACTCGGCTTCGGCCGCGCCGGCTGCGGCGGCCGCGCCACTGCCTGCGGGCTTGCGACGGCGGCGGCGCTTTTTCTTCGCCGGTGCATCACCCAGCGCCTGAGCGCCTTCATGGCCGATGGCATCCTGTGGGGCATCTTCCGACTCGGCTTGGCGCACCGTCTTGCGCGGTTGGGCCGCCTTTTGCTTTTGGCGCTGCTCTTCACGGGCCTGGGCCACCAAGTCTTCGCGGTGTGCATCGTCCGACGCCTGGAAGTCTTGCCACCACTGCGCCAGTGCCTCGTCCACCTCGCCCACATCAGCGCGCAGGCGCAAAAAGTCAAAGCCTGCACGAAAGCGCGCTTGCAGCACCATGCCAAACGGGGATGAGCCGGTGCGCTTGTCAAAGCGCGGCTGCATGACCCAGATTTCACGCATGTCCGCAGCCAGCTTGCCGCGGCCCGAGACATCACCAATGCGCTGGTCAAACACTTCGTCAATCGCTTCGCTCAGCGCAGGAAAGGCGTGAAAACCCTTTTTCAGGCGCTGATCCCAGCCCGTCTTCACGTCTTGCCACAGCACGCAAGCCAGCATAAAGCTGGGCGCTACGGGCTTGCCTTCGCCCACGCGGCGATCGGTATCGGCCAGCACCGCTTGCACGAAGGGGTGGTCTGCACGCTCGACCACCACGTCCAGCAACGGATAAATGCCCTTGGCCAGGCCCAGCTTTTTGAGCTGCTCAATCGATGCCAGCGCATGGCCGGTTTGCAGCAGCGAGCATTTCGTCAAACAACCGGCTTTGGGGCACTTCTTTGAGCAAGTGCTCCGACTCCACCAAGGGTTTGGCCGTCTTGGACTCCAGTTTGAAACCCAGCGGGCTGAGCTTGGCCACAAAACGCACGGCACGAATGATGCGCACCGGGTCTTCGCGGTAGCGCGTAGCCGCGTCGCCAATCATGCGCAACACCCGCTTTTGCGCATCTTGGATTCCTTTGTGGAAATCCACCACGACTTCGCTTTCCGGGTCGTAGTACATGGCATTCACGGTGAAGTCACGGCGCGTCGCGTCCTGGTCTTGCGGGCCCCAGACGTTGTCACGCAGCACGCGGCCGCTGGCATCCACGGCATGCTTCATATGCGCCAGCGCCAGCTTGCTGGTGCGCTCATTGCCGCTGACTTGTTCGGCCAGGCTGTTGTCCAGGAAGGCGCGGAAGGTGGAGACTTCAATCACCTCATGCTCACGCCCACGCCCGTACACCACGTGCACGATGCGAAAACGCTTGCCAATGATGAAGGCACGGCGAAACAGGTTTTGACTTGCTCAGGCGTAGCATTGGTGGCCACATCGAAGTCTTTGGGGCGCAGCCCCAGCAGCAAGTCGCGCACCGCGCCGCCCACAATGTAGGCCTCAAAGCCTGCATCCTTGAGCGTGCGCACCACGTCCACGGCGCGCGGATCCACCAACTGCGGATCAATGCCGTGCACACTGGCCGGCACCTCTTCACGCTTGCCAAAACGCGGCTTGCGCGAACGGGTGGCGGGCTCTTTGCCCAGCAATTTATCAATGATGGTTTTAATCATGTGTTTTCAGTAAACAGATCCAGCACACGCCAGCCGCGCTCTTGCGCCAATGCGCGTAGTCGGGGCTCGGGGTTGGTAGCCACAGGGTGATTGACACGCTCCAGCAAAGGCACGTCGTTCATGGAGTCGCTGTAGAAAGTGGATTCCACCGTATCCCAGGACAGCCCACGCGCCGCCAGCCAAGCATCCATGCGCGTGACCTTGCCTTCGCGCATATTGGGCAGACCCTTCACTTCCCCCGTGAACCAGCCGTCCGCTCCGCGCTCCAGTTCCGTAGAGAGCAAATGCTCCACACCAAACGCAGCAGCAATCGGCCGCGTGACAAACTCATTGGTGGCCGATGTGATCACCACCACATCGCCTGCACGCAAGTGGCTTTGCACCAGCGCCACAGCCTGGGGCTTGATGGCAGGGTGAATCACCGTTTGCATAAAGCGCTCATGCGCAGCAACGGCGGCTTGTTCGCCGCGCTGCACGATGGCTTCCGTGGCAAAGCGCACGTAATCTTGCACGTTCAGCGTTCCGGCTTGGTAATGGGCAAAGAACTCGTCATTGCGACGGCCAAACTCGGTGCGGTCGCACCAGCCCATCGCAATCGCAAACTCTCCCCAGCCATGGTCTGAATCCATCGGGATCAGCGTATGGTCAAGGTCAAACAGGGCCAGGCGCGGACGCTGAGCAGCAAGTGACATGCGTGTTTCAATCCAGTAAAAAGCGAAAACGGTAGCTAAGAGGTGGGTGTTCATCCCCCCGCTCACTCCGTCTCCAGCATGGTTTTGAGCAATGGGATGGTGATGGCGCGCTTGTTGCGAAGCGCAAACTCGTCCAGCATGTCCAGCAACTGCATCAGGCTGGCCAAGTCGCGCGAGAAACGCTTGAGCATGTAGTCCACCACGTCCGCGCTGAGCGTCACCCGCGCCGCTGCTGCTGGTTTTGAGCACCTCTCGGCGCTCCTCCTCATTGGGCACATGCAGCTGAAACACATGCCCCCAACCCAAGCGGCTGCGTAAATCATCACGCACCTCCATCGCGGCGGGCGGCGCATCTCCGGCGGACAAAATCCAGCACGGCGAGCCACTGGGAGGGTTGATCGCGTTCACAAACCAGTTGAAGGCACGGGCTTGCTGCATGGGCGTGTACTGGTGGACATCATCCATCACCACCGCCGACCAGCGTTCATCAAACTCAGGCGGAAAGCCGGTTGATGCATCCATCCACCCCACTTGCACCCCCTGCTCACGCAGCATTTCACGCACCGCTTTGAGCAAATGGGTTTTGCCAGAGCCAGAAGCACCCCACAAGTAAGTAGGCACTGGCGAACGTGTCGCTGCACCGAAACCATTGTTGACCCAGTTCTGGAGGTGGCTGACCACCGGCGTGTTACGGCCTGCATAAAAGCGCGACAGGGACGGCCCAGTAGGCAAGCCAATATCCAGCGCCAGTTGCTTCATAGGAGGCATGCAGTCAATACGCCCTGCCTGCGATCAAGCAAGTGCGTGTGCACCAAAAATGCAATCAAGGGCAAAACCGTAGGCATGAAGAGGAAAAGAACGAGAACTCCCCGCCCAGTGTGGTGACCGGGGGACGTGCAAGAGAGCAGCAGCAATTGCTACAACAATTTGTACATTTTAGTCTGCTTCCACCGATCTCACAGACTACGCCCGTATCCCTGCACTGCATGCGCCACATACGCTGCATACCCTAGAGACGCTAAACACCCTAGCAAAGTCGCCTTGGGGGGACGCTCACATTCTGCGATGCCATGCCTCGGTGAAGCGGCATGAAGGACATACCCTAATGTCTCGACTTAGAATCGCAGGATTCCCCTCGCCCGCGCGGGCCTCACTGCACAGATCCATCTCATGAGCACTTCTGCCTCCTCCACCCCCATCTCCTACAAAGACGCTGGCGTTGACATCGACGCGGGCGACGCCTTGGTCGAGCGCATCAAGCCCTTGGCCAAAAAAACCATGCGCGAAGGCGTCATGGCCGGTATTGGCGGCTTTGGTGCACTGTTTGAAGTGCCCAAGCGCTACAAAGAACCCGTCTTGGTGTCTGGCACCGACGGTGTGGGCACCAAGCTGCGCCTGGCTTTCGAGTGGAACATGCACGACACCGTGGGCATCGACCTGGTGGCCATGAGCGTCAACGACGTGCTGGTGCAAGGG
>NZ_CADEPJ010000042.1 GCF_902829245.1 Comamonas jiangduensis | reverse complement strand
ACGCTGCCGTTGGTGCCGCCAATGACGGAGGGCTGGCACAGGGTTTCGCCCTCCTGAATGGTGACAAAGCCCTTGCCGCCCTTGTTGCGGGCGCACATGGATTCCACCTTGGCGATAAAGCCATAGCCACCGCTGCCGCTCATGAGCAAGGTAGCGGTCACCGGCCCGGCAAAGTAGCTAGTGATGGTGGTGCCGGCTTCCAGATCGATCAGGGTATTGATGGGCTGACCATCGCCACGCCCGCCCGGCAGGGTGGCCACGGCCACGCTGTACACGCGGCCGTTGTTGCCAAAGACGATGAGCTGATCGACGGTGCGGCACTCAAACGTGCCCCACAGCTGGTCACCCGCCTTGAAGCTGAAGTTGCCCGCCTCGTGGCCGTGGCCCTTGTGGGTGCGCACCCAGCCTTTGTCGGAAATGATGACGGTGACGGGTTCGTCCGGCACCTTGATCTCGGCGGTGACCTTCTTCTCTTCCTGAATGAGGGTGCGGCGCGCGTCGGCAAAGGTTTTGGCGTCGGATTCGATCTCCTTGATCATCAGGCGCTGCAGGCTCTTGGGGTTGGCCAGAATGTCTTGCAGCTTGCCTTCTTCTTCGCGCAGCTCGTTCAGTTCCTTTTCGATCTTGATGGCTTCCAGCCGCGCCAACTGGCGCAGACGGATTTCCAGGATGTCTTCGGCCTGCCGGTCGGAGAGCTGAAAACGGTCGATCAGTGCCTGCTTGGGCTCGTCGCTCTCGCGGATGATGGCGATCACCTCGTCGATGTTGAGCAGCACGATCTGGCGGCCTTCCAGAATGTGGATGCGGGCCTGCACCTTCTCCAGGCGGTGCTGCGAGCGGCGGGTGATGGTGGTCTGGCGGAACTGCACCCACTCTTCGAGCATGCGGCGCAGCGACTTTTGCACGGGCTTGCCGTCCAGCCCGATCAGGGTCAGGTTGATGCTGGCATTGCTCTCCAGGCTGGTGTGCGCCAGCAAGGTGGTGATGAGGTCTTGCTGGGGCGTTTTGCCGGTTTTGGGCTCAATCACCAGACGCACGGGCGCGTCTTTGCTGGATTCGTCGCGCACCCCGTCCAGCACGCTCAAGATGGTGGCTTTGAGTTGCTGCTGGTCTTGCGTGAGGGCTTTTTTACCGGTCTTGACCTTGGGGTTGGAGAGTTCTTCGATCTCTTCCAGAATTTTTTGGGCCGACACGCCGGGCGGCAGCTCGTTCACCACCATTTGCCACTGCCCGCGGGCCATTTCCTCAATCGTCCAGCGCGCGCGCACTTTGAGGCTGCCACGGCCGGTGGCGTAGGCGTGGCGAATGTCTTGTGCGCTGCTGATGATCTGGCCGCCACCGGGGTAGTCCGGGCCGGGGATCAGGGCGTACAGCTCGTCGTCGGTCAGCGCTGGCTTTTTGACCAGCGCCACGCAAGCGTCGGCCACTTCGCGCAGGTTGTGGCTGGGGATGTCAGTGGCCATGCCCACGGCAATGCCGCTGGCACCGTTGAGCAGCGAAAACGGCAGGCGTGCAGGCAGTTGGCTGGGCTCTTGGGTGCTGCCGTCGTAGTTGGGCACAAAGTTGACCGTGCCTTCGTCGATTTCATCCAGCAGCAGCGTGGTGATTTTGGACAGGCGCGCCTCGGTGTAGCGCATGGCGGCGGCGCCGTCGCCGTCGCGGCTGCCAAAGTTGCCCTGGCCGTCGATCAGCGGGTAGCGCTGGTTGAAGTCCTGGGCCATGCGTACCAGCGCGTCGTAGGCTGACTGGTCGCCGTGCGGGTGAAAGCGGCCCAGCACATCACCCACCACACGGGCAGATTTGACGGGCTTGGCCGCCGTGTTGTTGTTGGTGCCGGAATAGCTCAGGCCCATGCGGTCCATGGCATACAGAATGCGGCGCTGCACGGGCTTCATGCCGTCGGCCACGTCGGGCAGAGCGCGGCCCTTGACCACGCTGAGCGCGTATTCCAGATACGCACGCTGGGCGTACTGGCCCAGCTCCAGCGCGTCGCCTGCGGCCTGGGTGGCCAAGTCCAGCAACTGGGGCTTGGCGGGAGTGGAGATAGCTTCGACTTCGGGTTGATCGCTCATGGTTTCTTCGTTATTGGCAGCAGTGGCGGGCGTCTCCTCCAACGCCCATCCCTGCTCATGGGGTGCGGCAGGCCCCGTCAGTTTTGCACTGCGGAGCCTGCTGGTAAGGTCATGCGAAAGCGGCTGTCATCCGTGGGGCTGCGCGTGAGCTGTGCAGTGCCACCATACAGGCTGACGCTGCTGTCAGCGGCCAGGGTGGATTGCAGGCTAGCGTACAGAGTCATCACGGTTTTGACGTAGTTTTGGGTTTCTTTGTACGGCGGAATTTTGTTGCCATAGCGCTGCACCGCGCCTTCGCCAGCGTTGTAGGCGGCTAAGACCAGGTCAGTGCGCCCGGGGAACAGGCTTTGCAGATAGCGCACATAGCGCGCGCTGACGGGCACATTGATGGCCGGGTCTTTGAGTTTTTGCGCAATCGAGCGTTTTGGATCGCCCGCCACACCAAAGCGCGCTGCCGTATCGGGGATGACTTGCATCAGCCCAATCGCCCCTGCGGGAGACACTGCCGAGGCGTTAAAGCCCGACTCTGCCGTGGCGATGGCTTTGAGCAATTGCTCGTCCACCCCCACTTTGGTGGCTGCCGCACGGATGTGCTTGGCATGCAGCTTGTAGCCCACGCTGCTGGCAAAGTAACGCGTGGCGGCGTGGCGGTCTTTCTCCGAAGCCACTGCCAGCTGCGCAGCCGCGTTGCGGATATCGACAAACAGGGGGCCATCGCCCGGCTCCAGCGTGCTCATGGAAAAGCGCTGGTAACGCTCGTCCACCCGCTCATTGGCGTAATGCAGCACGCCGCTGGGGTCTACAAAAAACCAAGTCTGCGCCTGGGCGAGCGACACCGCACCCAACCCCACCGCCACGCACAGGGCGCGCGCCAATCCACCACGCAGCCGCGCCGAGACACGGCGGCAAAGATTGCGAATGGCTATGGAGGTTGGATTGTTGTTAGTCATTGCTCGCAATTAAGCACCCGGTGGGCGATTTGCCCAAGCCCTACACCCTCAACGCGCGCAGGGATTTGGCCCATTCCACCCGAATGCTGAAGATGGCGTCAGACAAGTGCGCAGCTGCTGTGGGCACGGCAGCCGGGGCACTTTAGATGTCCACCACCACTTCGTCGCCGTGCAGCTCCATCAGCTCGCGGCGCGCGGCGGCTTCGCCCTTGCCCATGAGCTGGTCGAAGATTTCCGCAGAGGCAATGGCATCCAGCCCGCTGACTTGCACCGGCAGCAGGCGGCGCGTGTCGGGGTTGAGTGTGGTTTCCACAGTTGCTCGGCATATCTCGCCCAAGCCCTTGAAGCGGCTGATCTGGCACTTCTCACGCGCCACGCCTTCCTTGGCGGCTTTGTCGAGGATGGCATTGAGCTCGCCCTCATCCAGTGCGTACACCTTGGCCGCTGGCTTTTTGCGCGGGCAGGTACATCGACCCGGAACAGCGGCGGCAGGGCGATGTACACATGGCCAGTTTCAATCAGCTTGGGGAGTGTTTGAAGAACAGCGTGAGCAGCAGCACCTGGATGTGGGAGCCGTCCACGTCCGCATCGCTCAAGATGCAAATCTTGCCGTAGCGCAGGCCGGAGAGGTCGGCTCGTCGTGGGGCCATGGGGATCGACACCAATCGCTACCGAAATGTCGTGCACCTCGTTGTTGGCAAACAGGCGGTCACGGTCCACTTCCCAGGTGTTGAGCACCTGCGCGCAGCGCAGCACGGCTTGCGTCTCTTTGTTGCGGCCCATTTTGGCGGAGCCACCGGCGGAGTCGCCCTCCACCAGAAACACCTCGTTGTCGGCAATGTCGCGGCTTTCGCAATCGGTGAGCTTGCCCGGCAGCACGGCCACGCCGCTTCCCTTGCGCTTTTCCACCTTCTGGCCCGCTTTTTGGCGGGTTTGCGCGGCCTTGATGGCCAACTCGGCCAGCTTTTTGCCGTGCTCCACATGGGCGTTGAGCCACAGTTCCATGGCGGGCTTCACAAAGCCCGAGACCAGACGCACGGCATCGCGGCTGTTGAGCTTTTCTTTGACCTGGCCCTGGAATTGCGGATCGAGCACCTTAGCGCTCAGCACAAAGCTGGCACGCGCGAACACGTCGTCGGGCATGAGCTTGACGCCCTTGGGCAGCAGCGCATGCAACTCGATAAAACTTTTGACGGCCTGGAACAGACCATCGCGCAGGCCGCTTTCGTGCGTGCCGCCGGCGGTGGGGGGAATCAGGTTGACATAGCTCTCGCGCATGGGCGCGCCCAGCTCGGTAAAGGCCAGGCACCCCGCGGCACCCGCCCCTTCTTCCGGGTGCAGGCCGAAGGGAATGCCACGGCCATCGTCTTCGACACTGACCGAGCCGTCGGCGTGCAACGTGACTTTGATTTTTTTGCCGTATCCGGCCAGGGCTTCGTCGGCCGCGTTGTCGATCACCTCTTGCAGGATGTGCAAGGGGTTGTCGGTACGGGTGTACATGCCGGGGCGCTGCTTGACGGGCTCCAAGCCCTTGAGGACGCGGATTGAGCCTTCCGAATAAGCGGATGCAGAAGTAGAGGGTTTAGCTGCCATGGGGGCGGATTGTAGTTCCGGCCACAGCTCGGTGCTGGATAAATTCACAGTAACCAATCGGGAACTCCGGCTTGCGCAAAACAACCATCGTGCCATTCGATGGCTGCTTTGCGCAATCCGTATCCCGTATGTTGCAGCTTTGCGCAGCGTGTTTCGCTACATTGCGGCATATGCAATACAACACACCACCGTCATCCACGCAGCGTTTGCCCATGCTGCAAGTCCTGCTGTGCGGGGGCATGGTCGTCACACTGGCCATGGGCATACGCCACGGCTTTGGCCTGTGGCTGCTGCCCATCACGCAAGACATGGGCTGGACGCGCGAGAGCTTTTCGCTGGCAATTGCCATCCAGAACCTGTCGTGGGGAGTGTTTGGCATTTTTGTCGGCATGATTGCCGACCGCATCGGCGCCTTCAAGGTGCTGCTGTGTGGCGCGGTGCTGTATGCACTGGGGCTGGTGGGCATGGCCTTGTCGCCCAATACCTTGTTGTTTGCCTTGACCACCGGCGTGGTGATTGGCGCGGCGCAGGCCGGTACCACCTATGCCGTGATCTACGGCGTGCTAGGGCGCCAGATTCCGGCCCAGCGCCGCAGCTGGGCCATGGGGGTAACGGCAGCGGCGGGCTCGTTTGGCCAATTTTTCATGGTGCCCGTCGAAGGCACGCTGATTGCACAGTTTGGCTGGAGCAATGCCTTGCTGATTTTGGCGGCGATGGTCCTCATCATTGCCGTGCTGGCCTTTGGCCTGCGCGAGCCCGGCTTTGGCGCGGGCGCTGCGCCACAGCGTGAGCAAACCGTGGGCCAAGCACTCAAAGAAGCATGGACCAACCCCAGCTTTGTGCTGCTGCTCTGCGGTTACTTTGTCTGCGGCTTTCAGGTGATGTTCATCGGCGTGCACATGCCCAGCTACCTGAAAGACTTTGGCCTGCCACCGCACGTGGCCAGCATTGGCCTGGCGCTGGTGGGGCTGTTCAATATTTTTGGCACTTACCTGGCGGGCCATCTGGGCCAAAAATACCCCATGCACAAGCGCTATGTGCTGTCGGGCATTTACGGCATGCGCTCCGTGGTCACCATCCTGTTCTTGCTGCTGCCGCTGACGCCTTGGTCGGTCTACCTCTTTACTGCGGCCATGGGCTTTCTGTGGTTGTCGACCGTGCCGCTGACCAATGCCACCATTGCCCAGATTTTTGGGGTGCAGCACCTATCCATGCTGGGCGGCTTTGTCTTCTTCAGCCACCAGATCGGCAGTTTTATGGGGGTGTGGCTGGGCGGCTACCTGTACGACGTGAATGGCAACTACCACATGGTGTGGTACTTGTCGATTGCCCTGGGCGTGTTTGCCGCACTGGTCAATCTGCCTGTGCGTGAAGCCCCTGCAGCGCAAAACCGCCGTCGCCGCTTAATATGACTGGCATGACGCCCGCACCCACACCCCTCCCCACGCTGCACCGCTGCCCACGTGGCTGCGGGCGCTAATTTGGGCCGTCGTGCTGGCTGCCTTGCTGGCGGTGTTTGCACTGTACACACGCCCGGAATTCATGCTCACGCTGGCCGACCAGGTGTGGGCCTGCTTTTGAGCTGAGCCACGCGCTCCCACGTGAAGCCGCCTTACCCTGGCCCTGGACGGATGCTGCTACTGCAGCCGTGGTTTGCCCAGGCCTTGTGCGGCGCTGGCCTATAGTTGGCAGCACTATGCCGAGTTCTTTGCCCCTTCGCCCCTGCCACAGCCAGCGTGGCTGCGCCCTCTGAATGGATTCAACGCTTTGCCCACTTGCTGCCTTCACAGGCCCACGTTTTGGACGTGGCTTGCGGCACTGGCAGGCATGCGGCCTATCTGCAAGGTTTAGGCCATCGCGTGACAGGGATTGACCGCAACCCTGACGCACTGGCCCAGCTACCCGCAAGCATCCAGGCGGTGCAAGCCGATATCGAAAATGCAGCATGGCCGCTGCCGGGCCAGCAGTTTGATGCGGTGGTGGTCACCAACTACCTGTGGCGCCCCCTGTGGCCGCAGTTGCTGGCCAGCGTGCGCGAAGGTGGCGCACTGCTTTATGAAACGTTTGCCCAAGGCAACGAAGCCTACGGCAGACCCTCGCGCCCCGATTTCTTGCTTGCCCCCGGCGAATTGCTGCAAGTGTGCGCAGGCTGGCACATCGTGGCTTACGAACACGGGCTTCGCACAGCACCCGAGCGCGTGGTGCAACGCATGGTGGCGATCAATGCTAGGCATGCTACACCGCCTCCTTTACCGCTGATGGCGTCGCCCTTGCCAGCGCACATCTAAAACAGGAGCTGCCAGCGCAGTAAGAATCAACTTTTGCGATAGATTCATCCTCAAAAACGCTGTATAACTTGCGCTAACAGCTACTTTTTTCAAAGCATCTGCTTGGACTAGCGTGACCCGCGCATGTTGCCTAGGGTCAACGCGCATACATTGCTTGCGATGTCCGTTTGCGCAGTCGTTAGAATGCCCTTTTTCCGTTTTCTCTTGCGGTCATGACCACATCTACAGTCGCCTTGAAAGGCAGCATCGTCGCCCTTGTCACCCCTATGCACGAGGACGGTAGCGTCGACTACCCCAGCCTGCGCAAATTGATTGACTGGCATGTTGCCGAAGGCACCAACTGCATTGGCGTCGTGGGCACCACGGGTGAATCCCCTACCGTGAACGTGGAGGAACATTGCGAAATCATTCGCGTGTCCGTGGAGCAAGCCGCAGGCCGCGTGCCCGTGATGGCTGGCTGCGGTGCCAACAGCACGCATGAAGCGATTGAGCTGGCCAAATTTGCCAAGAGTGTGGGTGCCGACAGCCAGCTGCAAGTGGTGCCCTACTACAACAAGCCTACGCAAGAAGGCCAGTACCAGCACTTCAAGGCCATTGCAGAAGCCGTGGGCGACCTGCCCATGATGCTCTACAACGTGCCCGGCCGCTCCGTGGCCGATATGCAGCACGACACCGTGCTGCGCCTGGCGCAAATCGACTCCATCTTCGGCATCAAGGAAGCCACCGGCAACATCGAACGCGCCCAGTGGCTGATCCGCGATGTGCCCCAGGGCTTTGGCGTGTACTCCGGTGACGACCCCACCGCCGTAGCCCTGATGCTGTGCGGCGGCCACGGTAACGTCTCGGTGACGGCCAACGTCGCTCCGCGCCTGATGAGCGAGCTGTGCGCCGCAGCGCTGGCTGGCAACATCCAGCGCGCCATGGAAATCCAGTTCAAGCTCATGCCTTTGCACAAGCACTTGTTCATCGAAGCCAACCCCATCCCCGTCAAATGGGCCGTGGCACGCATGGGCCACTGTGGCGGCACGCTGCGCCTGCCCATGACCGAGTTGTCGGCCGCGTACCAGCCTGTGGTAGAAACCGCGCTGCGCAATGCAGGTTTGATTTAATTCGCATTGCTTTAAGCTTTCCCTCATCAACGCCCGCGTTACATGTTTGGTTTACAAGGCGAGTAACAGCAATTTGTAACTTTGTGTATTTCAAGCATTCACGCTATCGGCCCACCCCGCATCCACCCACTCCGAAAGCAGCTCAAGCGCATCGTCGCTGAACTGCTGCACCTCGCGCTCGCTCAAAGCGCGGGTATCGGCCAGTTTCTGCATCAGCTTGGCGTCTTTGCCGCCCGCCAGATAGCTCTCGCCGTTGATAAAAATGTGCTTGGCGTCATACATCATGCGGGTGCGGCGGTTCAGGCGCACACCTTCAATCATGGCAAAGCCCTCGGCAGGCTCAAACCAGACATTGGGCTTGGGGTCGGTCATGTACTCCCCCAAGGCGCGCTCCACCGCCAGGGGGTTGCCCAACGCCCTCTTCCAGGCCTCGCGGGCCAAATCCTACATATCTGTCCGAATCAGGCCCTGGTTTTCTACCGCGGCTTGCTTGGGGTCCTTGTAGACCACGTCTTTGGGGCACTCATCGGGCGCATCGGACATGCGCAGGAAGATTTCACGCGCCATCTCGTCTTGCCGGGCGAGCGAAAGCCGATGGAGTACGTCATGCACTCGCCTTCGGCGATACCGTCGTGCGCCCACTTTGGGGGCAGGTAGAGCATGTCACCGGGCTCCAGCACAAACTCTTCTTCGGGCTCGAAGTGGGTCAAGATTTTGAGCGGCACGCCTTCTTGCAGCGTGAAGTCTTTTTGGCGACCAATGCGCCAGCGGCGCTTGCCGTGGGCTTGCAGCAAGAACACGTCGTAGTTGTCAAAGTGCGGGCCGACGCCGCCTTGGTCGGTGGCAAAGCTGATCATCAGATCGTCCATGCGCGCATCGGGCACAAAGCGAAACTGCTGCAGCAGTGCATGGGCGTCTTCATTGTGCAGATCCACGCCTTGCACCAAGGCTGTCCAGCCCGGCTTGGTCAGCGCAGGCAGCTTGCGACGCGGGAAAGGCCCGTGTGAGAGCTTCCATTCGCCACCACCCAGTTGCTCGATCAAACGCGCCTCCACGCCCTCTTCGCCCGCCAAAGCCAGCAGTTGCGCACGGTTCAAGATGGGCTTGAAGCCGGGGATGGCCTGGCGAATCAGCAAAGGCTTTTGTGCCAGTACGTGCGCATGAATTTCTCGGGCGAAATGCCGCCCAGCAACGTCAAAGGGGCTTTGGTGTCCATATGCGTGTTATTTGGTTGAGGGGGAGATGCAGCCGCTGGGACAGTCCGTCCCCGTGCACGATGGCAGGTATTTTCCTCTGAAAGCCGCTGGCTGCGGTTGCGCCCGCAATGCCTGTGTGCCGGGCCGAATGGCGTACCCTGCGCCCCGGCACGCCAAGGCTGCCCCGGTACAATTTCTCGCTCTTTGGCAACCAGCGCCACTGCTGGCTGGCCCATCAAAAGGTATGGATATGAAATCACCCCCAATGCGTGGTCGCACTGACCTGGACCCTCAAAGACACTTTGGGCGATGAGCTGGATGTGCTGGACGCACCCGTGGAGTTTCTCGTCGGCGGTGACGACTTGCTCAAGCGCATTGAAGAAGCGCTGCAAGGCCACACGGTGGGCGACACGCTGCAACTGCATCTGGAGCCTGAAGATGCGTTTGGCGACTATGTGGACACACTGATCTTCTTGGAGCAGCGCACCCTGTTCCCCAAAGAGCTGGAAGAAGGCATGACTTTTGAAGGCAGTGCTTTGCCGCCAGGCTGCAATGCCGCCGCACCCAAAGACGCGCTGTACACCGTGACCGATATTTACCCCGAGCACGTGGTGCTGGACGGCAACCACCCTTGGCTGGTATTGCCCTGCGCATTGAGATCAAGGTGGAAGCCGTGCGCGAAGCCACGGAAGAAGAAATTGGCCGCGGCAGTGCGGGTACGGGCTTTTTCCGCATCGCCCCGCCCCCCGCCCCCGGCAACACCACCATTCACTAAAAAAAGATAGCTGCCTGCGCCTGGATTAACTTGTTTTCCAACGCTTATCGATTGGAAAGCCAGGCAATACCAGCGCCAACAGCTCCTAAAAAGAAAGCCTGCTTGCATGGCGCAAGCAGGCTTTTCTTATGGATCAGCGCATCTGGAACGCTTCTTGGTGCATGCGCCAGCCCCAGCGTTGGCGGGCAGCTTGGCGCATGGCCTTGCCCAAACCAGCGGGGCCACACAGCCAGATATCCAGCCGTGCGCCGTACTGCGCCAAATGCTCGGGCGTCAGATAGTCGCCCTGGGCAGCATCGTGCACCTGCAGCGTCACGCGGGGCTGGGCCTGGGCGCACAAAGCCCGCAACTGCGGCAGCAGCACATCACGCTCGGCATCGCGCGTGCAGTAATCATGTGCGCGGGTTGCAGATCCGCCGCGTTGGCCGCACCCGGTTGGCGCGCTTGCAACAGGGCCAAGAACGGGGTGATGCCGACCCCACCGGCAATCCAGACCTGCACCCGGCGGGCTGCACCTTGGCCATCAAAGTGGCCATAGGGGCCTTCAATGCGCACGGTCTGCCCTGGCTGCAGGCGGGCATGCAAGGTCTGGGTGTAGTCGCCCAGCGGCTTGATCACCAGGCGCAGCAGCTGCCGGCCATCGTCCGTACGCGCATAGCCATCGGGGGCGCTGGCAATGGTGAAGGGGTGTGGCCCTTCCAGCCCTTCAAAACTGGCAAACACAAACTGCCCGGGCTGATGCCCTTCCAGCGGGTGGGCATGGCGCACACCACTTCCACAGGGTCGGTGCCCGCATCTGCGCCCAGCAGCTGCACGGCCTGCACCTGGGCGGCATAACTGTTGCGGCCCCGGCCAATGCGCCCTGCCAGTGACCACAGTGCAGCGCCACTGCCCAGCACCAGCAGTGCTGCCATGAGCAGGCCTATCGGCGCTTGCCAGAAAGTCAGCGGCAACAGCGCCAGCGTGTGAAACGCCAGCAACAGGTACAGCACCGGCATTACGCGGTGGATGTAGCGCCAGGGCCGGTACGGCAGCAAGCGCTGCCACAGCGTCAGCACCACCATCACCAGCAGCGCATAAAACGCAAATTCACCCACGTCTTTGGCGCTGCCCCGCCAATCTACGGCCCAGCTCCACACAACTTCGCGCGCAGGGCGACCGGCTTTGCCCCAGATGTCTTTGATGAAATCGCTCGACTCATCGGCCGCCCAGTGCAGCACGGCTGCCACGGCGGCAGCAATGCCTGCCCATTTGTGCAGGCGGTACACCTGATCCATGCCGCCCAGCGGCCACTCCATCCAGCGCTGGCGCAGCGACAGCAGCATGACCAGCGACATCATGCCAATGCTCCACACGCCACTCAGGTACAGCGCATGCTGGCGCAGTTGCCACCACAGCGCAGCGCCTTGTGCGCTGCCAAGCGCCTCCCAAGGCAAGGCAGCGGTTAGCCATGCAGCCGTCAACAGCAGCAACCAAGCTCCGAACGCAACGGGTACTCGCATACACCCCCCAATCTTTTTTTACTGTTTTTGAGATCTACCTGCGCCGGGCGAGTGGCCTGCCATGGCCCAGCCCGGCAAGCTATCAGCGTTTGGTGCGGCTGCGCAGCACTTCGCCGGTGTTGCCATCCACCTCCAGCTTCACGCGCTCGCCCTGGGCGTTCATGCCTTTGACTTCATAACGGCCATCTGACCACTCGATCTCTTGCAGCTCGCGGTAGCCCGCCGCATCCAAACGGTCATAGATTTGGCGAATATTGAGCGAGGTTGCTGCACCTTGAAGCGGTTTGGGGCGGTTGCTGCGGCCGCAGCAGTGGCGGCTGCGGGGCAGCGGGCAACGGGCGCGCTTGCGCGATGGCGCCATCGAAAGCCCGGCCAACAAGCTGGCTGCGGCCCAACGGCGTGCAGTAGACAACGACAAAATCTGATGTGCGTGCATGGTGAAAACCTCCGGTTGTGTGAACAATGCCCAGCAAAGCGCTGGCTGGTGGTTATTTTTCAAAACCCACCGTGAACACAATCTGAAGCGGCGATTCATCTGCCGTTCATCCGCCACCCGCTATAACCCAAGCGTTTGCACTGCAAAAAACTCCCCCTCCCTTCATGCTTTACACCTCTTCACTGCGACGCAGCCATCTGCTGGCCCTGCTGGGCAGCCTGGCGCTGGGCACGGCTTTGTGGACCGGCGCTTTGCAAGGCTGGCCACAGGCCCATTCCAATGAAAGCGACCACGAACTCGCACGCCAAGCCCTGCAAGCCGGCAAGGTGCTGCCGCTGCGCACGGTACTAGACCAGGTCGAGCGCCAGTTCCAGGGCCAGGTCTTGAAAGTAGAGTTTGAACACGACGAGGGCCGCTTCATTTACGAAATGCGCCTGTTGCAAACCAACGGCCAAATCACCAAACTCAAAGTCGATGCCGTGGATGGGCGCGTGCTCAGCGTACGGCGCAAGAGGCAAGACTGATGCGCATTTTGGTGGTTGAAGACGAACCCACACTCCTGGCTCAACTGGCGCACGCCATCACGACGGCAGGGCACACCGTAGAGACGGCCGCCGATGGCGCCACCGCGCAGTATCTGGGTGAAGAAGAAAACTTTGATGCCGTGGTGCTGGACCTGGGGCTGCCCGTGGTCGATGGCCTCAGTGTGCTGCGCCACTGGCGTGCACAGGGGCGGCAGATGCCGGTGCTCATCCTCACTGCGCGCAGCGCCTGGCACGAAAAAGTCACGGGCATGGATGCTGGTGCGGATGACTACCTCTCCAAACCTTTTCACATGGAGGAGTTGCTGGCGCGGCTGCGCGCTTTGCTGCGGCGTCTGTCACCCCACAGCAGCGCCGAATGGCAGTGCGGCAGCATTCGCCTCGATAC
>NZ_CADEPJ010000041.1 GCF_902829245.1 Comamonas jiangduensis | reverse complement strand
TCCAACACCATCGAAGTTTTTGTGGGCCGCCTGCGCAAAAAATTGCCGCCCGGCAGCATTGAAACCGTGCGCGGTCTGGGCTATCGCCTGCACGCCGCTGACCCTGCACCATGAAGCTGCCCGCATCGCTCTCACTGCGCCATGGTTCTTTGCGCATGCGCCTGCTGCTGGGCACCTTGATCTGGATTGCCCTGGCCATTGCTGTAGCCGGCTGGGGCTTGCGAGGTTTATTTCACGAGCACGTCAGCCAGCAGCTGCAAGACCAGCTGGTGCGCCAGCTCAACCAGCTCAGCGCTTCCGTCAATTGGAGTGCTGACAGCAGCGTGGAAGTTCTTCCCCTGGCAGGCGACACCCGCTTTTCCACGCCGCTCTCGGGCCTGTACTGGCAAGTCGATGTTTTACCCCCACCGGTGCGGCCGATGCGGGTGTGGTGCGCTCACGCTCGCTGTGGGACCAGCAACTGCCTTTGCCCGCAGACACGGCGTTCCCCGGCACCACACCGCAGGGCTACGCCGTGGTGTCCTTGCAAGACGCCCAAGGCCACGAACTGCTGGCCGTCAGCCGCCCCTTGCAGCTGCCCGACGCCAACGCCCGCTGCTGCGCCTGACAGTCGCGGCCGATCAGGCACTGGTTGCAGAACCGGTACAGCGCTTTACCACCATGCTGCTGACCGCACTGGGCGCCTTGGCGGCGGGCTTGGCGCTGGCCGTGGCCGTACAGCTGCAACTGGCCTTGCGCCCGCTCGATAGGCTGCGCCAGCGCCTGAGCGCCGTGCGCACCGGCCAATCCACCCAGCTGCAGGGCGATTTCCCAACGAGCTACAGCCGCTGATCAACGAGTTCAACCACGTGCTCAGCGCCAATGCCGACATCGTGCAGCGCGCGCGCCAAGCGGGCAATCTGGCCCACGCCGTGCATACGCCGCTGAGCATTCTGGGCAATGCGGCTGCGCAGGAAAACAGCCCGCTGGCACAACTGGTGCAAGAGCAAGTCGCCACCGCCCAGCGCCAGGTGGACTACCACTTGGCCCGCGCACGCGCCGCAGCCGCTGTGCGCGCCACCGGCCTGCGCACGCCGGTGCAAGCCCCCGTGCAAGCGCTGCTGCGCACCATGCAACGGCTGCATGCGGCACGCGATGTGCAATTTGAACAAATCGGCAGTGCCGATACCCTGGCTTTTCGCGGCGAAGCGCAAGACCTGTTCGAGATGCTGGGCAATTTACTGGACAACGCAGGCAAATGGGCGCGCCACCATGTGCGGCTGCAGGTCACGCGCGAAGGCGCGCTGCTGTGCTTTACGGTGGATGATGACGGCCCCGGCATTCCGGCGGCCCAGCGCCAGCAAATTTTTGAGCGTGGCCAGCGGCTGGACGAGCAGCGCCCCGGCGCGGGTTTGGGGCTGGACATTGTGCGTGAGCTGGCCCACACCTACGGTGGCACCGTGGCCGCCGATGCCTCCCCCCTGGGCGGCCTGCGCATGCGGCTGTGCCTGCCTGCGGCGCTGCAATAGGGCTGCGCAGCGCCACACTGCATTCAAAAACAAGAGCTGATAGCGCTTGATCTGCAAGCATTTCCACACACAAAGCATCGGAAAGCTTTGGAATACCAGCGCTAACAGCTATCAAAATAAAAGCCTGCATCCTTACAAGGAGGCAGGCTGGAGTTGAGACTGGGGCAGCTTCAGCCACCCCACATCGCAAAGCGCTTATTGCTTGCCGGTCGAGCCGTAGCCGCCCTCACCGCGCTCAGACACCGCTTCAAACTCGTCCACCACGTTAAAAGTAGGCTGCACCACGGGCACGACCACCAGCTGGGCCAGGCGGTCCATAGGCTGCAAGGTGAAAGCTGTGGGCGATCGGTTCCAGGCGCTGACCATCAGCTGACCCTGGTAGTCCGAATCAATCAGCCCCACCAGATTGCCCAGCACGATGCCGTGCTTGTGGCCCAGCCCCGAACGCGGCAGGATCATCGCGGCGTAACCCGGGTCTTTCAAATACATGGCCATGCCGGTGGGAATCAACTGCCACTGGCCGGGCTCCAGCGTCACAGGCGCGTCAATGCAGGCGCGCAAATCCAAACCTGCGCTGCCAGGTGTGGCATAGGCGGGCATGTTCTCGCGCAGACGCGCGTCCAAAATCTTGATATCTACTTGCATGGGATGCGATGGTAATGCGCAAAACAACGAATTAAGACCTGCCAGCGCGAGAAGCCTTGCGCACTGCACGAACCAAGTTGATCGCCGCAAAAGCAACGATAGCGATGGGCAGCCAATCAGAAGCAAAAATTGCCACTGCCATCAGCGCTCCAATAAACAACACCCAACTTGACGGTGCGACGGCTTTTTTCTGCGGCTTTTGGGTAGTTCCTGCCGCCGTTGTCTGAGTTTTAGTGGCCCTGTTTGCTTGCTGCGGCAACTTCACGGCTTGCGCTTGCGCCTTGCGTTTAAGACGGTCAACCGCTGTCTCTACGCCCCCGGGCTGGGCATAGGCATTCACAGTCACAGAAGCTGCCGCAGCAGATTTTGATGGCGCATGCCCCCAGTCGCCGTCCGGCCGCGCAGAGGCTGTCACCCGGGCTCTAGCCCCTAAGGCCTTGAGACGCTGGCGTTCTTGCTCCTGTTCAGACCATGCCACCAGCCCTTCCACATAGCGCACATAGTCACCATCGGGAGGGCCGTTGTAGTCCGAATAATTGGGCCGAGCGACAGCAAAAAGCTTGAGCTTGCGCGAGGGAGCAGCAGGGAGCAACGCCATAAACAACCTCAGGTGGTTCGGTAAAACATGCTGTCTGCAGCTTAAGTCTTTGCCTGCAACGCAGGTAAGCGCCGCGCCAGCTCCTGCACCAGTTGCACGCCCAGTGCAGCCTTGCTGGCACGTGGCAGCTCACGGTGGGCGTGGGCGTCCACAAGCAGCAAGGGGTTGTCGTCTTGCCCGAAGGTGGCCGGGCCGATATTGCCCACCAGCAGCGGCACGCCCTTGCGCGCACGTTTGGCGGTGGCGTGCGCCAGCAAATCATGGCTTTCTGCCGCAAACCCCACGCAGTAAAGATCGCCACGCTGTGCGCGCTCGGACTGGGCCACGGTGGCGAGGATGTCGGGGTTCTCCACAAAGGCCAGCGCAGGCACTTCGCCTGAGCCATCCTTTTTGATTTTTTGATCGTTAAAACTGGCCGGACGCCAGTCTGCAACTGCGGCAGTCGCTATAAAAATACTTGCTTGAGCGACGTGGCTTTGCACGGCATCCAGCATCTGCCGGGCCGACTGCACATTGATGCGCTGCACGCCCCGGGGCGTGGGCAAATGCACTGGCCCAGCGACCAGCGTGACCTCAGCCCCCGCCGCCTTCGCCGCAGCGGCAATCGCAAACCCATCTTGCCGCTGGACAGATTGGTGATGCCGCGCACCGGATCAATCGCCTCAAACGTAGGGCCAGCGGTGATGAGCAACTGGTGCCCGGCCAGCACCTTGGGGGCAAAAAAGGCGGCAATGTCTTCGATCAGTTCTTCGGGCTCCAGCATGCGGCCATCGCCGGTTTCGCCGCAGGCCTGGTCGCCCACGCCCACGCCCAGCACCTGCGCGCCGTCCGCGGCAGCTTGGGCAAAGTTGCGTTGCGTGGCGGGGTGGGCCCACATCTCTCGGTTCATGGCCGGGGCCAGCAGCAGCGGCACCCGCTCGATGGGCGCGCAATGCACAGCAGGCTGAGCAACTCATCGGCCCGCCCCTGGGCCAGCTTGCCCACAAAGTCGGCACTGCACGGCGCGATAACGATGGCATCGGCCTCACGGCTTAAGTTAATGTGGGGCATGTTGTTGCCCTCGCGGGCATCCCACTGCGAGGTATAGACCGTGCGGCCCGACAGCGCCTGCATGGTCACCGGGGTGATGAACTGCTCGGCGGCCTCGGTCATCACCACCTGCACGGTGGCCCCTGCCTTGGTCAGCAGACGGCATAAATGTGCCGTCTTGTAACAAGCAACGCCCCCTGAGAGGCCCAAAACAATGTGTTTGCCAACGAGTTCTTGCATGGCGCGAATGTAGCAGAGCAGCAAGGTCAATTGCCCCGTCGGGCAAGCGGCGATTGCTGGCTGGCACCTATAATCTCGCTTTACGCTTGCCGCGACCAGTCCACGTTGCACCTGTAATGGGGTCGCGGTATTTGGGAGCCACCGTTTTATGGCCGGTAGTGGCTGCGCGAGCAGTTTTCTTGGAGAAAACGTCTTCTTCTGTCAGTTCGTATTCGGCGATGATGGCGCGAACTTGGGCGATCGCAGAAGACAAGGCTTCTTTGCGTGCAGCTTCAATTTGTTTTTCCAGTTCTGCGCGTTGAGCCAGTAATTCTTTGTAAGTAGTCATTTAACGGTGTTGAGATAAATGGTTTAGCAATGCCACAAGGTAAAGACATTGTCAGTTGGAAGACATGAATTTTACGCTTTTTCTTAAAAAGAAACAGTTTGCGTTCCAAGGCTAGCAATTATTTTGCAAAAAACTCGTGTTTAGTGGAGTGTGTATTCATCTCTTTGGCTTCTTGGGCGTGAAACTTGCATAAACATGCTTGTCAGCTTATCGAAAGAGCCGAATGAATAATAAGTTGCAGATAAAAAAGCTAAGGAGACGGTCTCATGAGGTCAGGATTTGCAGAGTTTCATCAGCGTTCCATCGATCCTCAAACGCGCGATGCATTTTGGCAACAGCAAATGAGCTTGGTTGATTGGGTCAAAGAGCCGGAAAAAATCTGTGATTACAGCAATCCGCCTTTTGTGCAGTGGTTTGCGGATGGGCAGTTAAACCTTTGTCATAACGCGGTAGACCGGCACTTGAAAGATCGAGCAGATCAACCTGCGCTGATTGCGGTATCGACAGAAACGAATACAGAAAAAACGTATACCTACCGCGATTTGCACGCAGAAGTGCAGCGCATGGCAGCAGTGCTGCAGTTTTTTGGGGTAGAGAAGGGTGATCGTGTGCAGATTTATATGCCCATGATTGCCGAGGCTGTTTTTGCGATGCTTGCATGTGCACGTTTAGGTGCTATTCACTGCGTGGTATTTGGTGGTTTTGCTTCTGTCTCCTTGGCATCGCGTATTGATGATGCGAAGCCCAAGGTTATTGTCAGTGCCGATGCAGGATCCCGTGGCGGGCGTGTTCTGGCATACAAGCCTTTGCTCGATGAAGCGCTGCAGTTAAGTACGCACAAACCACAGGCAGTGCTTTTGGCCAATCGTGGTTTGGCTGCAATGGACTTGCGTGCTGGCAGGGATCATCTGTGGACCGATTTGCGTGCGAAGGTCATGGATGCGCAAGTGCCATGCGTGACGGTCAAATCTACTGACCCAAGCTACATTCTTTATACCAGCGGAACAACCGGAAAACCTAAAGGAGTACAGCGGGATACAGGGGGCTACACAGTGGCTTTGGCTGCGAGCATGTCTCACATCTTTAATGCCAAAGCCGGGCAAACTTTTTTTTGCACCAGCGATATTGGCTGGGTGGTTGGGCACAGCTACATCATCTATGCACCATTGATTGCTGGAATGGCAACCATACTGTATGAAGGGCTGCCAATTCGTCCGGATGCAGGTATTTGGTGGAGCTTGGTAGAGAAATACCGTATCACACACATGTTTTCTGCTCCGACGGCAGTGCGTGTATTGAAAAAGCACGATCCTGCATTTTTGCGCCAATATGATCTTTCCAGCTTGCAGGCGCTGTGGTTGGCGGGAGAGCCGCTGGATGAGCCTACAGCGCAATGGATTAGCGATGCGCTTCAAGTGCCGATTATTGATAATTATTGGCAGACAGAAACGGGCTGGCCCATCATGACCTTGTGTAACGGAGTGGAACCGCAGGCCAGTAAGTTCGGAAGTCCGGGGAAAGCGGTTTATGGCTACAACGTCAAGCTGATTGACGACAAAACCGGTGAAGAATTGCGCGAACCCAATCAAAAAGGCGTGCTGGCGATTGAGGGGCCGCTACCTCCCGGATGCATGCAGACGATCTGGGGCGATGATGAGCGCTTTGTCAAAACCTACTGGCAGAGTATTCCCGAAAAGTTGATCTATAGCACCTTCGACTGGGGTATTCGTGATGAGCAGGGTTATCACTTTATCTTGGGTCGAACCGATGATGTAATTAACGTTGCAGGGCATCGCTTGGGCACCCGTGAAATTGAAGAAAGCATCTCTGCACACCCTGAGGTTGCGGAAGTGGCTGTAGTGGGTGTTGCAGATAGCCTTAAGGGGCAAGCTGCTATGGCATTCGCGGTCATGCGTGATGCCAGCAAAGTCGCTGATGCGCAGCAACAAGCGCAGATGGAGGCCGAGGTAATGAGATTGGTGGATAGCCAGCTTGGTGCAGTCGCTCGGCCATCCCGGGTGTTATTTGTGACAGCTTTGCCGAAAACACGCAGTGGTAAATTGCTGCGTCGGGCGCTGCAGGCGGTTGCTGAGCATAGAGACCCCGGCGACCTGACCACCATGGAAGATCAAATGCTTTGGCACAGGTGAAAGAGTTGCTGGGTAGCTGATGTTGTGTGAGAAATCAAAACAGGGTGCTTTAAGCGCCGTGTTTGTTGGCGATCGACCAGCTTTTCTAGATGGCGTCCAGCCTCGCTGAATTGTTGCTGATGCAAGTTGGGAACCAATACCGCCAGTGCACTGTCTTGCGCGCTTACCATAGCCATGCCGAGCTCTCATACCCTCTGTGCGCAGCAGCTTTGCCACTTGATGTCTACTGCAGGCCTCTCCCGAATCACGCTCATCTAAGGCCAGTTTGCAGTAGTCATATACGCCACCACTGTCTAGCCAAGCATGCTTGAGTAAGCCCTTTAGACATTCGCCATGAACTGCACGAAGGCTCCAGGAGGAGCTTTCCAAACACACTAATCAGTAGTATAGGCTCCCCTTTGAACGGAAATAGGGGCTTTGAATCCTCTGCAAAACTCTGGGCGATTCAGCTCAAGGGATGAGCGATAGAGTGTGAGCCAATTTTAAGAACAGCGTATATACTCAACCCATGCGCTAGTTTTTTGTTCGTCCACCCTAGTGTATGTCTGACCCCCATTACAGCCCCTTGGCATTGGGTAGTTCCCTTCTTTGAAGCGCGTGACGGTCACACCTCTCCACGGCGAATTCTTGCAGGCTTTCCATACTCTGCTTGCACATTCACTGCCCTCTTCAGGGTTCCATTTCTATTTTGACGATAGCAGTGCCCTTTCTGCTGGGTGGCTTCGTCCATACATTCAATGCTGCAACAAAAAATCAAAGAGCAGGTAGGCAACTACGTTGTTACACCATTCAGCTACCTTGGCGAGTCAGGCCAGTTTGCCTCTTCCGTGTCTATTCGTCGCGGCGTTTATGACCGCATTTTCCGTTTTATCCCTCAGTTTGCCAGCGAAACACTGGCAAACAGTTACGCCTTAGCGCAGGCACGCACCATGGTGCTGTCAAACCAATTGAACTGAACGCAAGCACTTGACGCTCGTTTTATTTTCACTTTCCTAGGAGACTCATGTCAAAAGAAGAACTTATCGAAATGCAAGGTCGCGTTGAAGAAGTTTTGCCTGATACACGCTTTCGTGTGGTGCTTGAAAACGGGCACCAGTTGATTGCTTACTCGGGAGGCAAGATGCGCAAGCACCGCATTCGTGTTCTGGCAGGCGACAAGGTCACCATCGAGATGTCTCCTTATGACCTGAACAAAGGTCGAGTCACGTTCCGCCACCTTGAAACGCGTTCCGGCGGCGGTGCTGCTCCGAGACGCCGTCCCAACTAAGCCATCGTTGCTTTGGCCGGTAATTTCAATTTTTGGGAACGTACGCTATGCAAAACAAGCTTTACGTCAGCAACCTCGCTTTTTCGCTTGATAGCGATGCATTGCGTAAGCTCTTCACAAATTACGGCACTGTGACTTCATCTCAAGTCATCTTGGATCGTGACACTGGTCGCTCACGCGGTTTTGCATTTGTAGAAATGTCTACCCCAGAAGCCGCTGCCGCTGCAGTACAGGGATTGAATGGCCAGCCTACAGAAGGCCGCTCTTTGAATGTAGCTATCGCTCGCGAGCGTAACTAAACAGCCGTGCTGAATTTCGGTTTAACCCTCTGCCTGTGCGAATGGGCAGGGGTTTCTGTTTTGCGTTGTCTGAATCGCATCGGCACCAGTGGTAGTTCAATACTGAGAAGATTGAGTTATGAACGCTAAAGCTACCCGTTTTACTCCCGAGGTTTGTGAACGCGCTGTGGGTTCGTGTTATCGACTCCGACCACGGATGAGCGAGAGCTGCTTAAACAGTGGGCATTGAAATCTAATGACTTGTTTGCCATCCACGGGCAAGCTTTGAGTTCGGCGCTTGCGTGGAAGGTGGTCTGTGGCTACTAAAATGGGCCAAGGCAAGGCACGAACGGTGCCTCGTTTTTTGTGGAATAACCACCAAGGACTCTACTGTGCAGATTGCTGCTTCTATCTTTAAGGCATACGACATTCGCGGGGTAGTACCCGCCACCTTGACGGAAGCGGTAGCGCGCAGCATTGGGCGTGCTTTTGGGATGGCTGCGCTGGCTGAAGGCGAGCGTGTTGTGGCGGTAGGAAGAGATGGCCGCTTATCGGGCCCAGCCTTAAGCCAAGCTTTGATGGTCGGGCTGGTAGATGTGGGTTTGGAAGTGATTGATGTGGGGATGTGTACTACCCCCATGCTGTATTTCGCAGCCTGCACCTTGTGCAAGAGCGGCATCATGGTCACTGGCAGCCATAACCCGAAGGACTACAACGGCTTCAAAATGGTTCTGGCGGGACGTGCGATCTATGGGCCTGAAATTCAGGCGCTGCGCCAGACGATTGAAGCGGAAAACTGGCTTTTGCAACCGGGTGGCAGCATTCGCCATGCGGACGTGCTGGCAGATTACACCGCGCGCATCGTTGGGGATGTGAAGCTGGCACGCCCTGTGAAAATTGTGGTGGACTGCGGTAATGGCGTTGCTGGTGCGACTGCGCCTGCCATATTTAGGGCCCTGGGCTGCGAAGTGCTGGAATTGTTCTCTGAGGTAGATGGCAATTTCCCGAACCACCACCCCGACCCTAGCAAGCCAGAGAATTTGCGCGATGTCGTCAAAGCCCTGCAAGAGACTGATGCAGAGCTGGGCTTGGCGTTTGATGGCGACGGTGACCGCTTGGGTATTGTGACCAAAGATGGTCAGACCATTTACCCAGATCGGCAGATGATGCTGTTTGCCAAAGATGTGCTCTCGCGTGTGCCTGGCGGCACGATTTTGTTTGACGTGAAATGCACACAACGCTTGGCGCCTGCGATTCGAGAGGCGGGTGGCGTGCCTGAAATGTACAAAACCGGGCACTCGCTGGTGAAAGCGCGGATGAAAGAGCTTGACTCTCCACTGGGTGGAGAAATGAGTGGCCATATTTTCTTTAAGGAGCGCTGGTATGGCTTTGATGACGGTACCTACGCAGGCTGCCGTTTGCTGGAAATTGTGAGTCGAGAGTCCGATCCCAGCGCGGTGTTGAATGCACTGCCCACCAGCTTTTCTACGCCAGAGTTGAATGTGGCCTGCGCAGAAGGCGAGCCCCATGCGCTGACTGTCCAGCTGCAAGCGCTGGCACCTGAGGTGTTAGATGCCTCCAGTGCACAAATCAGCACGATTGATGGCTTGCGCGTGGACTGGTTCGATGGTTTTGGTTTGATTCGTGCCAGCAATACGACGCCAGTATTGGTCTTGCGTTTTGAGGGGCATACAGAGGCAGCTTTGCATCGCATCGAGGCCCAGATGCTGGCCTTGCTCGAGCGTGTGAAGCCTGGTGCCCGAGTGGGTAGTGCGACGCACTAGTTCACCGCAAAACAAGAGCAAAAGAAGCACACAGCATGAATTGGAGTTTGGCTGCTTATTCCGCACTGGCGTGGCTGCTCAGCCTATGCTCAAGCGCAAGCTGCGCCGTCGTGCGCAAGCTGAGCCGGGCTACGCACAAGCAGTGCCTGAGCGTTTTGGTTGTTACACCCCAAAAGACTTGGGGTGTGACGGCAAAGGACAGTGGGTATGGGTGCATGCCGTGTCATTGGGCGAGACACGTGCAGCTGCCTTGCTGATTAAAGAGTTGCGCATCGCCCTGCCAGGGATGCGATTGCTGCTCACGAACGGCACGGCCACCGGTCGCGCAGAAGGCAGCAAGCTGCTGCAGCCCGGCGATTTGCAAGTGTGGCAGCGTGGGATAGCCGCAAAGCGGTTCGGCGTTTTGTGCGCCAATTCCAGCCTGCAGTGGGTGTGCTGATGGAAACCGAGGTATGGCCCAATCTAGTCATGGCTTGTCGCCAAGCCAAAGTGCCTTTGGTGCTGGCGAATGCGCGGCTGAACACCAAGTCCCAAACAGGGGCGCAGCGCTGGCCGTCTTTGTTTTTACCGGTTTATCGCGCTTTGCATGCCGTGTGGGCGCAAACCGAAGAGGATGCGCAGCGCCTGCGCAGCCTGGGTGCGCCCGTGCAAGCCGTGCTGGGCAATCTGAAATTTGATGTGCAGCCCGATAGTGCGCTGGGCGCACAAGGCGCTGCATGGCGCGCAGCCAGCAGCAAGCCCATCGTGATAGTGGCCAGCTCTCGTGAAGGCGAGGAAGCGCAGTGGCTTGCGCAGTGGGTAGGGCGCAAGTTTCATGGCGTTGCCGGGCAATGCCAGTGGCTGATCGTGCCGCGCCATCCCCAGCGGTTTGATGCAGTCCACGCCATGCTGGAGCAGGCGGGGTTGCGAGTGTCTCGCCGCAGCCAGTGGGGGATGGCCCGCCGCCTGCCGATGTGGAGGTCTGGCTTGGCGATAGCGTGGGCGAGATGCCCGCATATTACGCAGCTGCCGACATTGGTTTGCTGGGCGGGAGTTTTGAGCCTTTGGGTGGGCAAAACCTGATTGAAGCTGCGGCATGCGGCTGCCCGATGGTGTTGGGGCCGCACACCTTTAATTTTGCGCAGGCATCACAAACTGCTTGCGAGGTGGGGGCTGCTTTTCGGGTGCTGGATATGGAGCAAGGGGGGCAACTGGCCACCGCCTTGGCACGCGATGCCGAAGGCTTGACACGGGCCCGGCAGGCTGCGCTGGCGTTTGCACAATCGCACCGAGGGGCTGCACAAGCCACGGCGAAGGCAATTGCGGCGATCGTGCAGCAGGCACAAAGTGATCGCTAAGAATCTAACAATATGTGAGCTGCAAGCGTTTGCTGGGCCTGCGTTTCATGCCAATTTGGCTTGAAAATCTGGGCCTGTCCATGGTTTTATGCACAACACCCACGACCCCCAAGTTTTGCCGATTCGCGATGGCGTCAAGCCCAGTTGCGTGGTGCTGCCCTGCGTAGGGCAAGGTGTGCAAGGCAGTTGTTTGGATTTTTTGGCGCAGCGCCTGCCTGCAGTATCACGGGCAGAGTGGCAAGCACGCATGTCGCGCGGTGAGGTGCTGGACGAGTTGGCGCGTCCTGTGCAGGCTGATACGCCGTTGTTGCACGGTTTGCGCATTTACTACTACCGCGCGGTAGAGCAAGAGCCGGACATACCGTTTGAAGCGGAAATTCTGTTTCAAGACGAACACATTGTGGTGGTCGACAAGCCGCATTTTCTGCCGGTCACGCCCGGTGGCAGATATCTGCAAAACACCTTGCTGGTTCGTTTGAAAAACCAGTTGGGCTTGCCCGATTTATCGCCCGTGCACAGGATTGATCGTGACACGGCGGGTTTGGTGCTATTTGCTATCCATAAACACGAGCGTGGTGCTTATCAAGCACTTTTCAGAGCGCGCAGCGTGCACAAGGTGTACGAAGCGATTGCGCCGTGGAACCCTGCGATTGCATTTCCCCGGGAGCATGCCAGTCGCATGGCTGAGAGCAGCCATTTCATCCGGATGCAAGAAGTGGATGGCCCTCCCAACAGCTTGACGCGCATGCAAGTGCGAGAGCACAACGCTCGCTGGGCGCGCTATCTGCTAGAGCCTGTGAGCGGTAAACGCCACCAACTGCGCGTGCACATGGCTGCGCTCGGGCTGGGATTGAAGGGCGATGGGCTGTATCCGGTGGTGGATGATGCACCAGAGGGTGATTTTTCACGGCCACTCTTGTTGCTGGCGCAAAGCTTGGCCTTTCAAGACCCTATCACGGGTGCGCAGCGCTACTTTGTTTCGCGCCGCAGCCTGGGTGCTTTGCCGATCAACTAAAGCGCTGATGTGCTGTGCGCACGTGTGCTTGCCAGCAGCGGTGGGCGTGATTTCGTATCTCCCGCGCTAAGCAGTGCATGAAACCTATAATCTCAGACTATTGTGCGACACGTGTCGCGCTTTGTGGCCTTGTGTCACCTTTTAAATCGGACGATAAACCTTAGTGGTGTAAGTCTCATTGCTATCTAATAAGTAGCAATTTCAATCTGCAGCCGAATGGCTCAATTCGGCTGCATGCCTTCCCTCACAAGGGGGAGGTAAGCATTAGCACGTCCCTTTCAGGGATTTGCGCGCCGTTTTGGCCTATTTTTGCCATAGTGATGTGGTAAGGATGAAACACGTCCGAAATTTACTTTCGGATGGGTTGTGGAAAGACGGAAGAGCGCAAAGCTCTGATCTGCCTTGTCATGCGTCCAGCAATGGATTGCCATGACCTTGTGTGCGACCACAAGTAGCCTAAGAAAGCATGCAGGAGCAGTAATGCGCCTGTGTGAAGCCTTTCTGACAATGCTCCCCATGAAAGTGGCAAAGATCATCTGTGAGGATGTCTTTGGAAGCTGCCAGCAGAAGGGCGGTGAAGGAGCTAGGCTAGTTCCGCATGGGCAACGTAAGTGAATCATCATTTGAACCCGGGTAAAGATTGAATGGCTAAATCTGCTGATAAGCCATAACCAAAAGGTGCGCTGCTGGCATTCCCTGTAGTAGTTAGGGGATCGTCGTCATAACGCAGCTCCGGGAAAGATGGGTCCTAAACGGATAGGCATGGACAGAGCTATTTGTTCATGTCGGTAGATCAGGGAACGTGGTAAGCCCCATCGTCCGCCTATGCGCGCAAGCGCATAGGCAGGGAAGCCGTAAGGCGACCTGTTGGATGAGGGGGTATGGGATGGTGGAAAAAGCGAATGGCTGCCTGTAACGGGTGGCATAGGGGCCTGTGCCCTGACGCGAAAGCGTGCCCACTTCCACTTGGTGCAACCGTCGTTAGACGGCTGTCTATGTTTAATCGAACCCAATGGGGATGTACGAATCCCCGTTGGGGCTCTCGTGCGTCTTCAGAAGGGGTCAACTCGAAGAGGAAAGCATGAGAAAGACCATTGACTCCAGTGGTTCTGCGTCCTCACGCGAGCCGCAAAACTGGCATGCCATTGATTGGCATCTGGTTGAGCGGTTCGTGCGAACGACGCAGCAACGTATAGCGAAGGCTACGCAGGAGAAGGACTGGCGCAGGGTGAAAGCTTTGCAAAGGTCTTTGAACCACTCGTTTTCTGCCAGAGCATTGGCGGTGAGACGAGTTACTGAAAACCAAGGTAAGCGAACGGCAGGTGTCGATCGTCAGCTTTGGGATTCACCTGCCCTGAAATGGGCGGCGATAGGTCGGTTAAAGCAGCAACGGGGGTATAAAGCCAAACCGCTTCGGCGGGTCTATATCCCCAAGTCAAACGGGAAAGAGCGCCCTTTGGGCATTCCAACCATGTTTGACCGAGCAATGCAGGCACTCCACCTGCTGAGCCTAGAGCCTGTAGCTGAAACCACGAGCGATCCGAACAGCTACGGCTTTAGGAAACACCGCTTGAATCGCACCGGGTTTGGTGGAGGCTAGTTTGTTGAAGTGCAGGCGTTAGCCTGCACGGTATTGGCAACTTGCCGCCAGTAGTTTGCCTCAGCTTCCGCTGGCGGTATATGCCCTATGGATTCCAGCAGCCTGTCATGGTTGAACCAGTGCACCCATTGCAGCGTTGCCAGCTCCAGTGATTCCCTTGTTTTCCACGGCCCTCGCTTGTGGATGACCTCCGTTTTGTAAAGTCCGTTGATGGTTTCGGCCAGAGCGTTGTCGTAGGAATCTCCAGTGCTACCCACCGAAGGCATCAGGCCAGCTTCCTCTAAACGTTCTGTGTAGCGAATGGAAACGTACTGACTGCCCCTGTCGGAGTGATGAATGAGCTCCGTGTCACTTGAAGGCCGCCTTGCATACAGCGCCTGCTCCAACGCATCAACCACAAAGTCCGTGCGCATGTGGCTACTGACCCGCCAGCCCAATATGCGGCGGGCATACACATCAATCACAAAGGCCACAAACATTTGCCCTTGCCATGTTGATACATAGGTGAAGTCTGCAACCCAAAGTTGGTCAGGGCGCTGGGCTGTGAACTGGCGGTTGACCAGGTCTAGCGGGCATGGCCTGGTTGTGTCTGGACGGGTTGTGCGCACCTTCTTGCCACGCCTTGCGCCTTCCAGGCCCAGCTGGCGCATCAAGCGTTGCACTGTGCAGCGGGCAATCGGCAAGCCCTCTCGGTGCATCTGCTTCCAGACTTTGACGACGCCATACACCTGCCAATTGGCGTGCCACACCCGTTGAATATGACTGCAACGTTCTTCATCTGATTGGCTGCGCTTGCTGCGCAGCCACGGGCAGTTTCTTTGTTGAACCTTGCGCCTGTAGCCCGATGGGGCAATTTGCAGCAGCCTACAAATTGGCTCGACCCCATAGGCATCACGGTACTTGTCTACGAAGTCAATCAACTCTTGATGCGACGGTCCAGCTCCGCCTGTGCAAAAAAAGCGCTCGCAGCCTTGAGGATGTCATTGGCTCGGCGCAGTTCCTTGTTCTCTCGCTCCAGTTGCTTGAGCCGCTCACGTTCATCCGTGGTCAATCCTGGGCGTTGGCCTGCATCTATTTCTTTGCGCTGCACCCATCCATGCAAGGTGCTGACAGAGCAGCCAATCTTGGGGGCTATCGATTCACATGCGCCCCACAGCGATGCGTAATCCGCTTGGCATTCCTGCACCAAACGTACGGCACGTTCACGTACCTCAGGGCTAAAACGAGCAGCTTTAGTGTTCATGACTCAATCCTCTCAGGAGTTGAGCCTCCACGGAAGCCGGTGTGATTCATTACTGGCAGCGCATCGATGACCGAGACGAGTTCGCTGCAACTGTGAAAACGACAGAAGGTTCGCGCACATGGAAACTGTTGAAGCTTGCTGATACAGAGATCGTGCGACACGAAAAAATTAAAGGGGAATACAACCCCTTTGACCCCGCCTGGGAGGTGTATGGCGAGAAGTTAAGAACGAAGCGCATGACTAAAAACATGGCGTATCAGTACGAGACTTCGATGCTGTTCATTAAACAGGATGGGCGTTGTGCACTTTGTACAGAACCTTTGGATTTTCAAAGCGGATGGCACGACCACCACATTGTTCGCAAAGTGGATGGTGGGTCAGATGCGATGTCCAACCGTGTGCTTTTGCACCCGGTCTGCCACACACGGCTGCACGCTCTTGGGCTGACAGTTGTTAAGCCGGCCTCACAAAGGCTTCGCATTCTTCGGGGGTAAGGTCCTGGTCTTACAATCATGGATTCCAACTACCTGAAGATTGGTGAGTTGTGCTTGAGCCGGATGCGATGAAAGTCGCAAGTCCGGTTCTTAGGGGGGGATAGTTCAGCAATGAACCGTCCCTACCCTCCCACCACCATAAAAACGAACAAGACATGACCAAATTCGTCTTCGTCACAGGCGGTGTGGTGTCTTCCCTGGGCAAGGGAATCGCCTCAGCCTCCCTTGCTGCGCTGCTCGAGTCGCGCGGCCTCAAAGTCACCCTCATCAAGCTGGACCCGTACATCAACGTGGACCCCGGCACGATGTCCCCCTTCCAGCACGGCGAAGTGTTTGTGACGGACGACGGCGCCGAAACCGACTTGGACCTGGGCCACTATGAGCGTTTCATTGAAACGCGCATGAAGCAGTCCAACAACTTCACCACCGGTCGTATCTACCAGACCGTGCTGGAGAAGGAGCGTCGCGGCGACTACCTGGGCAAGACCGTGCAGGTCATCCCCCACATCACCAACGAAATCCAGGAATACGTCAAGCGCGGCGCCGGTATCGGCACCGATGACGCGGTGGACGTGGCGATTTGTGAAGTGGGCGGTACCGTCGGCGATATTGAATCGCTGCCCTTCCTCGAAGCTATCCGCCAATTGGCTTTGAAACTGGGCCAGAACAATGCGGCCTTCGTGCACCTGAGCTACCTGCCCTACATTGCAGCGGCGGGCGAGCTCAAGACCAAGCCCACCCAGCACACCGTGCAAAAGCTGCGCGAAATCGGTATCCAGCCGGATGCGCTGCTGTGCCGTGCGCAATACGCTGTGCCTGATGAAGAACGCGAGAAGATTTCGCTGTTCACCAATGTGCAAGAGTGGGGCGTGATCTCCATGTGGGACGTGGACACCATCTACAAGGTGCCCCGCATGCTGCACGAGCAAGGCCTGGACGGTCTGATCTGCGACAAGCTGCGCCTGAACACCGCACCTGCCAACCTCAAGCGCTGGGATGATCTGGTCTACGAAACCGAGCACCCCCAGGGCGAAGTGCAAGTGGCCATGGTCGGCAAGTACGTGGAACTGTCCGACGCCTACAAGTCGGTCAACGAAGCACTCAAGCACGCGGGTTTGCGCAACCACACCCGCGTGAAGATCACCCACATCGACTCGGAAACCATCACCGACGCCAACGCCAAGGAACAGCTGTCCAAGTACGACGCTATTTTGGTGCCCGGCGGCTTTGGCTCGCGCGGTGTGGAAGGCAAGATCTCGACCGCCAAGTTTGCCCGTGAAAACAAGGTGCCTTACCTGGGCATCTGCCTGGGCATGCAGGTCGCGACCATCGAGTACGCCCGCCACATGGCTGGCCTGGAAGGCGCGAACTCCACCGAGTTTGATCCCCACACACCCAACCCCGTGATCGCCTTGATCAATGAGTGGAAGGACGAGGACGGCACGATCAAGACCCGTGACGAGAACTCCGACCTGGGCGGCACCATGCGCCTGGGCGCACAGTCGTCCGACGTGCAGCCCGGCACCCTGGCCCACAGCATCTACGGCGACGTGGTGACCGAGCGCCACCGCCACCGCTACGAAGCCAATGTGCAATATCTGGACAAGCTGCGCGCAGCCGGTCTGGTGATCTCCGCGCTGACGCAGCGCGAGCAGCTGACCGAGATCGTGGAACTGCCCAAGGACGTCCACCCCTGGTACATCGGCGTGCAATTCCACCCCGAGTTCAAGTCCACCCCCTGGAACGGCCACCCACTGTTCAATGCCTTCATCAAGGCGGCCATGGACGGCCAGGCGAAGTCGGGCAAGAAGGCTTAAATTTCCACAGACTGGAAAATAGCAAAAAAAGGAGCTGCCAGCGCTTGCAAACCAAAGACTTGGACATCAAATGCATCTGAAGTCATTGAAACACCAGCGCTAGCAGCTTTCATTTTTGAAGCATGCTGGGCATGCAAAAAGGAAACACCATGAAACTCTGCGGCTTTGACATTGGTCTGGACCAGCGCTTTTTCTTGATTGCCGGCCCCTGCGTGGTCGAGTCCGAACAGTTGCAGATGGACGTGGCCGGCCAGCTCAAGGAAATCACTTCCGCGCTGGGCATCAACTTCCTGTTCAAGAGCAGCTTTGACAAGGCCAACCGCTCCTCGGGCGCCAGCTTTCGCGGCCCCGGCATGGAAAAGGGGCTGGAAATTCTGGCCAAGGTACGCAAAGAAATTGGCGTGCCCGTGCTGACCGACGTGCACACCGTGGAAGAAATTCCCCACGTGGCATCGGTGGTCGACATGCTGCAAACCCCCGCCTTCCTGTGCCGCCAGACGGATTTCATCCGCGCCGTGGCCCAGTGCGGCAAGCCGGTCAATATCAAGAAGGGCCAGTTCCTGGCGCCGCATGACATGAAAAATGTCATCGACAAAGCCCGCGCCGCCGCCATCGAAGTGGGCCAGGACCCCGACATGTTCACCGCCTGCGAGCGCGGTGCCAGCTGGCTACAACAACCTAGTCAGCGACATGCGCTCGCTGGCCATCATGCGCGAGACCGGTGCCCCTGTGGTGTTTGACGCCACGCACAGCGTGCAGCTGCCCGGCGGCAATGGCACCAGCAGCGGTGGCATGCGCGAGATGGTGCCTGTGCTGTCGCGCGCCGCAGTCGCCGTGGGCGTGGCGGGCCTTTTCATGGAAACCCACCCCGACCCCTGCAACGCCTTGAGCGATGGCCCCAATGCCGTGCCGCTCAAGCACATGAAGGCTTTGCTGGAGACTTTGGTGGCGTTGGACGACGTGACCAAACGCCACGGTTTCCTGGAAAACCACTTTTCGGCCTGAAGTTTGCGTAAGATGCGCACCGCGCCTGCTACACCAGCTTAGACAGCGACAAAGCACGCTCCCGCCAGGGGTGTGCTTTTTTCACATCTGGCTGGATCTGCAAGCGCAAGGCTCCGATTTTTCGCATGCCAGACATTGCCCCCAACAAGCACAACACCACGCAACGTCTGAGCGGCACCCTGTTTTAAAAACCTTCAAGGAAAACACCATGAGTGCAATCGTTGACATCGTTGGACGTGAAGTCCTGGACAGCCGCGGCAACCCCACTGTGGAGTGCGACGTACTGCTGGAATCTGGCGTGATGGGCCGTGCGGCCGTGCCATCGGGCGCATCGACGGGCTCGCGCGAAGCCATTGAGCTGCGTGACGGCGACAAGAGCCGCTACCTGGGTAAGGGCGTGCTCAAGGCCGTGGACAACATCAACGGCGAAATCGCACAAGCTGTGATTGGTCTGGACGCTGCTGAGCAAGCGTTCCTGGACAAGACCATGATTGACCTGGACGGCACCGAGAACAAGAGCCGCCTGGGTGCCAACGCCATGTTGGCCGTATCGATGGCCGTGGCCCGCGCTGCTGCTGAAGAAGCCGGCCTGCCCCTGTACCGCTACTTTGGCGGCATGGGCGGCGTGCAACTGCCCGTACCCATGATGAACGTGATCAACGGTGGCGCCCACGCGAACAACTCGCTGGACCTGCAAGAGTTCATGATCATCCCCGTCGGCGCGCCTACCTTCCGCGAAGCCGTGCGCTGGGGCGCTGAAGTGTTCCACGCGCTCAAGAAGATTATCAACGACCGTGGCATGTCCACCGCCGTGGGCGACGAAGGCGGTTTCGCCCCTTCCGTGGAAAACCACGAAGCGGCGATTCAGCTGATCCTCGAAGCCATTGAAGCCGCTGGCTACAAGGCGGGCGAGCAGATTGCTCTGGGCCTGGACTGCGCAGCCTCCGAGTTCTACGAAGAAGGCATGTATGTCCTGAAGGGCGAAGGCAATATGACCTTGAACGCCACCCAGTGGACCGACATGCTGGCTGGCTGGTGCGACAAGTACCCCATCATCTCGATCGAAGACGGCATGCACGAAGGCGACTGGGATGGCTGGAAGATTCTGACCGAGCGCCTGGGCGCCAAGGTGCAATTGGTGGGTGACGATCTTTTCGTGACCAACACCAAGATCCTGAAGGAAGGCATCGACAAGCGCATTGCCAATTCCATTCTGATCAAGATCAACCAGATCGGCACCCTGACCGAAACGTTTGCTGCCATCGAAATGGCCAAGCGCGCCGGTTACACCGCCGTGATCTCGCACCGCTCGGGTGAAACCGAAGACAGCACCATTGCTGACATTGCCGTGGGCCTGAATGCGGGTCAAATCAAGACCGGCTCCATGAGCCGCTCGGACCGTATTGCCAAGTACAACCAGTTGCTGCGCATCGAGGAAGACCTGGGCGAAGTGGCTGTGTACCCTGGCCGTGACGCGTTCTATAACCTGCGTTAATCTTTAGGCTGCTGCCTTGAACAAAAACCGGGGCCACACCGCCCCGGTTTTTTTAAATCTGTCATGGTTTCTCGCATCGTCACCGTTGTTTTGCTTTGCCTGCTGGCCATCACGCACGCCCAGTTGTGGTGGGGTGCGGGCAGCATGGACCGCGTGGCCGAGCTGCGTACACAGATCAATGAGCTGCAAGCCTCCAACGATGCAGCCCGCAAAGAAAACGAGCGCCTGACGTCGGAGGTCAACGGCCTGCGCGAAGGCAAAGAAACCGTGCAGGAAAAAGCACGCAGCGAACTGGGCATGGTCAAGCCCAACGAAATTTACGTGCAAATTTTGCGCCCCTGATGCTTTCCATGCGCATAGCACCGCGGATGTGCAATCGCGCAGCCCACGTGGCCACGACCCAACACGGCGAGAGTGGCACCGCGATGGCAGATACAGGCGGCGCTCAATAAAAGGTTTGTGCCGCCCTTCGCGGCCCATGATGTGCCATGCGCCCCACGACGACATCCACCCCTTTCCGTGTGCTCTTGTGCGCCAGTGCTGCCCACTGCGCACAGGTATTGCATGCCGCCGCTTCGGCCGGTGTGCAACTGCACGGCCTGCACCCCAGCACGCAATGGCCCAGCAGCCATGCCCACGGCCAACTGCTACTCTGGGCCCTCACCCCCGCCGATCATCCGCAAGCCGAACAAGCCGCCGCGATCGAGCAGCACTGGCGCGCGCTGATGGTGCAAGGCGGGCACGGCTTGACCATCCACATGCTGTACGGCAGCGCGGCCCAGCAGGCCGGGCAATTGGCACCTTGGATAGAGCCCCAGCCAACCGTCGCTGCTGGCGCAAGCAGCCCACATGGGAATTGCCGAGAGTGCCTGGATGCATCCAGTGAACAAACGCTGTTTCAGCATTTGCTGCGCCGCGCACCCCAACACCCTCAACACAACCAATAAAAAGAGAGCTGCCAGCGCAGGTTATGCAAGGCATTCAAAGTCTAAAGACTTTGAATGCTAGCAAGCACAAGCGCTAACAGCTCTCTTTTTCAATACAAATATGAATGGCTCGTGCTGGGTGAACGACCCTGCGCAGCTTTATTGCACCGAGGAAGAACCTGGCGCTTGGCTGGGCATATCGGCAAACAATTGACCCGCATCCACCGCATCAAAGCGGTACTGGACACCGCAGTAATCGCAGCCCACTTCCACACAGCCTTGCTCGGCCACCACCTGCTCCACCTCTTGCTGACCCAGATTGCGCAGCATGCCTTCCACACGCTCACGGCTGCAGGTGCAGGCAAAGTGCGGCCCGTTGTCACCGTCTTGGGGCACAAAGCGCAGCAGCTTTTCTTCCCAAAACAGGCGACGCAAGATGGTGTCCACATCCAGGGACAACAGCTCATCGCGCTTGAGGCTGGATGCAAGCGTAGCAATGCGGTTGTACGCCTCGTTCTCGCCCATGCGGTCGTTCTCGTCTTGCGCGCTTTCCGTGGCGCCCGCCAGGTTGTCTTGGCCCTTCAATGGCATGCGCTGAATCATCAGGCCCGCCGCCACCTCATCATTGGCTGCCAGCACGATGCAGGTGTCCAGCTGTTCCGACTGGCGCATGTAGTGCTGCAGCACCTGCGAAATCTTCTCCAGGGGCTCGCCCTCTTCATTGTTCAGCGGCACCACGCCTTGGTATGCCTGCTGACCGGGCAGACGGTCTTTGGGGTCGAGCGTGATGGCACAGCGGCCTGCGCCATTGACATTCACCAGATCTGCCAGCGAGGCGCCAGCAGACACATCGCCATGCACAGACGCCGTGGCGCGCAGACCCAGGTCGGACTGCACCTCAGCCACCACCACCTTGACCGGGCCTTCACCAAAAATCTGAAACACCAGCGCGCCATTGAACTTGATGTTGGACTGCATCAGCACGCTGGCCGCCGTCATCTCGCCCAGCAACTCACGCACCGCTGCGGGGTAAGCCCCCGTGTCGGTGTTGCTGGCACGGCGCTGGAGGATGTCTTTCCAGGCATCGGTCAGGCGCACGATCATGCCGCGCACAGGCAGGCCATCGAAGAGGAATTTATGGAGTTCAGACACGCTGTGTGTATCCCAATCAGTGATTGCTAAAACCCGGGCATCAGCCCAGTTTGCGCAGGCCCACCCTAAAGCGGCGCGCGTTATCAATATAGTGCTGCGCGCTTTGGCGCAGACCCTGCATTTGCTCAGCGGTGAGCTGTTTGACGACCCGGGCAGGGCTTCCGATGATCATGGATCCATCCGGAAACTCTTTGCCTTCGGTCACCAATGCACCAGCCCCCACCAAACAGTTTTTTCCAATTTTCGCCCCGTTCAGCACAATGGCACCAATGCCAATCAGACTCTCATCACCAATCGTGCACCCATGCAGCATGACTTGATGCCCGACTGTCACGTGTCGGCCAATGACCAAAGGCATGCCCAAGTCGGCGTGCAGCACACTGGCATCCTGCACATTGGTGCCCTCACCAATCGTAATGCTCGATGTATCGCCACGCACCACGGTGCCAAACCAGACACTGGCATCAGCACCCAAATGCACCTCACCCATCACCTGGGCACTGTCCGCCACCCAGGCACTTTCGGCGATTTGAGGTTCCACACCATCCAATGCGTACACAGCCATCTTGTCTCCTCTTTATAGTGCTGTCAGGAAAATACAATTGTAGGTATGGAGCTACGACAACGCGCCCTTGAGGTTTTGTGCCTTTGTGACCCTTTTAAAAAGCCGATGCCGTCATGCAGATGCATGCGCAAGCTGCGCAGTGGCGCATTGCGCCCCATGCACCGTTGCTGCCCGCTGGTACCGTGTTACCCGGCCACCCACAGCGACCCGCCTTGCTGCACCACACCGCAGTGGCGCGCCGCTCGCCTGCCACGCATGAAGGCCGGATCATCTTGATGCATGCGATTGCACACATTGAGTTCAACGCCATCAACCTGGCGCTGGATGCAATCTGGCGTTTTGACGACATGCCGCCACCGTACTACCTGGACTGGCTGCAAGTGGCAGGTGAGGAGGGCAAACATTTCCTGCTCATTCGTAACTGGCTGCAAGCACAGGGCCATGACTATGGTGACTTTCCTGCCCACCAGGGTCTGTGGACCATGTGTGAGAAAACCGCACAAGATGTGACAGCGCGCATGGCTTTGGTGCCCCGCACCATGGAAGCGCGCGGACTGGACGCCACCCCGCAAATTCAAGCCAAGCTGCGCCAGGTGGGCACCAGCGATGCTTTGGCTGCCGTGGATGTGCTGGACATTATCTTGCGCGAGGAAGTGGGTCACGTCGCAATCGGAAACCATTGGTATCGTTTCTTATGCCAGCGCAATAATCTGGAACCGCATTCGCACTACACTGCGCTTACGCAACAGTATGAGGCACCTCGCCCTCGACCTCCCTTCAACACCCAAGCTCGTCAAGCTGCCGGATTCACTGAAGCTGAAATTGCTTGGTTGGAACAACATTGAACCGCCGCCATCCGCTGCATACATTTCCCTGACGCTTTTCCTGAAGACATGTCCGTTATTTCTGCCTCTTCGCCTACCACTCCGCCGGTCGCAGCTCCTCGTGGCTCTTCCATGATTGCACGGCAGGCGATCGTGGACATTGACAAGACAGTCATCGGATACGAACTGTTCAACCGCTCTCGCGCCCCGGACGAACACACCGCTGCGACCGACGTGCTCTTGCTGTTTACCGCACTGTCGCATGCAGGCAGTGAAGACTTGGTAGGCACCAAGCTGCTATTTGTGAACAGCACCCATGAAAGCTTGGCAGGTGGACACCTGGAATTGCTCAACCCAGAAAAGGTTGTCCTCGAAGTAGAACCTCTGGGCCATGTGGCGGGGTCTGAAACCGTAGCGCGGCTGCCCATCTTGCGCGCCCTGCGCGAGCGTGGTTTTAAGCTCTCTTTCAACCACACCGTTCTCGAATCGGCCTACAACGCGTGGTTGCCCTTGGCCGACTACATCAAGCTGGACTTGAACGTACTGCGCCCCGAGCAGTTGGTCGTACTGGTTAGCTACGCGGCACGCCAGAGCAAAGCCCAGCTGATTGCCACCAAGGTAGAGACGCAAGAACAGTTTGATTTACTCAAAAGCATTGGCGTTTCTCTGTTCCAGGGTTACTGGTTCTCTCGTCCAGCGGTGGTGGAAGCCAAGTTATTGGCCCCCAACCAGGTCAGCATTATTCAGCTCATCAACCTGCTGCGTCGCCAAGCGAGTACGGACGCTATTGAAGAAGTGCTCAAGAAAGACGCAGGCTTGGCCTTCAATCTGATGCGTCTGATCAACTCCGCAGGCTTTAGCAACGCACGAGAGATCACTTCATTCCGGCAAGCGGTGATGATCATGGGCTTGAAAAAGCTCTTCCGCTGGGCAGCGCTGCTGCTTACCGCCTCCAAATACGGCAACACCAGCCCAATCGTGGGCCACACAGCGGTGATTCGGGGCCGCTTGATGGAGTTGCTGGCCCTGGAATTCATGAGCGAGGAGCCCCCCCCGCGGGCTCCCCCCCCCTCTCCCGCTGCGGGCGCCGCGGCCCCCCCGGCTCCGCCTTCGCCTCCGGCTTCGGCTTCGGCTTCGGCTTCGCCTTCGCCTTCGTCTCCGGCAGGATGCTGCGCTGGCTGCCCCCCCCCCTGGGTTTTCGGTGCATCACCAGCACCCGCCCCCGCCATTGCCAATTTCTCTGCCGCCGATAGCTGTGCCTCACCCAACACCGCCACAGGCTCAGCGATGGCTGATGCAGCCAAGCCTTGCACCGCCGACATATCCAGAGCAATCCAGCGCTCATCCAGGCGCATGGCATCGGCACTGGCACGGAAAGGCGTGGATTGCCACTGGTGTGCTGCATCGGCTTCAATCGCATTCACCCATGCTTCAAAACCATTCAAGGCATCGAGTGACAGGGTCTGCATGGCAGCGGGCATGGCTTTTTGCTCCGCCAGCCATGCGTTGAGCATTTGCTCCATCGCCCAGCCCGCTTGACCAAATTCCTCTAAGCCCACCATGCGGGAGCTGCCTTTGAGCGTGTGAAATGCTCTGCGCAACACTGTTTGCTCGGCAAGATTGGCGGGCTCTTGCGCCAAGGCCTGCAAAGCGGCCCGGCCGTTGCTGATCACTTCCCGCGCTTCTTCCAGGAAGATTTGCAGCAGTTCGCTGTCCGTATCTTCGGGAGCGACCTGCAGCGGCGCCTCCTGAGACGCAACAGGCCACGGTGACGCCGCAGGTGCAGGCGCTACCGGTAGCTCGCGCTCCTCAAGTTGGGGCGCAGGCTGCGGCTCGGCCATCGTCTCTGAGGGCACTGGCACAGATAACGGCGCAGGCGTTGCGGGTGCTTGCGGTCTTTGCAAAATCACAGGTTGCGCAATTTGCTCCACGCGCGCCTGCACCACGTCTTGTACCGGCTTTTGCTCCACGCTGTCGCTGGCACGTACGCGCACGCGCCCCATCAGCAGTTTGAGCTCTCCAGCCTCTTCGTCAAACTCATACAGCTTGCGCGCCATATTGCGCTGGTAGCTGAGCATGTCGATCAAAAAACCCAACGCGCCCAGGCTATTGCCCATTTTTTCAAACAGCACACGCTGTTCGTCCTCGGGCACCGCCTCTTGCTGCAAACGCTCTACGTTCTGGCGCATACGCACCATGGCCAGCGATGCTTGATCGAGCCCCAGCACCGAGAGCACACCCCGCATTTGCGCCAAATGCACACTCACAGCCCCCAGCATCGAGCGGTCACCGGGGTTGCGGAAATACTGATCCAACAGCTTTTCAGCCTCAGCCAGCGTGCCTCGAAGTTCCCCAACGACACTGCCCATGGTTTGCTGATCGCTCACCTGGCGGTACAACTGCTCCATCCAAGGCTCTAAAGGCTGGGTCGTCTCGCCTGCCAGCACCGCGGTCAAGCGTTGCGCCAGCGTGGCACCGTGGGAGGCCATGGCTTCATCGGCCAAATCCAAAGAAGCAAACGCAGCCTGCAAGTACAACACCGACGTCGCAACTTCCATGGCCACTTCTGCCGAAGGAGGCTGCCCGCGTGTGGCCACCGCATGCATCACCTGCATCAATGCCTTGGCCAGATTCTGGCTGTCGGGGTGCAACTTGCTCAGTGAATCCGCCACCAGGCTGAATTGATCCACGGCGGGTTTGATTTTTTGTACATCCCCCCCCGCCAAAGCAGACCACAACTCAGTGGCTGAGGCGATGCGTTTGCGGGCTTGTGCCAGCAACGCAGGATCAAAACGCCCAAAGCGCGGCTGTTCATAGTTGACCGCATGATGGCGCTGCAGGCCAAATGTGTCGTACACCGCACGCCATACAGACGCAGCGTGTGCAGCCTCGGGGCTCGACGCGGCTTGCGCACAGAAAAACAGCATGTCTTGCAGCAAGCGTTCTGGCGCCACAGGATCGCCCTTGGCCAAAGCCACCGACACCATCAGCACACGGGAGGCAACGCGCTTGGTGTAGATGTCCGCCTTGAGCAACCCATGGGCCATCGCATCAAAATGGGCTGCGGCAACATTCCAGAAAATGCGCATGGCGGACTCAGCCTGCGCTTGGGCAAAGCCGATACACACGTCACGCATGCGCGCGCTGGCAGCAGCAACCTCTTGCCCTTTGACGATCTGCAGCACCGCAGCATCTAACACTTTGCGCTGCTCTGGGCCCTAGTCCCGAGGGGCTACCGAGTGAGGCAACTGCGGATCTCGGAGTCTGCGCTCAATCGGCCACAAATCCGCAGGATGTACCTTGCCCTGATTGCCATACAGCGCCTGCACGTCGCGGTACTGCGGAAACAAAGCCACCGAGGAAATTTGCTTGCCTGCCAAGATGGCATCCAGAAACTCCAGCAAAGCAAAACTGGCTGTCTCCAGCGTCTGCGCCACCGCTTCTGTGCAGTCGGCAGGATTTTGCACATAGTGCTGCAAAGCCGTTTCCATGGCGCGCAGCAGCAGTGCGGGTTGCGGCATGCCCACCATTTCCAGCGCACCACTGGACTGGTGCAGCTGTTGTTTGGCCGTGCGCAAAGGGCTGCTGTCCAATGCCCCCAGATCGGAATGACTCGCCTCGCGCTTCGCGCACAAACCGGCGGGTGGCTTTCACGGCTGCGTCCAATGATTTGCGCAACTCCTCCAGCACCCATGCCAATGGGCCTAAATCTTGTTCCCCATGGGAGACATGTCCCGTTGGAGCAGTGACTTCAGTGGGTGACATCGTCCATCCTTGGCATGTTTCAGCCGAAATCCTTGGTGCAATCGAAAGTCAGAAACTCAACCAATCTTGAATCGGGAAACCGATTGACGCAGCTCTTCCGCCATATGCGCCAAGTCACGCACCTGCTCTGCCGTAGTGCGCGTGCTATCGCCCGTTTGCTCCGTCACTGCAAAAATGTGCTGAATATTGCCAGCCACATCATTGGCCAATGTTGCTTCACTCTGGGCGGTGTGTGAAATCTGCTCAATCAGCTCAGCCAGCCTGCGCGAGACGCTATCAATTTCAGTCAAAGCAGTACCTGCTGAGTCCGACAGGCGCGCCCCTTCCACCACGCCCTGGGTGGAACGCTCCATCGCCGCGACCGCATCTTGGGTGTCGGTCTGAATGGTTTTCACCAAGGCAGAGATCTGGCGCGTTGCATCGGCGGAACGTTCCGCCAAACGCTGCACTTCTTCTGCCACCACCGAGAAGCCACGCCCGGCTTCACCGGCCGAGGCCGCTTGGATGGCGGCGTTGAGCGCCAAGACGTTGGTTTGCTCGGTAATGTCGGAAATCAGTTCGGTAATTTCGCCAATTTCTTGCGAGGACTCACCCAGGCGTTTGATGCGCTTGGAAGTCTCCTGAATCTGGTCACGAATGGCATTCATACCACCAATCGTGTTTTGCACGGCATGCTGACCTTGTTCAGCCGCCTGCAGCGACTGGCGGGCCACCGCTGCCGATTCCTGGGCCTGGCTGGACACCGTATTGATGCGCGCAGCCATCTCCAGAATCGACTGACCCGTTTCACGAATTTCGCGCAATTGTTCCGCCGAAGTCGCAAGCAACTCGGACGAAGTGCTGTCCACCTGCGCAGTCGTCTGCGCCACACGCTGCGCCGTGTTCTGCACACTGCCCACCAGCAAACGAAGCTCTTCCACCGTGTAGTTCAC
>NZ_CADEPJ010000040.1 GCF_902829245.1 Comamonas jiangduensis | reverse complement strand
GACCTGAATCAACCATTGTTCGAGCGCGCCAAAGGCGTGATTCCTGGCGGCGTGAACTCGCCCGTGCGTGCTTTCAACGCTGTGGGCGGCACGCCTCGTTTCGTCAAACGCGCCCAAGGCCCTTATTTCTGGGATGCGAACGATCAGCAATTTGTGGACTACATCGGCTCCTGGGGGCCGATGATTCTGGGACACGGCCACCCCGAGGTACTGCAAGCCGTGCAAGCCGCCGTGCTGGAAGGCTTTAGCTTTGGCGCGCCCACCGAACGCGAAGTCATGCTGGCCGAAAAAATCCGTGAACTGGTGCCGTCCATGGAAATGGTGCGCATGGTCTCCTCCGGCACCGAAGCGGGCATGAGCGCTCTGCGCCTGGCGCGCGGCTACACCGGCCGCAACAAGATCATCAAGTTCAACGGCTGCTACCACGGCCATGCCGACTCCCTGCTGGTCAAAGCAGGTTCGGGGCTGGCCACCTTTGGCTCGTCTTCCTCGGCGGGTGTACCTGCCGATGTGGTCAAAGACACCATCGTGCTGGAGTACAACGATGTCGCCCAACTGGAAGAAGCTTTCGCCAAAATCGGCAGCGAAGTTGCCTGCGTGATCCTGGAGCCGATCGCCGGCAACATGAACTTTGTGCGCGCTTCCGTTGAATTACCGCCGCATCCGTGAGCTGACGCAAGAGCACGGCGCGCTGATGATCTACGACGAGGTGATGACGGGCTTTCGCGTCGCTCTGGGCTGCGCGCAAAGCATTTACGCCCAGCAGATCAAGGGCTTTGCGCCCGACCTGACCGTGCTGGGCAAGGTCATTGGCGGCGGCATGCCCATGGCCGCGTTCGGCGGCCGACGCGCCATCATGGAAAAACTCTCGCCCCTGGGCCCGGTCTACCAGGCTGGCACGCTGTCGGGCAACCCGATTGCCACGGCCTGCGGCCTCAAGACGCTGGAGCTGATCAGCCAGCCGGGCTTCCACGCGGACCTGCACCTCAAGACCGGCCACCTGATGCAGGGGCTCAAAGCCGAAGCCGATGCGGCCGACGTTCCCTTTAGCATCGACTGGCAAGGCGGCCTGTTCGGTTTTTACCTGCTGCCCGAGCTGCCCAGCACTTACCACGCGGTAATGAAGACCGACGGCGCGCTGTTCAACAAGTTCTACCACGGCATGCTGGAGCGCGGCCACTACTTTGCCCCGGCGCTGTACGAGGCCGGCTTTGTGAGCAGCGCCCACACCGAGGAAGACATTGCGCGCACGGTAGACGCGGCGCGTGAGGTGTTTAAGACGCTGTAAGCCGTTTTTCAACGCTTTTGACCCAGCCCCGCACGCTGCAAAGCTGCGGGGCTTTGTCATGGCGGGCGCCAGCAGCACGCGGGAGCTGCCCATCAGCAGCACCATGCCCACTGTCGTCATCCCCCCCAGCACCCCCATCGCAATGATTTGCGCAGCCCAGTCAGCCCCCACCGCCACGAATGCGGTGGCCAGCGAGGGGTTCTCGGCCTTGGCCAACTCGGTATAGGGCACCATGCCGGTCAGCGCCAGCGTGACCAGAATGTAGAGCACCGTCACCAAAGCCAGGCCGCCCAAAATACCGCGCGGCAAGGTGCGCTGCGGGTCTTTCACTTCTTCAGCCGAAGTGGCCACGATGTCAAAGCCCAAAAAGGCAAAGAACACCAGCGATGCGCCGGAGATCACCCCCAGCCAGCCGTACTGGCTGGGCGCTGCACCAAACAGCCACGCCAGCATGGGCTGCCCCCAGACATCGCCCGTCACGCCATGGCCCACCACCGGCGGCTGCGACGGCGGAATGAAGGGTGAGAAATTGTCCGTGTTCATGTAGGTAAAGCCCACCACAATCACAAACAGCGTGATGGCAATTTTGATGAGCGTAAACACATTGTTCACCTGGGCCGACACCTGCGTGCCCACCATCAGCAGCACGGTAAACACCGCCACCACCAAAAACGGCCCCCAGTACATGGTCAGCCCGCCCAACTGTACGGTGGAAGGGATATCCAGGCCCGCCGTCGCAAACACCGTGCTCAGGTAAATGCCCCAGTACTTGGCAATCACGGCGGCGGCGGAAATCATCTCTAGCAGCAAATTCCGCCAATGATCCACGCCAGCCCCTCACCCAGCGTCAGGTAGGTATAGGTGTAGGCGCTGCCAGTAACCGGTACTTTGGAGGCAAACTCGGCATAACACATGATGGCCAGCGCACACGTGAACGCCGCAATCACAAACGAGAAGATCACGGCGGGGCCCGCAAACGTGCCTGCGGCGCGTGCGCCCACCGAAAAAATACCCGCCCCCACGGCCACGGCCAGACCCATGATGATCAAGTCGAAAGTGCCCAAGGTGCGCTTGAGCTGGCGCCCGGGCTCATCGGCATCCGCCAATGCCTGCGCGACGCTTTTGGTTCGTAACCACTGCATGCCAAACCTTTGTGTGGCCGCTGCGCTGCACTCCACGTGCTTCGCGCTGGCAGCCATATCGTTTCAAAAGCACGATCCTAGGGATTACCCAAACCCTTTACACCAAGCATGCACTTACACCCTCTTGCACGCTTGTTTTGTGCGCGCCCTGCTGCACATCGGCGCCAAGCCCGGTAGCACCGCACACCTGGCAAAAATCATGCATACATACAGCATATCGCACAGCTATATTGCAAACAACAAGATTTATACGCAAAAAAAGCCCGAAGTGCCAGAGGCAACTTCGGGCTGTGTCTGCGCGCGGCCAGCCGCGTGGGACAGGTCTATTCCCCGGTTTTGGGTGGAATGGCCAAAATCCAGTCCGCCATGCCTTCGGCTTGCTCCTGCGTCACTTGGGGGTGGCGCGGCATGATGGTGTTGCCCCACACGCCCACACTGCCCTCGCGAATCTTGCGCGCAATATAGGCTGTGGCATCGTTTTGTCCCCGGTATTTATCCGCCACCTGCAAAAAGCTGGGGCCAACAAACTTGCGGTCAATGCCGTGGCAACGCATGCAGTCGCTGCCATCCATATAGGCCTGGCCTTGGGCCAGCGCAGGGCGTTGCTGCACCATCTCCTGCATACGCTGAGCGGTGCTTTGATCTGCAGGCGTGCCGATGTACAGGCGCACGCCCAAGTTCAGCAAACCCAACACCACTGCCACCATGCCGATGATGATGAGCCAGCCCAGCCACTTGGGGCGTTGCATGGGCTCGTCGTCGTAATCCCGCATGAAAAAATCCTTTCGCCAAAAAGCAAAACGGCACGGGGCCGAAACCACATGCCGAGTGTGCGATGCCTTCACCAACCACTGGGCAGCAAAGGACTTATCAGACAGTGCAGTTCGCGCAGCCCATCGCAGATGGGCGATTGAGGCGAGGCGTCAATCCCGAAGACAGTAGCAGCGCTACAGCGAGGGATTGCAACGAAGCATCAAGCGTGAATGCACTGTCCGCCAAATAGTGGCGGAAGTGGCGCACGCCAGTAAACACCATCGCCACGCCACGCTCGTTGGCCGCATCGATCACTTCCTGGTCACGCATGGAGCCGCCGGGCTGTGCCACGCAGGTCGCACCGGCGTCCACCACCACATCCAGACCATCGCGGAAGGGGAAGAACGCATCCGACGCCACCACGGTGTTTTGCAGCGACAGCTTGGCGGCTTCGGCCTTGATGGAGGCAATGCGTGCCGAGTCCAGGCGCGACATCTGGCCTGCGCCCACACCCATGGTCATGCCGTTCTTGCAGAACACGATGGCGTTGGACTTGACGAACTTGGCCACCTTCCACGCGAACAGCAGGTCTTGCAGCTCTTCTGGGGTGGGTTGCTTGATGGTCACCACCTTCAGCTCTTGCAGCTTCAACTCGTGGTTGTCGGCCGATTGCAGCAGCAGGCCGAGCCCACGCGCTTGGTTTCCAGCGCGTTGCGCACGTCGCCATAGTTGGCAGGCAGCGCAATCTTCATCAAGCGCACGTTGACCTTGGCCTTGAAAATTTCCAGCGCTTCGGCGGTGAAGTCCGGAGCCATCAGCACTTCGACGAACTGCTTGGACACGGCTTCGGCAGCCGCCTTGTCCACCGGGCGGTTGAAGGCGATGATGCCGCCAAATGCGCTGGTAGGGTCGGTCTGGAAGGCCTTGGAATAGGCTTCAAAAGGTGTAGCACCCACGGCCACGCCGCAGGGGTTGGCGTGCTTGATGATCACGCAGGCGGGCACTTCAAAGCTCTTGACGCATTCCCACGCGGCATCGGCGTCGGCAATGTTGTTGTAGCTCAGTTCCTTGCCCTGCAGCTGCACGCCCGTGGCCAGCGAACCGGCAGCAGGTGCCAGGTCGCGGTACCAGGCGGCTTGCTGGTGGCTGTTTTCACCGTAGCGCAGATCTTGCACCTTCACGTACTGCTCATTGAACTGGCCGGGGAACTCGGCGCGGGCGGGCACGTACGCTTCGCTCAGCTTGTCTTCTTCAAAAGTCACGGAAGACAGGTAGTTGCTGATCGCACCGTCGTACTGGCTGATGCGGTTAAACGCAGCCACCGACAGGCTAAAACGCAGCTTGTCGCTGAGCTTGCCGTTGGCCTTGAGTTCGGCCAGCACCGCTTCGTACTGGTCCGCAGCGGTGATCACGCCCACGTCTTTCCAGTCTTTGGCGGCAGAGCGCCCCGTGGCGGGGCCCCCAATGTCGATGTTCTCGATCGCGTCCGCCAGTGTGCAACCGGCCTTGGCCACGGTCGCTTCGCAGGGGTAGAGGTTCACCACCAGCAGGTCGATGGTCTCAATGCCGTGTTCCTTCAGCGCTGCCATGTGCTCGGGAAAGTCGCGGCGGGCCAGCAGACCACCGTGGACCTTGGGGTGCAGGGTCTTGACGCGGCCGTCCAGCATTTCAGGGAACTGGGTGACTTCGGCGACTTCGGTCACGGGCAGGCCCTGGTCGGCCAGCAACTTGGCCGTGCCGCCAGTCGACAGCAGTTGCACGCCCATGGCGTGCAGGGCTTGTGCAAATTCAACGATGCCGGTCTTGTCCGAGACGGAGAGCAGTGCTTTCATGGTGCAACTCAATAATGATGAAATCTTTGCTCAGCGCTTATGCAGCAAGCGCTGACAGCTATTAAATAAGGTGTCTCTGGCGCTTTTTAGAGCATGCCATGCTCTAAGAGCTTTGCGCAGCGTGTTGCGGTTCAGCCCAGCCATTGCGCAGCGCGCGACTGGTTATTGTCTGACGAGCTGCATCACCACGTCGAGCAGCGGCTTTTCCACCAGACGCAGCAACATGTCATACATATTGCTGGGTGTCTCGCCGCCCAAATCGCGGAAATACATCTCCAGATTTGCGCGCACGCATTCCTCAACACTCAGGTTGTCATTTGCTTGGGTGCTCATGCAGCCAATTCCTCAATTTCTTGCTCGGTGGCTGCCACAGAAGGCTGTGGCAAGCGCTCCATCTGCTGGCCCAGCTGCTCCAAATAGTCAGCTACGGCCTGCCACTGCACCTGGCAGTCGTCGATGGTGTTGATACGTTGTCGAAAGTCTTCCCCACCTGGCAAAGCACGCAAATACCATGCAATGTGCTTGCGCGCACTGCGCACGCCGGTCAGCTCGCCATACAGGCTGTAGTGGTCTTGCAAATGCTCCAGCAGCAGGCTGCGCAGCTCACTCACCAGCGGTGGCGGCAGGTGTTCGCCCGTGGCCAGAAAGTGACCGATTTCGCGAAAAATCCAGGGGCGACCCTGCGCAGCGCGGCCCACCATCACCGCATCGGCGCCGGTATAGGCCAGCACATCACGGGCTTTTCCCGGGCTGGTGATGTCGCCATTGGCCACCACCGGCACGCGCACGGCCTGCTTGACAGCGGCAATGGTGTCGTACTCGGCAAAGCCTTTGTAGCCCTGCGCGCGGGTGCGGCCATGCACGGTCAGCATTTGAATGCCCACGCCTTCAAACTGCCGGGCCAGCGCCACAGCGTTTTTGTGGTCATCACTCCAGCCCGTGCGCATCTTCAGGGTGACCGGCACGTTGAACGGGCGCGCGGCCTCCACCACGGCCTGGGCAATTTCCACGGCCAAAGGCTCGTTTTGCATCAGCGCGGAACCGGCCCACTTGTTGCACACCTTTTTGGCCGGGCAGCCCATGTTGATGTCAATGATTTGCGCGCCGCGCTCGATGTTGTAGACCGCTGCCTCGGCCATCATGTCGGCGTCGGTGCCGGCGATCTGCACCGAGATCGGCCCCGGTTCACCGGCATGGTTGGCGCGGCGGCTGGTCTTGAGGCTGTTCCACAAGTCTTTGCGCGATGTCACCATCTCGCTGACCGCATAGCCTGCCCCCAGTGCCTTGCACAGCTGGCGAAACGGCCGGTCCGTCACACCCGCCATGGGGCAACAAACAGGTTATTCGTCAGCGTATGCTGACCAATGCGTAGCGCAGTCATGGGGGCAAACCAGGGGGCAAAAGGTGGAGGGAAAGAAAGTCGGCTATTGTATCTGCCCAAAATGAGCACCCCTGCGCGCTACAAAGCCACTAGCAAAGAATCAGGTAAATCACCCCTCGCTTGCGCCACCCGCCTTATTTTCTGGAGGGCGCTGGCACAAACGCCCACCAGTGCCCAGGCACTGCCTGCCAGCCACGCCCTAGCATCACCGCTGCCAGCCAGCCCCGGTTGAATTGCACATCGGGGGCCACATCGGGCTCCTGGGCCGCCACCTCCTCGGGCAAACCCAGGTGCACATCGCCCATATCCACCTCTTCGCCGTCGGCCAAGGGGCCACGCACAAAATGGGCGGCTGTTTCGCTGTCTACCACCCTCACACGCACATCCAGCACCTGCTGCACCGTACCCGGATGGGTCCGCACATAGGGGCACGCCTGCAACACCAGCTGCCTACTCCGCGACTGCACCAGCACCTTCACCATCTGCATGGCATGCCGCGTTCTGGCATGTTCCAGCAAAGCGGCACATTCCGTGGCGATAAACCGCTCTTGCTCCACCGTCGGCCAGCTGGTGTCTTTGGCGCTGGCACTGCAGGCCAGCAACACCAACGCAGCCCCAAGCCCTGCGCCGACTGGCTGCTGCACACACTTCTTCACTGCAAATGCGATATTCATACCCCCAGCTTAGGCTAAGCCTCTGTCTGGTGACAACTGGCATGCCCCTAAACTCGCCACATGGAAGCTTGGTTTCAAGAAATTTTGCACTGGCTGGCGCTGCCACAATTTGGCCTGAGCACCTTGTTCATGGTGGCGCTGGTGTCGGCCACGTTGCTGCCCATGGGTTCTGAGCCTGCAGTGGTGGGATTGCTGCACTTGAACCCCGAGCTGTTTTGGCCCGCTATCTTTGCGGCCACGGCTGGCAACACGCTGGGAGGGGCGATCAGTTGGTGGATGGGCCTGGGCGCCAACAAGGCCTGGAACACCGCGCGCCAGCGCCGCCGTGCGGGCTTGCCCCTGGAGGCGGGAAAAAACCCCCCGCGCACCCTCTCCCGCCACGAGCGGCGCGCACGCATTTGGCTGCGCAAATGGGGAGCGAAAACCTGTCTGCTGAGCTGGCTGCCGATTGTGGGCGACCCGCTGTGTGCAGTCGCGGGGTGGCTGAAGCTTCCGTTTTGGCCCTGCGTGTTCTATATGGCGATTGGCAAGTTTTTTCGCTATCTGGTGATGACCATCGCCATCCTGTGGGCCTTGCCTATTTGAGGCAAGCAACCGTCTGCACCGCCAAGCATTGCGCATCTTTTATAGCTCTAACGCTGATCTATCCAGCGCTTTAAGCTCTTATTTTTTTCATCCATATATTTATGCGCCCCGTGCCAAAGGCAGTTTGCTGCCCGCCGTGGCCCGCTCTTGCAGCACATCACTGCGAAAGCGAAACAGCTTGGCCGGACGGCCTGCAGCGCCCGCCGTCATGGCGCCGGTTTCTTCCACCAGCTCCTGCTGTTCCATCAGACGACGGAAATTTTGCTTGTGCAAGCCACGGCCAGCCAAGGCTTCCACCGTTTGCTGCAACTGCAGCAAAGTGAATTCGGGCGGCATCAGCTCAAACACCACGGGGCGGTATTTGATCTTGGCGCGCAGCCGCGCAATGCCGGTGGCCAAAATGCGGCGGTGGTCGTGCTGCATGGCCCGCCCCGGTAGCTGGGCGCGCGCTGCAATCCCCCGGCGCGTCGCCTCTTGCACCAAACCCGCTTCAAACAGCAGCTCATAGCGCTGCAGCACCAAGTCTTCGTTCCAGACTTGGTCGGTCAAACCAAAATTAATAGCTACCCGTGCTTGCCTGGACTGCCTCAACGCCTTGTTGGGCGCTTCATTCACCCACGCTTGCAGCGGCGGCACAATCTGCTGCGCCAAGACCGCAGGCGCGCCGTCGCGCCAGTCTTCCCACGGGAAATAGCTGTACCAGTCTTGCCAGCTGGTATCCCCCAGAGGGGCTTGCTCTGGCTCTCGCGTCAGCCCCAAATAGCTGATGGACAGCACATGGGCCGCTTCTTCGCGCTCGCGGTCGGCGAAGGTGTAGAGCTGCTCTACATAGCCCAGGCTGTGCTGGGTCTGACTCTCCACCCAGCTGCGCAGCCCCGCTTGCAGCGAGCGGTGCAGCATCTGGAAGGGCCCGGCAGGCAAGGCCTGGCCACCACGGGTGGTGAGCACCCGGGGCTGTCCCAAGCTGACAGCGGCCAACACCGCCACCAGCTCGGCATGCAAGGCTTGCGCAGGAGCCTCGACCAATTTAGACGTTAAACAAGAAGTAAGAATCCAAGCATTTGTTTTTATTCATAAATTCCCCAGATAAATTACAGTCGTACCCGGACCTATACCCGGAAAAAAAACAATGCTTGAACTTCTTTGCCAATTCGAAAAAAACATCGTGTCAAGCAACGCTATGAGGGCACTATCGTACTTTGAATCGCACTCTGTTCTTAGATAGTTCTCTGCTCCTCAGAGCTTTTGGAGGACAGGTGCCACATGCACCCGGCAGATGGCGCTAGCTGCAGCAACACAATTTGACACAGCCTCCGCCAAATATGAAAGCCAAGTGATTGATTTCACTTGGCTTTTTTGTTTTTCGACATCGCCGGCATGCCATCTGGTATGCCATTTAGCATTGGCTTTGGTTAGATTTCTTTGGAAAGAGCTTGAGTAGTCATTTCACATGGATCACCTTTTCGCCATCTGAGATGTGCTATACGACTTCCACCCCAGCTCCGCACCGTTTACCGACATGACAGAAGAAGAAAAAAAAGAAAAAGAAAAAGAAGCTGCACGCATAGCCATTAACCCAAGAGGCGTGCTCATAGCTTTAGCTATGTACGACAACCCAGGTTCACTACAAGGCAAGTTGAAAGCGATCTGGATGCTTGCTGCCGACCTAGCCCGTAAAGCTGAAACGAATCACAGCAAGAAGCTATGCAACCTTTGGATGCAAAAATACAACCCGTCATTGCAGCTTCAGCTCAAGGCAAAGCAAGTCCTAGCTTGTGCTCCACTTCACTCGGATCCGCTCGCAATGGTCTACATAGATTTGCTTGCTACTGTTCGAAACATAGAAACAAAAGAAAAATCCAGTCGTGCTGGTGGTGTCAAACGTTCAGCCCTTTCATCAGACGTGGATGAGGCTACGTACATCAATACCCTCTTGCTCCCTAAGAACATAAGCAACAGGTGTTTCTTGGATCAAGTCGTGCCCCACTTCTTTGCATTGCAATTGCATTGCTACCGCATGCATCCCATGCTGGAGTTTCCGCAGACTGTCCCTGAAGACCCCATCATTCGACAGGCTAGAGCCGCCAAAGGCGGTGGTGCCAAAGCTATCGGGGAAGACTTGCTCAAAGAAAAATTCTCAGAATTTCTCGAATCCCAGAGGGAGCAACGCTTCCAGAGCAAAAAAGCCTTTTTTGAAGGCTCGAAGATGAGCTGGCCGCGATTTTGGATGATTACCAAGCACATCAACTGCACAAGCCGCATCCCAAGACAAAAAGGAAAGTGACTTACGGTCATGATTTGGTAGCTGATAGCTTGGAACGAAAATTTCGAGAGTGGCAAAAAAGTGACCCTGTGTTTGAGAAAAGGTTTCTTGCACTGCTCGACAAAAAGGAAGAAACCACCGAAAGCTCTTAGACCTTCGGAGGCTGCAACTGCTGTCAATGAACATAAGGCTTCAGCCTCGTTAGAAAGTCCGCCATCTTCTTGGCTGACCCTAGTGCATTTGGCAACATGCCCGGCACAAAGTTCGGCGTAATGTTCAAGATCAACTGCTTGCGCGTTCCTGGCACAGCAGGCACCAGTTTGTTCTCAAGGAACAGTTGATCAATCGCAAGATCCAAGTCAGCAGCCTTTCGCAAGTTGGCAGGACCTTTGCGGAGCAAATCCACCCTCATGAATGCCCCTTGACCATTCACCCTACACTTTCGCAGCAGGTAAGCATACAGTTCATTGCCCAAGCGGATCTGCAAAGCATCTTCTGAAGGTGCCCCAAACCCCATTAATGCCTGATCAAGATGCCAATCCACCAAGGTCCAGGCTGATTGCATGCAGTCCAACCTAATCTCCTCTTTTGGATCTGTAAACCATTGCAAGACTGCAGCAATACGCAAAGCATGCTCACCAGCACGCTGAACAAATGGATCCATACCTATCCAGGTCTCGTCAGCACTAGGCAAAGCTTTCCAAGCACTGCTCTCTTGTGACCACAGATGCTCCGCCTCGGAAGACAAACGAATCTGGCGCCTTTGCCCACCGGTCTCCAAAATGTCACGGTAGTCATCCATCAACTCTCTCACTCGATCGTGAAATGGATGCAGGTTGGGATTGAGTTTTTGCCTGGCGCCTAAGCTATGGCCGTAGTAGTCAAGTGAGTCTGTCGCATACGACAGCAACATTCTTGGCATAAAACCAGAAGGCACTAGTATCGGACCTTGCTTGCCTTTGCGTAGGCCCTCAAAAACAGCATCCTGGATCGTCATACAAAAGGTGGTTCGCGTATCACGTACCTGGATGATCTCGTGCTTTCGTATGAAGCGTAGATCATCACCGTCGAACTTCTTGCATAGCCGCAGCAGGTCTAAATGCTCAGCCAGTAATCCACCTTCATCCAGAACCAGGGCTATGGCCTTAGCTCCACAACCAAAGAGAGTGACAAGTCCAGCCTCCGAAGCATCATCTATACGGTAGGGGTGCCCCTTACTTGCAACAAAACCATCCTTGGGAGAAATACTCCCAACGCATTTAGCCTCAAACTCTCGAAACCCATGGTAGGCGTAGTTAGTAGTCGCTGTTTTACCAAGCCCTGATCCAGCTACAACTGTCGTGTAAAGGCTAGCAGGCATCAGTCTGTGCATTGGTGTATTGATATCCAATGAACCATGAACAGCGGCAGACATCGCTGACAACACGATCGGCCCTACCAAAGCCTCTTTTGTTTGCAACGTATCTGTTATACACCGAGCAAAGTCACTGCCGATGCCCTGTAAGCAATGTAATGGATAGGGACGCAGAATCATCCTTTGTACTCCTGCCAGCCCATTTCCATGCTTAACTCTTGCAGCGGACGCCTTACCTCCAGTGCATCAAAATGGTGCATCTGCTTACTGCGCTTAGGACCTCTTTTAGATTTCTGAGTCTTCTTGAGTTTTGTCCCTCCAAAGGTACGCATGTTCCCAGGAGTTCTAAGTTTGCCCAAATAATCAATCTTAGAAAGATAATCTGCATATCCACCAAGAATTCGGCCCAGTAGTGGATCTCTGTAATCGATTACTCGCAATATGGCATCTTCATGCCTTTGATGACTACTAAGGTTGTGTGTATAGAAATCATCTTTTTCAAAGCACTCATTCCATTTATCCGCAATTCTTCGAGGAACGTTAATTCGATCTTGATGTTTTGATCCATTCAAACCAATAAACCAATGAATGTGCAATCCCTTAATGGGAGCACATTCTATTTTCCAGAAGAAAAAAATCAGTTCTTTGCCAAACATCTTTCTAAGAATTTTCAACATTTCATCGCGCATTGCACTGACTCTTTTAAATCTTATTTCATAGTCTTCTTTTGAAGAGAACTTACCACGCCTGTCTGGAACTCTGTATCTGTACCCAGAATCCAAACGACATAATAAAATTTTTGAAGTATTACAAACCCCTTGTTTAGCAACATTTATAATTTGTCGACTTACCTCTGTTGCATTCTTTCGGTAAGAATGAACCTTCTCCCTATTTCCTTTAAGCATCCAAAGTTTACGTAGATAGGCAGACAGATCGTTAATAGCCTGTTGTATTATTTTTTTATCTTCATCAGATTGAATTCTGTAGACACTAGGCTCAATTCCAAATATCAAATTAAAAACATCAACATTGCTTTTCTGCAGAGCAAGTAACCACTCCTTTACCCTGTTAACAACGATTTCATAAATCGGACTTCTCTTCGTATAGAAGTCCGGTGCTGCATCGTCATCACCACTCATCATTAAGCTCACTTCAGAAATACAGGTGAAAAAAGCATCTTGGTAAAATGTTAGTTCATACCTATACTTTGTTTTTTTCCTAGCTAAGTTAAAAGGAAAAAAATGTGGTACTCTACCAATCCACTCTGCAAGTGTTTCAATTGCCTTGAACAACTGGTAGTTTGTAGTTTCAGTTTTACACTCACCCAAATTATCAAGTTGATGCTCACTGTTAATA
>NZ_CADEPJ010000039.1 GCF_902829245.1 Comamonas jiangduensis | reverse complement strand
GATTCGCTGCAATGCGGATCGGGCACCTCCACCACACCAGTGTTGGGCTCAATCGTGCAGAAGGGGTAATTTTCAGCAGCGATGCCGGCTTTGGTCAGGGCGTTAAAGAGGGTGGACTTGCCCACGTTGGGCAGGCCCACGATGCCGCACTTGAGGCTCATGGAATTTCCTTTGGTATCAATGCACTATCGAGCACCACACCCGGGTGGCGGAAGTGCCCGATCCGCATTGCAGCGAATCTGGTTCTTTTGAAGAGATGTGACGTGGACGCTCTGTTTTTGCAGAGTTTTGTGCCAGTTTTGTCACTGAAATCTATGCCGATTGTAATGATCAGCGAATCTCTGCTGGTGAGGGACGGATTGCGGCCCGGGGTAATCCTGCGTGACCGAGTGCTGTGCGGGTTCTGTGTGAAGGTTGGCGCACGCACCAAGACCTTTCAAGTTGCTACTAGCGTGCGGGGTAAGCAGTTCCGATGCACCTTGGGACGCTGGCCCCTGATAAGCGTTGAGGAAGCCCGAGATCGGGCCATGGCTCTATTAAGAGAGTGCCGACGTGGTGTATTGCCAGAGCGTCCTGAAAAAGCGTTCAAAGCACTTCCTACGCTTGCAGAGCTGCTACCCGCTTACTGTGATGCCAAGAAACTCAAGGAGGCAAGCCGTAAGCGCTACGACTCGTTCTTCCGCACGCACTTTGCCGAATGGCTACACCGGCCTGTGGACGACCTGCGCCACCCCAGCTTTGCTGAACACTGCCACCAGTTCGCACAAACAAAAGGCGCTGCGCTGGTTGAGTTCGGTCGTGGCGTGATAGGTGCGCTTATCAAATATACAAATGCTGTGCATGGCTTGGAGTTGGCTACCCCCTTCACCAAGCTGGCCGCCGCAGGCTTGATGCCCGAACGTGCAAAGCCCAGACCAAGAACGCTAGAGGTCAGCGACCTACCTGCATGGAAAAGTGCAGTGGATACCTTGCCTGAGCCTCAGAGGGATTGCTTGATGCTGCTGCTGTATACCGGCCTACGGCGTAGTGAATGCGCAGGACTAACGCGTGAGCAGGTCGATTTCGAGAAAGGGCTGATCACCATACCGATGACCAAGAACGGCAAGCCTCATAGGCTTCCCATAACGCCACTGATGGATGCCATCTTGCGCCGCCGCTGTAAGGGTCTAGCAGCGCCACAAACGCTTTTCAAAGGGGTCAGCGTGGAGCACCTTGCCGAGATGGCAATACGCGCAGGAGCGCCGAAGTTCATGCTTCACGATCTTCGCAAACTGCATGCTTCTGTCGGTAAGGCTCAAGGCATACCGGATTCCGTGCTGCGTCGAATCCTCAACCACACACCGCCCAGGTCAGACACACTCAACCGCCAATATGTTGCTGTGGAGCTGACAGCAGTTTCGGCAGAACTAGTGAAAATTCAGGCTGCCGTGCAGTCCGCAAGTTAGGGAAACGATGGAGCGAATGATGGGAAGTGGCACACACTTTTGTGCCCTTATGGCAGCCCCTGCAACAGCCCTAGATCGTAGATCAAAACAAGGGCTTGTGGCACACCCTTGTGTCTCACCTACCGGAGCTCTTCGTGAGCATGGAAGGCGTAGCGGTATGGACTCACGGGACGCTTGACCGAGCGGAATCCAAAGTCCCCTTTAACTTCTATTGTGCTAGCCAGCCCAGACGCTGTAGCTACAGCCGAGGCTGCGGTGAGACCATAAGGCTCCGCCAACTTCCATCCCCCCATGACGGCTGGCAAGAACTTAGTAGGACTGAGACTGAAAGATGCTTTCAGATTGGATAGGTAAACAGGGAACTGCCATTCCTTACCAACTTTGAGAAGGTCTGAGCATGCCGAGTCAATCTCCTCTATCAGCTTCTCCAATGCTGCAGGCTTATCTTCTGCCCGTTGAATTTCTCCAACGAAAGAATCTAAATGCGTCCTTAGCAGCAATAACTCATCAGCGCGACGCCTTTTGAATTCAAGAATTTCAGCAAGAGGAACGTCTCTGGTAGGCACGGGAATGGCTCTATGTAACTCAAGCAGTGCCCCTTGATTTTCTTGGATTAGCCCCCCTGTTGATTTCCATCCAGAAGTGACCCACTGGGGATGCGGATAAAAACTTGGACTGGTTTTATGCGGCTAGACCAAGTTTTTGCCGGTATTGCACAGGGCTCAAACGCCCCAGAGATACCTTGATACGTTTTTCGTTGTACCAACGGATGTAGGTATCTACGGCTTCAATGAACTGCTCAATCGTCGTTGATTGCCAGTTACCCGGATAGAACAGCTCAATCTTCAGTCTGCCAAAGAAGCCTTCGCATGCTGCGTTGTCCGGTGAGCACCCTTTGCGGGACATTGAACGAACCAACTTTGCATCGTGCACCCGCGAGAGCCAGCCCGGCCAGCGGTAGTGAGCTCCACGATCAGAATGAATCATAGGGCGGCTCTCACTGCCTTGAACAGCATCAATGGCTGCATCCAGCATTGTGTTGACGAGATTGGCGTTGGGATGAGTCCCAATGGACCAGCTCACCACCATCCCATCGAAACAATCAATCACTGGCGACAGGTAAATCTTGCCCGCGGGAATCTGGAATTCAGTAATGTCGGTGAGCCACTTCTCATTCGGCGCAGCAGCATGGAAGTCTTGATTGATGAGGTTTTGCGGGGCAGCGCCTATCTCTCCAAGGTATGAGTTATATCTGCGGCGTTTGGGCTTGACCACGATCAACCCCTCCTGCTTCATTAGCCGACGAACCACCTTCTCTGAGATGCCCGTGCACTCCTTGAGCAGGGATGCCTGGACTCGGCGATATCCATAGCAACGGTAGTTGCTGTCGAAGATATCGGTGATGCTTCGGCGTACATCCAAGTATTTGTCAGCCAGCTTCAGCCGGGCACGATGGTAAAAATACGAGCTTCTAGCAAGGCCAACATGGCAAAGCAGTTCTGGCAATTCATACTGCCCGTGCAGCGCTTCAACCAGCACAGCCTTATCTTTGTTTGCCAGCCTATGCAGATCAATGTCAGCCCCATTTTTTAAGATTTCATGGGCCTGCTTGAGAAGTTCACGCTCTATCTTCAGCCGCCGAACATCCTGGCGCAATGATTCAACTTGGCACCTGAGCGCTGCTGCATCCAACACTGGCGATCGCTTTGGACTGTGTTTCATCGAGGCGGGGGCGCAAGGGCCAAGCAACTGATTTTTCCAGTTGTACAAGGTTCCTCGGCATACCCCTAACTTGTCCGCAATCTCCTGTGCGCTTGATTGGCGGGGACACACCTGTCCCCCCCCCTCCTCCCTCCACGCAACCCGCTTTTTTAACCGCCCAGACCCCCCCCACATCGATTGTGGTGGCCCCGGGGGGGCTTTGCCACCACCCGCGAGCCACAGTTCCTCTTTT
>NZ_CADEPJ010000038.1 GCF_902829245.1 Comamonas jiangduensis | reverse complement strand
GTGAAGAGCTGCGCCAGCTGGACGCCGTGGTAGACATTGGCCGTCTGCGCAAAGCCGAGCAACAAGCCAGCGACGCCTACCAAGCCGCTGCGCGGGAGCTGTCACTGCAACGTGCCAAGGCGGCCCCCAAACTCTCGCGTGCCATCACGCAGGCCATGCAAGGCCTGGGCATGCAAGGCGGCCGCTTTGAAGTGCAGCTGGACAAGCTGGCAGAACCCAGCCCCCACGGCATGGACAGCGTGCAGTTCCTGGTGGCGGGCCACCCGGGCGCCACGCCCAAGCCGATTGGCAAAGTAGCCTCTGGCGGTGAACTCTCGCGCCTGTCGCTGGCAATTGCCGTAACCACCAGTGAACTGGGCCTTGCTGGTCCTTTGATTTTTGACGTGGTAGATTTCGGCGTCGGTGGTGCCGTGGCCGAAACCGTGGGCTAGCTCATGCGCGCCTTGGGTAAAGACCGCCAGGTATTGGCGGTCACCCACTTGCCGCAGGTGGCCGCATGCGCCGACCACCATTACGTGGTCGCCAAAAAACGGGACAAAGCGGGCACCAGCAGCACCGTCACTCCCACCGACACCGCCCAGCGCGAACGAGAAATTGCCCGCATGCTGGGGGGCGAAAAAATCTCTGACACCACCATGGCGCATGCACGCGAGATGCTGCACGCCCCCAACACGCCTTGATGGAGCCACGCCAAGCCATGACAGATTTAGAAATTGTGCTGATTACGGGAATGTCAGGCTCGGACGAATCCGTGGCTTTGCACGCCCTGGAAGACGCCGGTTACTACTGCGTGGACAACCTGCCGGCCGAGCTGCTGGAAGACTTTGTGCGCCTGCAGCACGCCCACCACGGCAAGCGCGTGGCGATTGCGATTGACGCGCGCAGCGCCACCAGCTTGCCCAATTTGCCGCGCGAGCTGGAGAAGCTGCAGCGCCTCAAAGCCTCGGGGCTGCACATGCATGTGGTGTTTCTGGATGCCTCCACCGCTACCTTGGTGCGCCGCTTTTCCGAAACGCGCCGCCGTCACCCCTTGTCGCAGTCCGAAGGCCCGGACGGGCGTCAAGACCTGGTGCAAATCATCGAGCGCGAGCGCGAGTTGCTGGGCGACATTCGCGAGTACGCCCATGTCATCGACACCAGCAACATCCGCGGCGCACAGTTGCAAAGCTATATCAAAGCCCTGCTCAAAGCGCCCACCAACCAGATGACGCTGGTGTTCCAGTCCTTTGGTTTCAAACACGGCATTCCTGTCGATGCGGACTATGTGTTTGATGTGCGCATGCTGCCCAACCCGTATTACGACGCCGAACTGCGCCCCCTGAGCGGCAAAGACGAGCCCGTACAGCACTTTTTGCGCCAGCAGCCTGATGTGGGTGCCATGCAAACGCATATTGCGCAGTTTCTCGACCACTGGCTGCCCGTGCTCAATGCCAACCACCGCAGCTATGTCACTGTCGCCGTAGGCTGCACGGGCGGGCAGCACCGCTCGGTGTATCTGGTGGAGCAACTGGCGCTGCGCTACCAGGCCCAGTGGTCCACGTTGTGCCGCCACCGCGAGATGGACAGCCGCGCACTGGCACAGACACCATCCCACTAAAATATTAAAAAGAGGCTGGTAGCGCTTGATTTGTATAGGTTTCAGATATTTTTATATCTAAAATCAATAGATATGAGCGCTGCCAGCTCTCTTTTATAAAGCCTCCAGCAATTTACGCACCGGGGCAGGCAACCCCAGCTGCGGCCAGTCTGCGCCAGACTGCCAGCTCCAGCCCTGCACAGCTTGGCACAGCGCAGGCTGCGTCCCTGCCACATCCACCACGACAGGGTGTAAGAACAAATCGCGGTGCGTCAGCACATGCAGCTGTGCAGGCCAATCCTGGCGCGCCGTGGCAGCCAGGCCCAGCGCAGCCCAACCATCCTCCAGCGCCTGTGCACTGGCATATACCGGTGGGCTAAAAAGCCCAGCCCAAATACCGGTGTCCCCCCCTGTGGATGGGCGCCGCTGCAAGCACACATGGCCTGCTGCATCGCGCAGCACAAGCAACCACCACGCTTGTGTGCTGCGTTTGGTTTTGCGCGTTTTGACCGGATAGCTGGCTGCATTGCCTTGCTGCGCCGCTTGGCACTTGGGCTGCAAAGGGCACACCAAGCACGAAGGGTTGCGCGGCAAGCACACCGTGGCACCCAAGTCCATCAGACCCTGGGTGTAGCGCGGCATGGTGTTGTGCAGATCCTGGGCGGGCAGCAAATCCTCTGCCAACACCCACAAGGCTTTTTCATGGCGGCTGCTGGAGAGGTCTTCCCCATACGCCAGCACCCGTGTGAGCACACGTTTGACGTTGGCATCCAAAATGGCTGCGCGCTCCCCAAAGCAAAACGATGCAATGGCTGCAGCCGTAGAACGGCCAATGCCCGGCAACGTAGCCAGCACCGCAGCCGTGCGCGGAAAAGCGCCCCCATGCTCGGCCACCACCGCCTTGGCACATCGGTGCAGATTGCGCGCGCGGCTGTAATAACCCAGCCCGCTCCACAGCGCCATCACATCATCCTCAGGGGCGGCAGCCAAACTGGCCACATCCGGGAACTGCTGCAAAAACCGCTCGTAATAACCCAAGACGGTAGTGACCTGGGTTTGCTGCAGCATGATTTCAGACAGCCACACGCGGTAAGGATCACGGGTTTGCTGCCAAGGCAGATGGTTACGGCCATGGCTGGCCTGCCACTGCACCACATCCGCAGCGATCAAAGGGTTGGAATGACTCAAAGGAGAAAGAGAAGGCTAAAGCAAGAAAATCAACGCAGCTTTCACGCGGTCTGCTCCGCCCAATACTGGGAAGCTCATGCAATCCAACAATTCTGAATTCGTGGTTTTTACGGGCAATGCCAATCGCAGCATGGCCGAAGAAATCGCCAAACACCTTGGCGCGTCTTTGGGCGCTGCAGATGTTGGCCGTTTCTCTGACGGTGAAGTGACCGTAGAAATCAAGCAAAACGTTCGCACCCGCGATGTGTTTGTGGTGCAACCTACTTGCGCCCCTACCAATGACAACCTGATGGAGTTGTTGGTGATGGTGGATGCTTTGAAGCGCGCGTCCGCCCAAAGCATCTGCGCAGTGATTCCCTACTTTGGTTATGCCCGTCAAGACCGCCGTGTGCGCTCCACCCGCGTGGCAATTACTGCCAAGCTGGTAGCCAACATGCTGCAAGCCGCTGGTGTGAATCGCGTGCTGACCATGGATTTGCACGCTGACCAAATTCAGGGGTTCTTTGACATTCCCGTGGACAACATCTACGCATCCCCCGTGTTGCTGGGCGACCTGAACCAGAAGAAGTACGAAGACCTGATCGTCGTTTCTCCTGACGTGGGTGGCGTGGTGCGTGCGCGTGCACTGGCCAAGCAACTGGGTTGTGATCTGGCCATCATCGACAAGCGCCGCCCCAAGGCCAACGTCTCTGAAGTGATGCACGTGATTGGTGACATCGATGGTCGCAACTGCGTGATCATGGATGACATGATCGACACTGCCGGCACACTGGTGAAGGCCGCTGAAGTGCTTAAGCAGCGCGGCGCGAAGAATGTGTATGCCTACTGCACACACCCCATCTTCTCTGGCCCGGCCATCCAGCGCATTTCTGAAGGCAGCGCTTTGGACGAAGTTGTGGTGACCAATACCATTCCTCTGAGTCCTGCTGCCCAAGCGTGCGGCAAGATTCGCCAACTGTCTGTGGCACCTTTGTTTGCTGAAACCATGAACCGCATTCAAAACGGTGACTCGGTCAGCAGTTTGTTCCAAGACTAAATTTTCCTTCGGGAAACCGCATCAGCCTCCTTCGGGAGGCTTGCGTTTTCCGGAGTTTCATCCAAGGCTTGTGCCTTGGTTATCAACCGAGTGGGACTGGTCGCGGTCCACTCATATTGGAGTTAGTTATGCAAATCGTCGCAACATCGCGCAATCTGCAAGGTACGGGTGCGAGCCGCCGCCTGCGTATTTCCGGCAACACACCTGGTATCGTTTTCGGTGCTGGCCAAGAAGCCCAGAAAATTGAAATCAACCACAACAACCTGTTCCACGCGCTGAAGAAGGAAGAATTCCACACTTCGATCCTGGATCTGGAAGTTGACGGCAAGTCCACCAAGGTTGTTCTGCGCGATGTGCAGTTCCACCCCTTCCGTCCTCTGGTTCTGCACGTTGACTTCCAACGCGTGGACGAGAACACCAAGGTGGAATCCAAGGTTGCTCTGCGTTATGAAAACGCTGACAAGTCGCCTGCTGTGGTGTCCGAGAACGGCACTGTGACACCTCTGGTCACAGAAGTTTCCGTGCTGGCAACTCCTGCCAAGACTCCCGAGTTCATCGCTGTGGACCTGTCCAAGCTGACTTCCAAGATCATCCCCGGTCTGCAAACTGTGAAGGCGCCTGCTGGCGTGAAGATCATTGCTCGCGGCGCTAACAAGAACCCTGCGCTGGTGGCTGTGAAGTTGCCTGAAGCTGCGGTTGCTGCACCTGTGGCTGCTGCGCCTACAGACAAGAAGAAGAAGAAGTAATTTTTCTCTTTCTGTCACTCACAGCTTGCAAAGGCTGTGAGCAAAACAAATGGCCCACATCGTGGGCCATTTGTTTTGCTGGGTGATACGACGTCTCTCGTCCTGATTGGATAATCCTCACATGATCAAACTGTTTGTGGGCTTGGGCAATCCCGGCCCGGAATACGAAGACACACGCCACAACGCCGGCTTTTGGTGGATTGATGGCTTGGCCCGTGAGCTCAAAGTACAGCTGCAGCCCGAGCGCAGCTACTGGGGTTTGGTCGCACGCGCCAATGTGCAAGGCAATACGGTGTGGTTGCTGCAGCCCCAAACATTCATGAATCTGTCGGGCAAATCCGTCGGTGCTTTGGCACGTTTTTTCAAGATCAAGCCCGAAGAAGTGCTGGTGGTTCATGATGAGCTGGATTTCGAACCCGGCCAAATCAAGCTCAAAAAGGGCGGCAGTCATGGCGGCCACAACGGTTTGCGCGATATCCACGCCCAGCTGGGCAGCCCCGAGTACTGGCGTTTGCGCGTCGGTATTGGCCACCCCGGGCAAAAAGGGGAGGTCTCGGGCTGGGTACTTAAAAAACCACCCCAAGATCAGTGGAATGCCATCCAAGAGCAGATTGATCGCAGCTTGAAGGCCTGGCCATTACTGGTGGCAGGCGACATGGACAAGGCCACGGTACAAATCAATACCAACAAGCCGCCTCGCCCCAAACCAGCGCGCAAGCCAGCGCCACCGACAGAAGCCTCCGGCCCTGCAATCGAAGAATAAAAAAATAGCTACTGGCGCTTACTGGATAAGCGCTAGCAGCCAATTTGATTAATATTTGAAAGTTTTAGCTTTGGGCCGCTTGCGCCTGCAAGCGCTCAAACTTTTGCAGCAAAGTCTCTCGACTTTCCACAAACTCGGGGTTTACAGGAATGCACGAGACCGGGCACACCTGCATGCACTGAGGCTCCTCAAAGTGACCGACGCATTCGGTACATTTGTGGGGGTCGATCTCATAGATCAGCTCCCCCATGTAAATGGCGTCATTGGGACACTCTGGCTCGCATACATCACAATTGATGCATTCATCCGTGATCATTAGCGCCATTACACGCCTCCTTGGCACAAGGCCGCGCCAACGGTGGCCGCACGGTCATAGGTGTTCAACACAGGGGACATAGGTGCAATTATCGTGCCCCGCATCGTCTACTGGATATCTGGCGCACACTTCCATGCTTTGTACTGTGGGATTTGCCGCTATGCTCTGTGCCCGCTTCCCCTTGACCGCTTTGTTTCCATGAGTGTTTTTCTCCTCCAACGACTGCTCACGCTGATTGCCACCCTGCTGGGAGCTTCTGCCGTAGTGTTCGCGGTGCTGGAAATTTTGCCGGGCAATGCCGCGCAGGTGCTGATGGGGCCGGATGCCGACCCCGAGGCAGTGGCCGCCATGGCCGAGCAACTGGGGCTGAACCAGCCTGCACTGCAGCGCTACATGGAATGGATGGCCGGTTTTTTCACTGGGAATCTCGGCAACAGCTATGCCTACGGCTCACCCGTGTGGGAATTGGTGCAAGAGCGCTTGGCACTGACACTGCCGCTGGCAGTGCTGGCCATGGTCATCACCACGGTGCTGGCCTTGCTGGCCGGGGTATACGCCGCGTCACGACACAACAAGCTGGGCGACATCGGTATCATGGGCCTGGCCCAGCTGGGCATTGCCATTCCCAACTTCTGGTTTGCCATCCTGTTGATCCTGCTGTTTTCGGTGAAGCTGCAATGGTTTTCGGCTGGCGGCTTCCCAGGCTGGAGCTCCGAGATGGGCGGCGGTTTCTGGCCCGCGCTCCAAGCCCTGCTGCTGCCGGCCATTGCTTTGGCGGTGGTGCAGGCTGCCATTTTGGCGCGCATCACCCGCTCTGCCGTGCTGGAGGTGCTGCGCGAAGACTTTGTGCGCACCGCCCGTGCCAAGGGTTTGAGCCAGCGCGCGGTGCTGTGGGGCCATGTGCTGCGCAATGCCCTGATTCCTGTCATCACCGTCATGGGCCTGCAGTTTGCCAATTTGCTGGCGGGCACCATCGTGGTGGAAAACGTGTTTTACCTGCCCGGCTTGGGCCGCTTGATCTTTCAGTCGATTGCCAACCGCGACCTGATTGTGGTGCGCAATTGCGTGATGCTGCTGGCAGCCATGGTGATCTTTGTAAACTTTGTGGTGGATGTGCTGTATGCCGCCATTGACCCCCGCGTGAAAGCCAGCGACCTATGAACCAGCCCCGCACCTTGTTGCAGCGCGGGCTGCGCCACCCCAGTTTTGTGATTGGCGGCATCCTCACCCTGGCCTTGCTCGTGGGTGCGCTGCTGTCTTTTATCTGGACGCCCTGGAGCCCCTATGCCATGAATATGGAGGCCAAGCTACTACCACCCAGCCCCCAGTTCTGGATGGGCACCGATGCTTTTGGCCGCGATGTGCTCTCACAAATCATGGTGGGGCACGCAGCTCCATTGCCGTGGGCGTGATTGCGGTGGGTATCGGGGTGGTGTTTGGCGTTAGCTTGGGCTTGCTGGCCTCTGCCCTGCGCGGCTGGGTGGAGGAAGTCATCATGCGCATGTCGGACTTCACCTTTGCCTTTCCGGCCATTTTGTCGGCCATCATGATGACCGCCGTGTTTGGCCCCAGCATGGTCAACGCCATCATCGCAATTGGTATCTTCAACATTCCCACCTTTGCGCGCATTACCCGTGCCTCGGCCAATGCAGTGTGGGCGCGCGAGTACATCATGGCTGCACGCGCTTGCGGCAAAAACCGCTTCAGCATCACACTGCAGCACGTGCTGCCGAATATTTTGGGCGTACTCACCGTACAAGCCACCATCCAGTTTGCGCTGGCCATTCTGGCGGAAGCTGCCCTCTCTTATCTGGGACTGGGCACCCAGCCGCCACAACCGTCGTGGGGGCGCATGCTCAGCGATGCCCAGACCCTGATGTTCCAAGCACCGCTGCTGGCCGTATTTCCCGGCGTAGCCATTGCCTTGTCTGTGTTGGGGCTGAATCTGCTGGGCGACGGCCTGCGCGATGTGATGGACCCGCGCCTGTCGCGCCAACGCTAAATGCCGCAA
>NZ_CADEPJ010000037.1 GCF_902829245.1 Comamonas jiangduensis | reverse complement strand
GTTTTCGGGCGGCCAACGCCAGCGTATTGCGATTGCCCGTGCCTTGATCACCCACCCCCAGCTCATCGTGGCCGATGAACCGGTCAGTGCGCTGGACGTCTCGGTGCAAGCCCAGGTGCTTAACCTGCTGCTGGACTTGCAACAACGCTTTGGCATGACGTATTTGCTCATCAGCCACGACCTGGCCGTGGTCAATCATTTGTGTGAGGAAGTCATCGTCATGCAGCAGGGCAGCGTGGTGGAACGTGGCAGCCCCAAACAGCTGTTTAACCATGCCCAGCACCCCTACACGCAAAAGCTGCTGAATGCCGTGCCCCAGATTGCCCCGGGCCGTGCGCGGGCACTGCGCCAGCTGCGCGAGAAAGCCAGCTCTAACTTGGTGTAAAAAGCGGTCTGCGGCCTGACGGTGCGAGACAGCACTGCAGGCCTGTTTGCTATTTGACCGATTCATTGAGACATTCCGGAGACCGCCCATCATGATCCATCGCCGCAGCTTGCTGGCATCTGGCGCCTTTGCAGGCTTGACCACGCTGGTGCCCTTGCCAACGTTTGCGCAGCCAGCCAAAAAAGACACGGTGACACTGGCCTTGACGCTGGAGCCTCCGATGCTGGACCCCACGGCCAGCGCCGCCTCCTCGATTTCGGAGATCACGCAATACAACATCTTTGAGACGCTCACCAAGATCAACCCGGATGGCAGCGTCTCCCCCCTGCTGGCCGAGAGCTGGGAAGTCTCCAGCGACCTCAAAACCTACACCCTGCGCCTGCGCAAGGGCGTGCAATTCCAAAACGGTGAGCCCTTCAATGCGCACACCGTGAAGTTTTCGTTCGAGCGTGCGGGCGGTGACAAAAGCACCAACAAAGACAAGCGCACATTTGCCAATTTGTCGGTGCGGGTGATTGACGACTACACCGTCGAGCTGATCACCGAAGACATCGACCCGGACTTCTTGTTCGTGCTGGGCCAGGGCACCTCCATCATCGTCGAGCCCAAGAGCGCTGCCACCAACACCAGCAAACCGGTTGGCACCGGCCCGTACAAGCTGGCGCAATGGCAAAAGGGCGCGTCCGTCACCCTCGTGGCATGGCCGCAGTACCGCGATGCAGGCAAGATCCGCATCAAGCGCGCAACGTTCCGCTTCATTCCCGACGCAGCCGCCCAGGTGACCGCCTTGCTGGCCGGCGATGTGGATGCCTTCCCGCGCGCCACACCGCGCAGCGTGCCGCAGTTTGAGAAGAACCCGCGCTTTCAAGTCATCATCAGCGGCTCACGCGCCAAAACCATTTTGGCCATCAACAACGGCAAGAAACCGTTGAACGATGTGCGTGTGCGCAAGGCCATCGCGGCTGCCATTGACCGCAAGGCCATCATCGAAGGCGCTGCCGAGGGCTATGGCGTGCCCATTGGCAGCCACTACGTGCCCGGCGCGTTTGGCTATGTGGACACCACCGGCATCAACCCGCACAACATCGACAAAGCCAAGGCCTTGCTCAAAGAAGCGGGCGTGCCACTGCCGCTGAAGCTGACGATGACCCTGCCCCCGGCCCCGTATGCGCGCCAGGGCGGCGAAATCATTGCAGCCCAGCTGGCCAAGGTGGGCATTGAAGTCAAGCTGCAGAACGTGGAATGGGCACAGTGGCTGTCGGGCACCTACGGCAACAAGCAGTACGACCTGACCATCATCAGCCACGCCGAGCCTTTTGATCTGGGCAACTTTGCCAAGCCCGATTACTACTGGGCTTATGACTCGCAAGAGTTCCGCGATCTGTTTGAGAAGATCAAGCACACGCCCAAACCCGCCGACCGCGCACGCTTGCTGGGTGAGGCCCAGCGCCTGCTGGCCAATGACGCCGTGCACGGCTTTTTGTACCAGCCCCAGTGGGTGACGATTGCCAACAAAAATCTGCGCGGCCTGTGGAAAGACATGCCGATTTTTGTGAACGATTTGTCGGCCATGCACTGGTCAGACAAAAACTAGGCACCGCAAAGACCATAGCGCCTTGCGCTTAAAACAAGGACTTCAGATACTTAACCATCTGAAGTCCTTGTTTATGTGCGCCAAAAGCTATTCTTTTTTAAAAATCATCACTTCTGCACCGTAGCCAGCCGCACGGCCAGCCCCAGAAACACCAGCCCGCCAGCCGATTCAGCCACCACTGCCCGCGTGCAGAGCGCAGCAGCAGGCCGCCAAAGCCCCTGAAAACAGGCAATCGCGCCAAACACCAAGAAGGTTGCCAGCACAAACACCCAGCCAAAGCAGATGATTTGCAGCGCCACACTGCCCCGCGCCGGGTCGGCAAACTGCGGCAAAAGGCCAGAAAGAAAATCAGCACCTTGGGGTTGGTCAAATTCATCACCACCCCGCGGCCCACCATACGCAGCGCCTCGCGCCACGGCAGCGGCGGCAGCTGGCCTGCAACCTGCGGCGCTGCGCTGGTGCTGGCCGGCGCCCGCAATGCGCCCCACGCCAGCCATGCCAAATAGGCCGCGCCGCACCACTTCAGCACCGTGAACGCCGCACTGGAAGCCGCAAACACCGCCGCCAGCCCCAGTGCCACCGCTGTGGTGTGCACCAAAATGCCCAGACACAGCCCCAGCACCACGCACATGCCCACACGCCAGCCACGCTGCACGGACTGCACCAGAACAAACAAGTTATCGGGCCCGGGGCTGAGCGCCAACAGCACCGCCACCCCAAAAAAAGCCAGCAAAGCATCTACAGCAGGCATGGGATCATCTCTTTGCAACACACAACAAGCTTGGATTGTGCGTGCACGCCCGCCGCATCACCAGTGCCTGCTGGCGACGCCACAGTGCGCCAAAAACAAAGCCCCGCATGCAACGCGCGCAGCGGGGCTGGAGGAATGCCGCACGGCGACTGCGGCAGCCCGCTTTTCAGCGCGGCTGTAGCACCCCGCGCCCCGGCAGACACTGCGCATTGTGAAACGGCCCCTCGGCCTTGCGCCACCCTTGCGCAGGCATGAACTGTGCGCACACGCGCTGCCCATCGAGCTTGCTGGCCCACCAAAACCACGGCGCGGGCGCCGCGCCCGCCGACAAGGCCCCCACAAGCAACGCAACGGCAAGGCCACCATTTCGCACATTCAAGCTTTGCATGGCGCCCACTTTAGCCGATAGCCAAGGCCGTCACACCCAGCGCAATCAGGATGGCCCCGCCAATGCGCACCATGCGGTCACCCTCTTTGAGCAAATGCCCACCAATCAACGCCGCAAACAGCATGGACACCTCGCGTGCCGGCGCCACATGCGAAATCGGCGCGCTTTGCATGGCAAACAGCACCAGCACATAGGCAATCGGGCTGACCACGGCCACCAGCAGCGCCCAGCGCCACTGCACTGTCCACAGCGAACGGGCCTCGGGCAGATTGCGCAACACCACAGGTGCCAGCAGCAGCACGCGCAAACAGCTGCCCAGGTAGTCGATCAGGATGGGCGACAGCAGCAGCACCTTCACGCCGTAGCCGTCCACCACGGTGTAGCCCGCAATAAAGATGCCCGTCACCACGCCATACAGCAGGCCGTGGTACAGGCGCTGCTGCGCCGCCGCGTCACGGCGCTGGAGAAACAGCCCGGGGCCACCCGCAATCAAAAACACCCCCAGCACCACGCCCACAATGCCCAGTACACCCAGTTGGGAGATGGCTTCGTCCAGCACCGCAATCGCAAACAAAGAGCTCATCAACGGGCCACTGCCACGCGCCAGCGGGTACACCACCGTCAGATCGGCATGGCGGTAGCCACGCAGCAAAATCACGTAATAAAACAGGTGCAACACCCCGCTGGCGGCCACCAAGGCCCACGGCTGCCAGCCCCAGTGCGGCACCACGTCATGACCCACCCACCATGCCAGCGGTGCCCACACAACGATGAGCAAGGCCGAAGAAAAGAAGGCAAAGCGCGCATCGCCCCCGGCTTTTTTGGCGGCAATGTTCCACCCGGCGTGGATCAGCCCTGCCAACACAATCAGTGCAAATGCTTGGAGCGACATGCCAGCAACTCAGCCACAAAAAAGGCTGCGCAACGCGCAGCCTGGAGATGCAAGGGAAGACAACTTCAATCGGCCTTGCGCCCGGGGATCAAGGCCAGGAACTCACGGCGCAGCGTGGGATCTTTGAGGAAGGCGCCCCGCATGACAGAGTTGAGCATCTTGCTGTCTTTTTCACGAACGCCGCGCCAAGACATGCAAAAATGTGAGCACTCCATGACCACTGCAAGGCCATCAGGTCGGGTTTTTTCCATGATCAGGTCGGCCAGCTGAATGATGGCCTCCTCCTGAATCTGGGGGCGCCCCAGCACCCAATCGACCAAGCGCGCGTATTTGGACAGGCCAATCACATTGGTGTTTTTGTTGGGCATCACCCCAATCCACACCTTGCCCATGACCGGGCACAGATGGTGGCTGCAGGCTGAACGCACCGTGATGGGGCCCACAATCATCAGCTCATTGAGGTTCTTGCCGTTGGGGAACTCGGTGATCGCAGGCTGCTTGTGGTAGCGCCCCGCAAACACTTCCTTCAAGTACATCTTGGCAACGCGGCGTGCAGTGGCCTGGCTGTTGTGGTCGTTCACGGTGTCAATCACCATGCTGTCGAGCACGCCCTGCATCTTGCTTTCCACCTCGTCGAGCAGGAGCTCTAGCTCACCGGGCTCGATGAATTCCGCAATATTGTCATTCGCGTGAAAACTACGCCCAGCCGCCTGCACCCGCTCGCGGATTTTGACGGAGACGGGGGTGCCTTGCGGGTCTTGCACCGCGGGCTGTTGGGCAGAAGCTGCAACCAAATCTTGAAACATGGGCGGCATGGTAACAGTGAATCAGCGGGCCGACAGACGCTATGGGATTGTGCTGCCGCTCAGAGTTTGAACTCTGCAATCAACGGCAGGTGGTCCGACATGCGCCACCAAATACGGCCTTGCGGCACCTGCAAGCTCATCGGCTCCAGGCCACGCACGTATACATGGTCCAGCTGTGCCAACGGCAGGCGCGAGGGGTAGGTGAGGGTGCTGCTGTCGCCATCGTATTCATACATGCCAAAACCCGCCAGCATGCGTTTGATGTGATTGCCCCAATCGTTAAAGTCGCCCGCCACCACCACCGGTGCACCGGGCGGCACTTCGCGCTCGATGAACTGGTGCAACTGTTGAATTTGGCGCACCCGGCTGCCCGCAATCAGCCCCAAGTGCACGACCACGGTATGCACCGAACGGCCTTGAAACATTACCTCCGCATGGAGCAAACCACGCTGCTCAAAGCGGTGGTCAGAGACATCCAGATGCTTGATGTCACGCACCGGCCAGCGCGAGAGCAACGCGTTGCCATGCTCTCCATCGCGCGTATAGGCGTTGGTGTGGTAGATGGCCTCATAGCCCTCCGGGGCCAGGTACTCGGCCTGCCCCACCTGTGGCCAGTTCTCGAAATAGTTGGCCTCGCGGCGGTTCATCTTGCGCACTTCTTGCAGACACACAATGTCTGCATCCAGCTGCTCCACCGCCAGCCCCAGGTTGTGAATCTCTAGCCGCCGCGTTGGCCCCAGGCCCTGCACCCCTTTGTGGATGTTGTAGGTGGCGACGCGCAAAATCCCCGTATCCGCAGGCACGATCAGCCCGGACTCGGTGGTTGCTGTGGCAGCAAGTGGAAACAGTGGCTCAGACGTCATGCAGAAAGAAAAGCAGGCAAGTGAAGAATGGCTTCGGCATTCGAAGGCGCATAACAGCGATCTGCTGCTTCGCGCCAAGCATGCCAAGCAAATGCGGTGTGCTCTTGCGGATTCAAGGTGACTTCAACGTAGGACGGCACCCGAAGCCCAAACACCCGCTCGGTGTTCATGCACACCCCTGGTGCGTAGCGGTGCAGCCATTGGGGATAGATCGGGTAGCGGTTCTCCAGTTCCCAATCCTGCAGCTGGCAGCCCGGTGCGTGCACATCAATACCCGTCTCCTCCCACACCTCGCGGGCAGCCGCTTGGTGCCACGCTTCGTCCTGCACCTCCTTGCTACCCGTCACCGACTGCCAAAACATGCCACCCAGTCCGTCACCCTGGGTGCGTTGCAACAACAACACCTGCCCCGTGGCGGTGTAAATCACGACCAGCACCGACTGGGGGATTTTGTAAGACAGGCCGTGGCACGGAGCATTCATACCGTTCATCTTCACACCAAAGCGTGACGACGACACGAAAAAAGCCTTTGCGTTGCCGCAAAGGCTTTTGGTCTTTTTAGCTTCTAACGCTTATCTATCAAGCGTTAGAAGCTATGAATACAAGAGCAATCGATTTACGATGCCTTGAGCGCATCGGGGTTGCGCAGGCGGATGTGCAACTCGCGCAACTGCTTCTCGTCGACCGGCGAAGGTGCCTGGGTCAGCAGGTCCTGCGCACGCTGGGTCTTGGGGAAGGCAATCACGTCGCGGATCGACTCGAGCCGGTCATCAGCGTGATCAGACGGTCCAGACCGAAGGCCAGACCACCGTGGGAGGCGCGCCGTACTGCAGCGCGTCCAGCAGATAGCCGAACTTGACGCGCTGCTGCTCGGGGGTGATGTTCAGCGCTTCAAACACCTTGGCCTGCACGTCAGCACGGTGGATACGCACCGAGCCACCGCCCAACTCCCAACCGTTCAAGACCATGTCGTAGGCCTTGGCAATGCACTTGCCGGGATCGGTCGCCATGAGTTCTTCGTGGCCATCCTTGGGCGAGGTGAAGGGGTGGTGTACGGCCACCCAGCGGTCTTCTTCCTCGTCGTGCTCGAACATGGGGAAGTCCACCACCCACAGCGGTGCCCACTTGTCCTCGAACAGGCCGCTCTTCTTGCCGAATTCGCTGTGGCCGATCTTCAGACGCAGCGCGCCGATGGCGTCGTTGACGATCTTGCCCTTGTCGGCACCAAAGAAAATCAGGTCGCCATCTTGCGCGCCGGTGCGCTTCAAGATTTCGGCAATCGCGGCATCGTGCAGGTTCTTCACGATGGGCGACTGCAGGCCGTCGCGGCCCTTGGCCACTTCGTTAACCTTGATCCACGCCAGGCCCTTGGCGCCGTAAATCTTCACGAACTCGGTGTAGCCGTCGATCTCGCCGCGCGAAATCTGGGCACCACCGGGCACGCGCAGGGCCACCACACGGCCACCCTTGGTAGTGGCGGGGTAGAGAACACCTTGAAGTCCACGTCGGCCATCACATCGGTCAGCTCGGTGAACTCCAGCTTGACGCGCAGGTCGGGCTTGTCCGAACCAAAGCGGAAGGCCGCATCCTGGTAGGTCATGATGGGGAACTCGCCCAGATCCACATTCAGCTGCTGCTTGAACACTTCGGTGATCATCTGCTGGAAGATGGCGCGAATTTCTTCTTCGTTCAGGAACGAGGTTTCGCAGTCGATCTGGGTAAATTCTGGCTGGCGGTCAGCGCGCAGGTCTTCGTCGCGGAAGCACTTGGTGATCTGGTAGTAACGGTCAAAGCCCGAGACCATCAGCATCTGCTTGTACAACTGGGGCGACTGGGGCAGCGCGAAGAACTGGCCGTCATGCACGCGCGAAGGCACCAGGTAGTCGCGCGCGCCTTCGGGGTGGACTTGCCCAGCATGGGGTTTCGATGTCGATAAAGCCCAGCTTGTCCAGGAAGTTGCGCACCTGGATAGAGGTCTTGTAGCGCAGCATCAGGTTACGCTGCATCACGGGCGGCGCAGGTCCATCACGCGGTTGGTCAGGCGCACGTTTTCGGACAGGTTGTCGTCATCCACCTGGAAGGGAGGGGTCACCGCGGCGTTGAGCACATTCAGCTCGTGGCACAGCACTTCAATCTGGCCGCTCTTGAGCTTGTCGTTGGTGGTGCCGGCGGGGCGTGCACGCACGATGCCCTTGACCTGCACGCAGAACTCGTTGCGGGTGTCCTCGGCCCCCCTGAACATCTCGGGGCGGTCCGGGTCGCACACCACTTGCACGTAGCCTTCGCGGTCGCGCAGGTCAATAAAGATCACGCCACCGTGGTCACGGCGACGATTCACCCAACCGCATAGGGTAACGGTTTCGCCCATCAGGGCTTCGGTCACAAGACCGCAATATTCAGAGCGCATGGCCATGGTCTATCTTCCTGCGCCTCAGGGGACGCGCTTGTTTGGGTTGTTTATCGTTCTTCGTCCGGCAGGGGCAGTGGCGGCGGCACCACCACACCCATAGAGACGATGTACTTGAGCGCAGCGTCCACGCTCATTTCAAGTTCCACACAGTCACTCTTGCGCATCAGCACAAAGTAACCACCTGTCGGATTGGGCGTGGTGGGCACAAACACGCTCACAAACTCGTCACGCAGGTAGCTGGCCACCTCGCCCGCAGGGTTGCCGGTGATGAAGGCCACCGTCCACACGCCTTCACGCGGCCACTGCACCAACACGGCCGTGCGAAACGCATTGCCGTTGTCGGAAAACACGGTGTCCGACACCTGCTTCACGCTGGAATAAATCGAGCGTACCACCGGTATGCGGGTGATGACGGCATCGCCCCAAGACACCAACTTGCGGCCTACAAAATTGCTGGCAATGGCACCAATCGACAGCAGCACCACCAAGGTCAGGATGACGCCAAACCCCGGAATGTGCATGCCCAGCAAGTGATCGGGCTGCCAATCGGCGGGCAACAGATACAGGGTTTGATCCAGTGTGCTGATGATCCAGTGCAGCACCCAGACCGTAATCACGCCCGGGACGATAACCAGCAAGCCGGTGAACAGCCATTTACGCAGAGCAGACATGGGGTGCTTCAAGCCTCCGCCGCTGCGGGGCAGCCTGCCGCGGCGCAGGCGCTGCCGCCCGCATCACACGCGGGCGCCGCCGCAGTGGCTGGAGTGCCGCTGGAGCCCCCCTTGAAGTCTGTGGCATACCAGCCCGTGCCCTTGAGTTGAAAGCCCGGTGCAGTCAATTGCTTGGAAAATGCAGCGGCGCCGCAGGCTGGGCAGTCGGTCAACGCTGCATCAGACATCTTTTGCAGCACATCTTTGGCGTGGCCACAGGCGGCACTGTACGCATAAATCGGCATAGCTTCAGGTCATCAGGCCAAAGGCCAAAAACAGAGAATTCGCAAAAACTCTCAATTATAGGCGGCCGTGCTTTGTGTCGCCCAAAGTGGGATGGGCAATGCCCTGCTACCAGCAATGCATGCCCCACAGCGCACCAAGGGCGCCTGAGCGCCCTTGGATCCGCTTGCAACCAGCGGTTTTATTCCGTCTTGCTGCCTTGGTAATGCACCACCTCATCTTGCTGGTTGGCAATGTACTGCGGGGCCAGCGAGCCAAACACCATGCCGGTGAATGCACCAATCAGACCGGCCAATTGTTGCGGGAAGAGGTCGGCCCAGCCGGGCATGAAGATAAATGTCAGCCACACGCCCAAGCCCAGCGCCACGGCCAGCAAAGCACCTTGCGTGGTGGCACGCTTCCAGTACAGACCACACACCAGCGGCACAAAGGCCCCACCAGCGGCACCTGGTAGGCACCCGCGACCATTTCATAGATGGAGCTGTCTTGCATGCTGATGGCATACACCAGCACGCAGACGGTGAACACCACCACGGTCACGCGCATGGCCTTGAGGGTTTGCGCATCGCTCATGCCGGGCTTGAGGTTGCGCAGCACGTTCTCCACAAACGAGGTCGAGGGCGCCAGCATGGTGGCCGATGCGGTCGACATGATGGCCGAGAGCAACGCACCAAAGAAGGCAATTTGCAGCGCCACGGGCATGTGCTGCATCACCAGTGTGGGCAAGATCTTCTGGGGGTCTTCCTCCATCAGTGCCGCGGTCGCCTCGGGCATGACCAGCACAGCCGCCGTCACCACAAACATCGGGATGAAGGCGAACACGATGTACAAGCTGCCGCCAATGATGGGGCCCAAACGCGCGACGCTTTCGTTTTTGGACGACATGACGCGCTGAAACACGTCTTGCTGCGGGATGGAGCCCAGCATCATGGTGATGGCTGCAGCAAAGAAAAACAGCCATGTTTTGGCGTCAGCTTCCACGGGCAGAAATTGCATCTTGCCTTCAGCCACCGCGTAGTCGATCACCTTGTCTGCGCCGCCAGCCAGATCGCCGGCAAAGATGGCAATCGCCACCAAACCCGCGCAAATCACAATCATCTGCACCAGATCGGTCACCGCCACCGACCACATGCCGCCAAACAAGGTGTACACCAGCACAATGAGCGTGCCCAGCACCATGCCCTGCACCATGCTCAGTGCGCCGTCTGTCAGCAAGTTGAACACCAGCCCCAGTGCCGTAACCTGTGCCGCCACCCAGCCCAGATAGCTGAAGATGATGATGACCGAGCACAACAGCTCAACGCTCTCGCCGTAGCGCAGGCGGTAGTAATCACCAATGGTGATGAGGTTCTTTTTGTAGAGCTTGTAGGCAAAAAACAGGCCCACCAGGATCAGGCACATGCCCGCGCCAAACGGGTCTTCCACCACCCCGCCCAGGCCGTCTTGCACGAACACGGCCGACACCCCCAGCACCAACTCCGAACCAAACCAGGTCGCGAACGTGGTGGCCACCACGATGTACTACCCTCAAACAGGCGCTGCCGCTTATTCTGCGGGCGCTGGTAGCTACAAAAACAAAAGGAGCCATGCGGCTCCTTTTGTCATTCTGTGCTATGGCTGAAAAGCTTTTTACAGCTTGCCCACCATTTCTGGCACTGCCGCAAACAAATCCGCTTCCAGACCGTAGTCCGCCACCGAGAAGATGGGCGCTTCAGGATCCTTGTTGATCGCCACGATCACCTTGGAGTCCTTCATGCCCGCCAAGTGCTGGATGGCACCCGAGATGCCCGCCGCGATGTACAGCTGGGGCGCCACGATCTTGCCGGTCTGGCCCACCTGCAGGTCGTTGGGGGCGTAGCCCGCATCCACAGCGGCACGGCTGGCGCCAATGGCGGCGCCCAGCTTGTCGGCCAGGGGGGTGATGACTTCGTTGAACTTCTCGGCGCTGCCCAGGGCACGGCCACCGGAGACGATGATCTTGGCGGCCGTCAGTTCGGGGCGGTCGCTCTTGGTCACTTCACGGCCCACGAAGGCGCTCTTGCCGATCGGCGACAGCGAGCACAGCTTCCACCGTCGCAGAGCCACCGGTGGCCGCTGCGGCATCAAAGCCGGTGCCACGCACGGTGATGACCTTGGTGGCGTCAGCGCTTTGCACTGTCGCAATCGCGTTGCCCGCGTAGATGGGGCGCTCGAAGGTGTCGGCGGCAATCACGGCGGTGATGTCGCTGATCTGGGCGACGTCCAGCTTGGCGGCCACGCGAGGAGCCGCATTCTTGCCGCTGGCGGTGGCGGGGAACAGAATGTGGCTGTAGTTGCCAGCGATGGCCAGCACCTGGGCCGCGATGTTCTCGGCCAGGCCGTCCTTGAGGCTGGCGCCATCGGCGTGGATGACCTTGGACACACCGGCGATCTGGGCGGCGGCCTGCGCGGCCGCTGCGGCGTTCTCACCAGCGACGAGCACGTGCACGTCACCGCCGCAGGCCTTGGCCGCGGTCACGGTGTTGAGGGTGGCGCCCTTGATGGAAGCGTTGTCGTGTTCAGCGATTACGAGAGAAGTCATATCAACTCCAAAATTCTTTACGTTCTTGCGAAGTCTGCGCATGGGATGCGGCCTTCAAAACCCGCACGTCTCAAAGCCAGAGACAGCGAGCGAGGGCCGCCCCGACGCGAGGCTGTCGTCCCCCTTGGGGGAAGACGCGCAGCGGCTCAGGGGGTTAGATAACTTTCGCTTCGTTCTTCAGTTTGTCCACCAATGTGGCAACGTCAGGAACTTTGACGCCAGCGCCGCGCTTGGCGGGCTCGGCCACCTTCAAGGTCTTGATGCGGGGTGCGACGTCCACGCCCAGGTCTTCAGGCTTGACCACATCCAGCTGCTTTTTCTTGGCCTTCATGATGTTGGGCAAGGTGACGTAGCGGGGCTCGTTCAGGCGCAAGTCGGTGGTGATGATGGCGGGGGTGCTCAGCGCCAGAGTTTCCAGGCCGCCGTCCACTTCACGGGTCACATTCACTTTGTCGCCGGCGACTTCGACCTTGGAGGCAAAGGTGGCTTGGGGCAGGTCGGCCAGCGCAGCCAGCATCTGGCCGGTCTGGTTGTTGTCGCCGTCAATGGCCTGCTTGCCCAGAATCACCAGGCCGGGTTGCTCTTTGTCCACCAAGGCTTTGAGCAGCTTGGCTACGGCCAGGGGCTGCAGCTCGGCATCGGTCTCCACCAGGATGGCACGGTCAGCGCCAATGGCCATGGCGGTGCGCAGGGTTTCCTGGCACTGGGTCACGCCGCAGGAGACGGCGATCACTTCGGTGACCACACCTTTTTCTTTGAGGCGCACGGCTTCTTCCACCGCGATTTCGTCAAACGGGTTCATGCTCATCTTGACGTTGGCGATGTCTACGCCTGTGCCATCGGATTTGACGCGAACCTTGACGTTGTAGTCCACCACGCGCTTGACGGGTACCAATACCTTCATGGTTTTCTCTTTCGGAAGTTGTTGGTTAAAACGGTTGCTAACGCTTATACAGCAAGCGCTGGCAGCTATGAATTCAGTATTTCAGAAATGAGGCTTCACCAATGGCTAATGCAGGCTTCATTCGCAATGCTGTGCGCCCCTGCGGGGGACGCACAGCAGGGCATTATTCCGCCACCATGCCCTTGTCCTTGACCACTTTGCTCCACTTGGCGTAGTCCTTGGCCAGGCTGTCTTGCAACTGCTGCGCAGGCATGAAGTTGGCAATGGCGCCCGCTCCCAAGATGCGCTCTTGCACGGCTTTGTCTGCCAGGATTTCTTTGACTTCCTTGTTCGCGTACATGCCGGTCATCAAATCGACCACGGCCACGCCAAACTTCAGGGGCGGCGTACCTTCTTCGCCGTTGATGGCCATCAGGCCCGCTTCAGCCTGAATCACCAAGTCATAGCCGGGGCGCTTGGCCTCGGGCGTGTCGCTGTTGTAGCCCGCCACGCTGCAGTAAATCAGATCGGGCTTGATGGACTTGAGCTTCTCGTAGCCCAGGCCCAGCTTGTCCGCACCGCCGTGCTTGAAATTGTGAATCACCACATCAAACTGCGGCAGCAAGTCATAAATGATTTGCACGCCTTCAGCGCTTTGCAAATCCAGCGTGACCGAACGCTTGTTGCGGTTCATGCTGTTGTAGTAGGTGGTCTCGGTCTTGCCGATGCGCATGCCCCAGTCGCGGGTGTCGTCACCGCGTCCGGGGTGCTCGACCTTGACCACGTCGGCACCGAAGTCAGCCAATACCTGCCCACACAAGGGGCCGGCAAACACGCGCGACAAGTCCAGAACGCGCACGCCTTCCAGCGGAAAATCCATGCCTTCAGGCACGGCTTGATTGGCGGTCATTACTTTTTTGCTCCCTGATACGTGTTTATTTCGTCAGTGCCACAGCGGCGCTCTGACGGAAATTGGCCGCGCGTTTTTCCAAAAACGCCGCAATGCCTTCGCGCGATTCCTCAGTCTCTTGCGACTGCACCATGTATTGCGCTTCCAGCTCCAGTTGCTGCTCCAGCGTGCTGCGCGGTGCCTGGCGGCACAGGTCTTTGATGCGGGCGTTCGCCAGTTCAGGGCCTTGGGCAATTTGCTGAGCCAGCACCATGGCCTGCTCCACGGCTTGCCCGGGCTCTGCCAAACGATTGACAGGGCCCAATGCGTGCATGCGCTCGCCGCTGATGCGCTCGCCCGTCAGGCACAGCTCGGTCAGCACCTGGCGCGACACAAACTCCGACAAGAACGCCGTGGCGCCGCCATCGGGCGTCAAGCCCACCTTCACATACGCCACCGAGAACACACTGTTCTTGGCCGCCACCAGCATGTCGCAGGCCAAGGCCAGCGACAGCCCTGCGCCCGCCGCAGCACCTTCTACCGCGGCAATCACAGGCTTGGGGCAATCGCGCACGGCGCGGATCAAATCGTGCAAACCTTCCAACTTTTCACGGCGCTGCGCCACGAGCAGCTCACGGCGCTTGGCTAGCTGGCGCAGATCGCCGCCTGCACAGAAATGCCCGCCTTCGCCAGTGAGGATGACCGCCCCGATGCTGGCATCGGCAGCGGCGTCCGCCAGCGCGGTCGTGACGGCCGCATAGAACTCGGGGGACAGCGCGTTGCGCGCCGCCACATTGTTGTTGGAGAGAATGAGGACATGCCCCTCGCGTCGTACCAGCAGTGCTTGGCTCACAGTGTGTCTCCTTTGTTCTTATCGCTTGACCGCGCGCAAAAAATTGCGCGCGCCACCACAGGTGCTTAGGCTGCCTGACCCAGCTCGCTAAAGCGTGCCAAGTGGAAGTCTTCGTCACCAAACTGGTGATCGATCATGACCAGACGCTTGGCGTAGTGCGCCAGCGGCAGCTCCCAGGTCATGCCGATGCCGCCGTGCAGCTGAATGCTCTCTTGCGCCACCTTGGTGCCCACATAGCCCACGGTGTACTTGGCAGCCGACAGCGCCTTTTGCTGGGCTATACCTTCAGCATTGTCGATAGCGTCTGCCGCGTTGATCACGGCCGAGCGGGCCTGCTCGATTTCCAGCAGCACATCGGCCATGCGGTGTTGCAGGGCTTGGAAGGTGCCGATAGCCACGCCAAACTGCTTGCGCGTTTGCAGGTATTCCAGCGTGTGCTGTTTGGCCACGTCCATGGCACCCACGGATTCGGCTGCCAGCGCCAGCAGTGCGTAGCCGCTGATGTGCTCCAGCACGCCGTAGCCCTTGCCTTCGGCGCCCAGCAATGCGTCGGTGCTCAGCTGTACGTTGTTGAATGTCAGCTCTGCCACGCGGCCGCCTTCAAAGCGCTGCAGGCTGCGCTTGGTGATGCCTGCGGTGTTGCCATCCACCAGGAACAGGCTGATGCCGTCCTGGTCATACTGGTTGCCCGAGGTGCGTGCCGATACCAGCAGCAAATCAGCCTTGGCACCGAATGCCACCACGCCCTTGGCGCCGTTGAGCACCCAGCCGCTGGCCGACTTGGCTGCGGTGGTCTTGACGTTGTTCAGCTCGTAGTGGCTGCCAGGTTCGTCGTGCGCCAGCGCAGCGATTACGCCACCGGCCACGATGTCTTCCAGCTTGGCTTTTTGCGACTCAGTGCCCGCAGCGATCAAGGCCTGGCCCACCACCAGCGCACCCAGCAGGGGCTCGGCCACCAGGCCACGGCCCAACGACTCAAACACCACGCTGATGTCAAAGCCTGCGCCGCCAAAACCGCCGTCTTCTTCCTTGAACAGCGCACCAATGGCGCCCAGCTCGGCAAATTGAGCGTACAGCTGCGCGCTGTGGCCTTCTTCGCCGTAAGCGATCTTGTTGCGGTGCTCGATACCGTATTGCTCAGAGACAAAGCGGTTCAAGGTGTCCGCCAGCATGCGGCGGTCTTCGGTGTGTTCGAAGTTCATGGTCTTGTTCCTTCTGTGCTCTGCTTACAAACCCAAAATCATTTTGGAAATGATGTTTTTCTGAATTTCGTTGGAGCCGCCGAAGATCGACAGCTTGCGGTAGTTGAAGTAAGCGGCAGCGGCCGAGTACGCCTCTTCAGGGCCCACGGTAGGCTCGGTGTTGGTGCCGTGCATGGCAGCCTCTTCAAACGGTGCTGCGTAGGGGCCCATGGCGCGGCGAATCAGCGACAGGATTTCCTGGCGGATCTCGGTGCCCTTGATCTTGAGCATGGAGCTTTCCGCGCCGGGCACACCGCCGCCCGCCACTGCAGCGATCACGCGCATATTGGTGGTCTTCATGTTTTCCAGATCGATCTCGACCTTGGCCAAACGTGCAGCAAACAGCGGGTCTTGCGACAGGGGCTTGCCCTTGTACAGGGTGCGGCTGGCCGCCACTTTGAGCTTTTCCAGCGAAGCCACGGAGAAACCCACGCCGGCGATGTTGGTGCGCTCGTACGTCAGCAGGTACTTGGCATACGTCCAGCCCTTGTTTTCTTCGCCCACCAGGTTTTCCACGGGCACCTTCACGTCGGTGAAGAACACTTCGTTGACTTCGTGCTCACCATCCAGCGTGATGATGGGGCGCACTTC
>NZ_CADEPJ010000036.1 GCF_902829245.1 Comamonas jiangduensis | reverse complement strand
GGCAATGCCCTCTTCCACCACCTTGGCGCCTTCGTTGACCATGGCGGCCATGTAGCGGCGCAGGATTTCTTCCGGTGTGAACTTGCGCGGAGTCACGCCCTTCTTGGCGCGCTCGGCATCCACAATCGCCAGCACTTCGGGGTCAGGCTGGCCCACGCGGGCACCTTGGGGGTACAGGTAGAAACCGCGGCCGGTCTTCTGGCCGAACCAGCCGTTCTCGCAGATGCGGTCGGCCACTTCCACGTAGCGTGCTGCAGGGTTGCGCGTGGCTGCGCGGCGCTTGCGGGTCGCCCAGCCAATGTCGCCACCGGCCAAATCCGTCACCTGGAAGGGGCCCATGGGGTAGCCAAAACCACGCACGGCTTCGTCAATTTCGTAGGGCGAAGCACCGTCTTCCATGATGTAGTCGGCCGCTTGCTTGTACACGGCCAAGATGCGGTTGCCGATGAAGCCATCGCACACACCCGCGCGCACCGGCACTTTCTTCATCTTCTTGGCCAGCTCAAACGCGGTAGCCACCACGTCTGCGGACACCTTGGCAGGCACCACAATTTCCAACAGCTTCATGATGTTGGCGGGGCTGAAGAAGTGCAGGCCAATCACGTCTTGCGGACGGCTAGTGGACGCAGCAATCGCGTCGATGTCCAGGTAGGAGGTGTTGGTGGCCAACACGGCACCGGGTTTGCACACGCGGTCCAGTTCCTTGAACACCGCCTTTTTGACTTCCAGGTCTTCAAACACGGCTTCGATCACCAGATCCACATCGGCAATGTCGTCGTAGCTGGTCGAAGGGGTGTAGCGGGCCATCACAGCGGCCTTGGCTTCTTCGGTCATACGGCCCTTGGCGATCAAGCCGTTGTAGACCTTCTCCACATTCGCTTGGCCACGGGCGATGGACTCGGCATCGCGCTCAATCATGGTCACGGTAAAGCCTGCATCCAAGGCCGAGACGGTGATGCCAGCGCCCATGGTGCCGCCGCCAATGATGGCCAGCTTGGCAAAGGCGCGCGGTGCAGCGGCCTTGGCTTCGGGAATCTTGGTCACTTCACGCTCGGCAAAGAAAGCGTGGATCAGGCCTTGGCGCTGGGGGCTTTCCAGGCACTGCACGAACAGGGCGCGCTCATGGGCCAGACCCTGCTCGAAGGGCAGGTTCACGGCCGCCTTGGCGCACTCGATGATTTTAGCGGCGAGAACAGGCCACGCGCCTTCTTGGCGGTGTCAATGGCCAGCGCTTCCAGATCGGCCAGTGCGCCCACCTTGTCGGTAATCTCAATGTCACGGTGCGGCGCACGGCAGTGCCAGCCGCCAGCAGTTCGCGGGTGTAGGCCAAACCTGCAGCGACCACGTCGTCGCCATCCACCAGCTTGTCGACCACTGCCGCTGCGGCGGCCCAGCATTCAGGTGCTTGCCGCTGAGCATCAACTCGGTCGCGGCCTTCACACCCATCACACGCGGTGCACGCTGGGTGCCGCCGGCGCGCGGCAGCAGGCCCAGATTCACTTCGGGCAGACCCAGCAGCGCCTTAGGCAACGCCAGGCGGTAGTGGGCCGACAGCGCGATTTCCAGACCGCCACCCAGTGCGGCACCGTGCAGCGCAGCCACTACCAGCTTGTTGCTGGCTTCGATGGCGTTGCACACTTCGGGCAAGGAAGGGGGCATGGCGGGCTTGCCAAATTCACGGATGTCCGCACCGGCGATGAAGGCCTTGCCCTCACCCACGATCAGCACGGCTTGCACGGCCGCATTGGCCGCAGCTTGCTCTACGGCAGCCAGCAAACCAGCACGCACCGCCTGGCCCAGGGCATTGACCGGCGGGTTGTTGATGCTAACGACCAGTACCTCGCCATCCAGGCGGGTTTGAACCACAGAAGCAGTGTTTTCGAAACTCATGCGCGTGTCTCCGGCTATCGGTATTCAGGGGAAAAGCCGTTTTTACTACGACAATGCTTCTTTACAATCACTTGATTAATTGACAGACTGTCAAATAAGTTTTGACAACGCAAAGGGTTAACCCTAGGAGTACCCCCTGTGGATTTGCAATCGCTCACCCTGCTGGTGGAAATCATTGATAGCGGCAACCTCAGCCAGGCCGCGCGCAAGCTCAAGATGACGCGTGCCAACGTCAGCTACCACTTGGCACAACTGGAAAAGCAAGCGGGCGTGCAACTGGTCAAACGCACCACGCGCCGGGTAGAGCCCACCGAGGTCGGGCTGCGCCTGTACGAGCACGGGCGCAACATCCACAACGAAATGCTGGCCGCGCGCGAAACCATCACCAGCCTGGGCCAGGAGCTGCGCGGGCGCGTGGGTATCAGCGTGCCCAGCGGCTACGGGCAGATCGTCACCGAGCCCGTGGCTGATTGAGTTCAAGCGCCAGTCCCTGGCATCGTGCTGGATGTGCTGTTCGAGAACCGCGCCGACAACCTGCGCGATGAGGTGGACATTGCCATCCGCGTGATGCAAGAGCCCCCGCTGTCCGTGATTGCGCGCAGCTTGGGGGATGTGCGCTACATCGCCTGTGCCTCCCAAGACTACGCGGCACGACACGGCCTGCCACAAACGCTGATGGAGCTGCGCGCCAGCCTTTGATTACGGCAGGTGTCATGGGCCGCCAGTTGCGTGTGGCCGCCTACCAAGGGATGGAGCGCCAGGAAGTCACCCTGGAGCCCACTCTCAGCTCCGAGCACTTTCCGTTTTTGCGCGAAGGCATTCTGGCTGGCTTGGGCGTGGGCCTGGTGCCCGACTATGTGCTGCAAGACAAGATTGCCAGCGGCGAGGTGTTGACCACCCTGAGCGACTACCGCCTGAGTATTTTTGGCACGCACATGTATTTGCTGTATTTGCCCAACCGCCACCAGACGCGGGCGGTGCGCACCTGCATTGATTTTTTGCTGGCCAAGGCACGCGGTGCAGACACTACGGCGCTGTAAACCCGCGCGACATACCCACGCCACCACAAACCAAACCAACCCACTCCCACCACGCAGCCTCAGCCACGATCTCGGTGGCTGTCTCTATGGCGGCCTGTGCAACGCAGCCAGCATGCAATCGGGAATAAGGGAGTCAAGCATAAAAAAACCCGCTGGAAGGCACCAGCGGGTTGCAGCTGGGCAGCGGATTTGTCAGCCGAAAATCTCATTCGTCACGACGGTCGCGCTCACGGCGTGGGAAGGGTCGGCGCGACTCTTCGGCATCCGAGCGCCATGCAGGCCTGGCCTCGGGGCGGGGGCGGTCAGGCCGCATATCTGGCCGTGGGCGCTCTCCCTCATCGGGCCGAATGTGCGGCGGACGGGGGCGCTCTGGGCGCTCCATGCCTGGCTGCGAGGGATACGAGGGCAAGATCTGCCGGCGATCTGCGCCAGGACAGGGGCCGTTCAGGGCGCACCTGGGGTGGCTGCCCCCCTTCGGGACGCCAATACGGTGGGCGCGGCTGCTCATCCGGGCGTATCGATGGGCGGCTGGGCATGGGCGGCATCGGCCGCACGGGCGGGGGTGCGCGTATCCCAGGTGGGGTGGACGCGGTACAGGCCGGTAGCCCGGAGGCGCCCAATAACCAGGTCGCCAGTCATAACGGCTGCCGGCCCAGAACCAATCACCCCCTATCCAGATGTGCGAGGGGGATGGCGCCGCATAACGGTACTCCACACGCGGTGGTGGTGGGTGGCCATAGGTGGTGTAGACCGTAGTGCTGGTGTAGCCGTAGTCGTTATAGCCATCCTCCAAAGGAGCCACCACACAGCCGCTTAGCAACGCGGCACCTGCCACAGCCGCGGCAGCAGCCCATAACCGGACGCTGAGATGGCGTGAACGAGAAGAAACAGTGGATGACATGGCAACTCCTTTCAGGGGTATACCTCTCAAACGAAAACCCCGGCCAAATGTTGACCGGGGTTCTTCTTAAACTGGTAAAGCGCGGGTAAAGACTGCGCACAAGTTGTGACAAGGCCAGCGCACGCCGCCATCGCCACCGCTTCGTTTATGGCTGCGCGCTTTGCAGTGCGGCAATACGCTCTTCAATGGGCGGGTGGCTGGAGAACAGCTTGCCGATGTTGCCGGTAATGCCCATGGCTTGCATGCTCTTGGGCAGCTCACCGGGCACCATGCCACCAAGGGCCAAGGCATTGACCATCGGCTGCTTGCGCCCCATCAACTGTGCGGCACCGGCGTCGGCACGGAATTCACGCTGGCGCGAGAACCAGGCCACAATCATGGCAGCCACAAAGCCCAGCAAAATGTCCATCACGATGGTGGTCACGTAGTAGCCAATGCCGGGGCCGGAGTTTTCCGAATCACCCTTGCGCAAAAGCTGTCCACCGCATAGCCGATGACGCGCGAGAGAAACACCACAAAGGTGTTCATCACACCCTGGATCAGCGTCATGGTCACCATGTCGCCATTGGCAACGTGGGCTACCTCATGGCCAATCACGGCCTCCACCTCTTCACGCGTCATGCCTTGCAGCAGGCCGGTGGACACCGCCACCAGCGCGCTGTTCTTGAAGGCGCCGGTAGCGAATGCATTGGGTTCACCTTCGTAGATACCCACTTCAGGCATGCCAATGCCGGCCTTGTCGGCAAACTTGCACGGTGTCCACAATCCAGGCCTCATCGGCGTTGCGGGGTTGCTCGATCACGTGCACGCCCGAGCTCCACTTGGCCACAGGCTTGGAGATCAGCAGCGAGATGATGGCGCCGCCAAAGCCCATGATGAAGGCAAAGCCCAGCAAGGCGCCCAGATTCAGTCCGTTGGCGGTCAAAAAGCGATTCACGCCCAGCAAGCTGGCCGTGATACCCAGCACCGCCACGACGGCAATGTTGGTCAACAAAAGAGGCGATACGTTTCATTCTTAGATTTCTCCACGGTGGGGAAAAAACAGGTTCATGGCCTCAGCTTGCAAAATGAGGGCCCAATCTGCGGATTCAAGCGTTGTCACCTGCCACACCCCGTCTGTTATTGAATTTAGGTCTTGTTGGAGTGCACGCTTTTTTACGACAGCCATCATAGAAGCAATCGCTGTTTGGAGCAGTGTTGTGCCGCCGAAGTTCCACGCATTCTGAGGCTCTGGGCGGCCCTGCTACATCTCCACGCACGACAAATCGCGCACCGCCACCCGGGGCGTGCCTTCATCGCGCAATTCAAAAGCCTGTGTGGCCGCCAGCAGCTTGGTCAACGTGGCATAGCCGTAGTTGCGCGCATCAAAGGACAATTTATTGCCAATGTGCGTGCCCACTGCAGCCACCCGCGCCCAGCCTGTTTCATCCTGCGTGGCTTTCACAGCATCACGCAGCATGTCAATCAACTGTGTGTTCTGCCGCAGCAGGTGCGTTGGCACCCGCAAGCTGCAGGAGGAAGGCGCAGCCACACCCGTGCCACCGGGTACGTTGCCGTTGCTGACATGCGGATTCAGCTCCGACGGCGGGGGGGACGTTGCGGGCAAGCGTGGCTCAGCGTCGGCCTCGTACAGCCCGCGCCGGTCACTGCGGCTGGTTATGCCATCGCCCAGCTCCAGCAAGGCATCAAAATACAAAAAGCGCGAGCATGCATTCACAAACGCCTTGGGCGTTTGCTCGGCACCAAAGCCATACACGGCCGCGCCTTTGGCGCGCAAGTGCATGACCAGTGGAGTGAAATCCGCATCGGACGAAACAATGCCAAACGCATCGGGCTTTTCGGTGTAGAGCAACTCCATCGCGTCCACCGTCATGGCCATGTCAGTGGCGTTTTTGCCTTTGGAGTAATCAAACTGCTGCATGGGCCGCACGGCGTATTCCAGCAATTTGTTTTGCCAGCCATGCAGGCCCGATTTGGTCCAGTTGCCATAGGCGCGGCGGGTGTTGATGACACCGAAGGTGGAAAGCTCCGTCAAGATCTCATCAATCATTTCGGCGGGCGCGTTGTCCGCATCAATCAACAGAGCAATACGGGGCTGGGTATCAACGGGCATGCAGTCTCCTGTGTGCAATAGGGCATATTTTTCATGCATCGACTCCAGCGAGAGTAAACCGACTCTCTCCCCTTTGCATGCAAATCATCCGCTACCGCCAGCTGGACTGGTTCTGCCATGGCAGCTTATTTGAGGTTGACTGCGCTTTCCTTGAGGCGGGCCGCGCTTTCCTGGCTTTTACGCTTCATCCCGGCACAAGTGCTTTTTTGCTTCTCGGCAGGTAGAGGCCCACTTTTACGGAAGTCTGCGCTTGCCGCGTCATAAGCCTTGTCATAGCTTTGTGCATCAATGCCTTGGGCCTGCATGACCTGACGCTGCTTGGCCTTGCCTGCACTGGCATCGCTGGCAGACGTTTCGCCACAGGCCAGACCCATCTCAGTAAACTGAGCTGTCATGTGGATCAATTTGGACGAGGTTTCATCCAAAGCGGCGGCATGTACCGCAGTCATCAACATGCCGCCCAGAGCAATAGCTGCTCCTGTTTTTTTAAGTGCTCTCACGCTTGTCTCCTAGTTGTTTCTCGTTGCACATATTGAAATCCCGGCTTCACCCAAAGCTCAGATCACCACCGAGCAAGCCACAGGCTTGCGTTTGAAGTGCGATGCAAACTCACAGGCAATACCTTCGTACGGCCAGGCAAGGCAGCAGCGCTTCAAAAACGGTGTGATCAACTCTTAACGCTTGGCCGCTGCGCTGGCTCGCAGCTCGTCCAAAGATTCGCGAAAGCCGTCAAAGTAGTCTTTGCGCGTCTTTGCGATCACGGCCTGCCACTGATCCTCGGCCACCATCAACGGCTTGGCAGCCTGGCCTGGGTTGGAAGATGCCAGGAACGCGCCCATGCCATGTAGGCTGATCCAGCGGCGGTCATAGTCGTAGGGTGTTTGGAGATCCCAAGCCTGCACCTGAGCCATCAACTGCTGCGCCTTGTCCAGATCCTGCAGCATGTAGTGGTTGATCTGTGTTCCATAGTGTTGACTCAAGACACCCACCGCCTGCCCGGCACTCGGGTCAGTGCTCAGATTGGCATCCATGCGTGCCCGCAGCTGGGCCGCATAAAACAAGAAGGCCGCATCATCCTTCTTGTCGGCTTGAAACAGGGTCTGAGACACTGCAAACAGCACGGGCGGCTGAAACTTTCCGGGTCGCTGCACCAAGGTGTCCACCACCATGGCTTTGTCTGCGGCAGTACCGCCATTCAGCAGCCCCACCATGGCACGGGTGTTGCTCGTCTCGATCTGCGCGTACTCACCCTGAAGCGGAAACGTCTTCGCAGAGGAAACTGCGGCAGGGTTCGCAACTGTCGTCTGCGCCATGGCCGAGGTAACGGCCAACATCAGACTCGCTGCCAGAACGTGAGGGCGGTATTGCATATTGTTTTTTTCCATAATGCCGCAGCAAGACGGTCTGCGTAGACAGGCGCCTGCACGAGCATTAGCCTGTAAAAGGTCAATGATGAAGGCATTTTAGGAATAAAGCGCTGCATTACCACACGCAGCTTACCTCTGCTCACAAATAGCCCACATGAGAAGGGAAGTCTGAAAGCAGTCTTCTTCCAGGAAAAGTCAGCTTCTGTAGAACTAAAAAAAGGAGCTACTTACGCAGCCCCTTGCTTGTTTTCAGACACAAATTACTTGCAAATCCAGTAAATACTTGCGCTACAAGCTCCTGTTTTTAATCCATCATCTTCAAGGCAGGGCTTCGCCAAAGCGCAGCGGCAGCTGGGCGCCTTCGCCGTACTCAAAGCTCACGGGGGAGTCCAGCTTTCCTTGACCAGGGTGATGGTGTCGGTGTTACGCGGCAGGCCGTAAAATCGGCGCCGTTGAAGGAGGCAAAGGCTTCCAGCTTGTCCAGCGCACCGACGCCGTCGAACACTTCGGCATACATCTCGATGGCCGCATGCGCGCTGTAGCAGCCCGCGCAGCCGGTGGCGGCTTCTTTCAGGTGGGCCGCATGCGGTGCGCTGTCGGTGCCCAAGAAGAACTTCTTGCTGCCGCTGGTCGCCGCTTGCACCAAGGCCAAACGGTGGGTTTCGCGTTTAAGCACGGGCAGGCAGTAAAAGTGCGGGCGCACGCCGCCCAGGAAGATGGCGTTGCGGTTGAACAGCAAATGCTGGGGCGTGATGGTGGCGGCCAGAAAGTCGTCGGCCGCAGCCACGTACTCGGCCGCTTCCTTGGTCGTCACGTGCTCCATGACGATCTTGAGTTCCGGGAAATCCTTGCGCAACGGCTGGAGCTGCTGCTCGATGAACACCGCCTCGCGGTCAAACAGGTCAATGCTGGGGTCGGTGACTTCACCGTGCACCAGCAGCACCAGGCCTTCGCGCTGCATGGCTTCGAGTGTGGGGTAGATCTTGCGCAGATCAGTCACGCCGTGGTCGGAGTTGGTGGTGGCCCCGGCGGGGTACAGCTTGCAGGCCACCACACCAGCCGCCTTGGCGCGCACGATTTCGTCGGGCGTGAGGTTGTCCGTCAGGTACAGCGTCATCAGCGGCTGGAACTGGCTGCCAGCGGGCACAGCCGACAGAATGCGCTCGCGGTAAGCCACGGCCAGTTCGGCCGTCGTCACTGGCGGCTTGAGGTTGGGCATGATGATGGCACGGCCCATCTGGCGGGCGCTGTGCGGCACCACGCAGCGCATGGCATCGCCATCGCGCACGTGCAGGTGCCAGTCATCGGGGCGGGTAATGGTGAGGGTGGTGGGGGCAGTCATGCCGCTATTGTCCCATTGACTGCCTGCCAGCAGGGCTGCAAATCTTGTGGGCATAATGAGAAACACTCTCATTTAAAAAAACACAACACCATGACCAACGAAGTGACCGCTGCCCCTGCTTTTGAACGCGTGCGCCACCCTTTCAAGGCCCGCCACCTGCAACTGCTCTCGCGCGAGCAAATCAGCCCCGGCTTTCTGCGCCTGACCCTGGTGGGCGAGCTGCGTGACTTTGCCAGCGCGGGGTTTGACGACCACTTCAAGCTCATCCTGCCGCAAGAAGGGTGGACACGTTGACCCGCGCGATGGAAGCATTGCCCCCAGCCGAAGGCCATGGCTTTGTCTGGGCAGCGGGCGAGCACAGCGAAATGGCCGCGCTGCGCAAAATGGCTGTATCCAAGGGCGCCAGCCCCAAGCGCATGCGCATCGCCGCGTACTGGAAGCACGGCGAAGTGGCACACCACGAAGAGCTGGCTGACAAGGAATAACACCCAGCCCCATAGCGCCCACCTACAGAAATTCATAGCTACCAGCGCTTGCTGCATAAGCGCTAGCGCCGCTTTTGATGCTTGGCATGCTTACCCCGTGCATGCTTGGGGCACGCACTCCCAACAAAAAAAGCCGCTGTGGTCAGCGGCTTTTTTTATCGACTCATGCGCGTGGCGGCCTTGCGGGCCGCAGGCCTGGCATCAGTGCTGCAAAATTTTGCTCAGGAAATCCTTGGTACGCGGCTGGCGCGCATCGGGGTTGCCAAAGAAATCTTCCTTGGTGCAGTCCTCCAAAATCTTGCCGCCCACGTCCATGAAGATCACGCGGCTGGCCACCTTCTTGGCAAAGCCCATTTCGTGCGTCACGCACATCATGGTCATGCCTTCGTTGGCCAGGCTCACCATCACGTCCAGCACTTCGCCCACCATTTCAGGGTCCAGCGCCGACGTGGGTTCGTCAAACAGCATCACGTTCGGGTCCATGGACAGCGCACGGGCAATCGCCACGCGCTGCTGCTGACCGCCCGAGAGCTGGCCGGGCACTTTGTCCTTGTGCGCCATCAGGCCCACGCGGTCCAGCATCTTCAGGCCACGCACCTTGGCTTCGTCGGGGCTGCGGCCCAACACCTTGATCTGGGCAATCGTCAGGTTCTCCGTCACCGTCAGGTGGGGAGACAGCTCAAAGTGCTGGAACACCATGCCCACGGTGGAACGCAGCTTGGGCAAGTTGGTGTGCTTGGTGTCGTGCACGGCCGTGCCATTCACCCAAATCTCACCCTTTTGGATGGGCTCCAGCGCGTTAATGGTCTTGATCAGCGTGGACTTGCCAGAGCCCGAAGGGCCGCACACCACCACCACTTCACCCTTTTTGATGCGGGTGGAGCAGTCGTTGAGCACCTGGAAGCTGCCATACCACTTGGAGACGTTCTTGAGTTCGATCATGAATAAATCCTCAATCTTTCAGACCGTGCGCATCAACGAATGATGGCGATCTTTTTGTGCAGCCGCTTGACCATATACGACAGGGCAAAGCAGATCACAAAGTAAATAACAGCCGCCGCCAAATACGCTTCCATGGGGCGACCAAAGTTCTTGCCCGCCACTTCAAAGCCCTTGAGCATGTCGTAAGCGCCAATCGCATACACCAGCGAGGTGTCTTGGAACAAGATGATGGTTTGCGTCAGCAGCACCGGCAGCATGTTGCGGAATGCCTGGGGCAAGATGATCAGGCGCATGTTCTGGCCGTAGGTCATGCCCATGGCCTGCCCTGCAAACACCTGCCCCCGTGGAATCGACTGGATGCCCGCGCGCATGATTTCCGAGAAATAGGCGGCCTCAAACGCGATGAAGGTGATGATGGCCGACATTTCGGCGCCAATCGGTTTGCCAATGACCAGCGGCACCAGCAAGAAGAACCACAAGATCACCATCACCAACGGAATGGAGCGCATGCCATTGACATAGATGGTGGCGGGCACGACCAGCCACTGCTTGCCCGACAAGCGCATCAGCGCCAGCAAAGTGCCAAAGAAAATACCGCCCAGCGTCGCGATGACGGTCAGCATCAGGCTGAAACCCAGGCCCTTGATCACGAAGTTGCTGATCAGGTCCCAGTTGTAGAAAGACCAATCCAAAGAGAAGTTCATGGCTTAGTGACCTCCCGCTGCAGTGGTTGCCACCAAGCCCGGCACACGGGTGCGCTTTTCAATGAAGGCCATGATGCGATTGATGGTGAAGGCCGACACGATGTACAGGCCGGTCACGGCCAGATAGACCTCAATGCCGCGACCTGTTTCTTCCTGCGCCTGCATGGCGAACATGGTCAGCTCGGTCACCGACACGGCAAACGCCACCGACGAGTTCTTGAAGATGTTCATCGTCTCGCTAGTCAGCGGCGGAATGATGATGCGAAACGCATTGGGCAGCAGCACATAGCGGTAGGTCTGCCAGGTAGTAAAGCCCATGGCCATGCCCGCATAGCGCTGACCACGGGGCAAGGCCTGAATGCCCGAGCGCACTTGCTCGGCAATCCGCGCCGAAGTGAAGAAACCCAAGGCCAACACCACCAGCACAAAGCCCGAGACGGACTTCATCGCCGGGAAGATGGATGGCACCACGTGGTACCAGATAAAAATTTGCACCAGCAACGGGATATTGCGGAAAAACTCCACCCACGCATTGCCCAAACGCACCGTCCAGGGACGGTTTTCCAAGGTACGCAAGGTACCGATCACTACACCAACAGCCAGCGCCAGCAGCAGCGCCAAGATGGACACAGAGACCGTCCAGCCCCAGGCCGACAGCATCCAGTCCAGATAGGTGATGTCGCCGTCCTTGCCAAAACAGCCTTCGCGCACCGTGCGATCCAGCGTGTCTTCGCAGAACATTTGCCAATCCCAATTCATAGGATTTCCTTCCAATTAACCACCTTACGCCTGTCTCGGACAGGCCCTCCAACGGAAAACGCCCCGGCCCGCAAGATGCAGGTGGGGCGCGCATCCCGTCGGCT
>NZ_CADEPJ010000035.1 GCF_902829245.1 Comamonas jiangduensis | reverse complement strand
CAAATAGGCTCCAGGCCCATAAGCCAGGAACGGCAAGGGCTCTGCCGCCGTGCCCGGCAGCATGAACATAGGCTGGCCCTTGGCATCCGGCTTGGCGTAGGGAGCCAGCAGCTCTTCTCCCAAACGCACCATTTCATAGCGCGAAGAGTCAAGCTGGAAAGGCTGAGAGCTGTGGTGGTAGGCGATCAGCAAGTCACAGCCGCCTTCCACCAGCCGCATCACGGCATCGTGCACATTCAGCGCAATCAGGCGGCTTTTGAAAGAGCCAAATTGCTCTTGCACCTGCGACACCCACGAGGGGAAGAAGGTAAACGCCAGCGTATGCGGCACGGCGAAGCCCACCATGCCTTTGTCGCTGCTGGAGTGGGCGCGGAGCATGGAGCGCGTGCTTTGCAGCGACTGCAGCATCTCCAGCGCTTGGTCGTACATGGTCTTGCCCGCCGACGTCAGACGCGTAGGGTAAGAGCTGCGATCGACCAAATCGGTACCGGCCCACGCCTCCAGCGCCTGAATACGGCGCGAAAACGCGGGCTGTGTCACATGGCGCAGTTGGGCGGAGCGGCTGAAGCTGCGCGTTTCAGCCAGACTTACAAAGTCTTCAAGCCATTTTGTTTCCATAGCCGTGATTATCGCCTTGCCGGAATCTGACGCCTCAGTAGGTTCCGCATAGTCAATGTAAAAGAAAGCTCCAATAATGCTGCTTGAGCTTGCGCGCCCATCCGTGCCCGAGCTCAGCGTCCGGCTGGCGTGCACAACACAGCCTGCTCCGGAATCGCACCAGCGCCCTCTCTTGCTTCTGTTTTCGATTCCGCGACATGTCCGAACCCACATCCAGCCCGGCCCCTGAGGCCGCAGGCTCTGACGAGCCACGTTCCCTTCGCATTGAAGATTGGCTCACCGTCATCATCATGGCGCTGCTGGCCCTGATCACGTTTGGCAACGTGCTGGTGCGCTATTTCACCGATGCCTCCTTTGCCTGGACCGAAGAAATCTCCATATTTCTGATGATTTTGCTGGCCATGGTGGCTGGCAGCGCAGCCGTCGCGCGCGATCAGCACATCCGCATTGAATTCCTCACCAGTCGCGGCACTGCAGCACGAAAAAGGGCGCTGGCGCGCTTGGGTTCTGCGTCCGTAGCTCTACTTTTGGATTGCTGGTGGTGCTGAGCGCCCGCGTCGTGTGGGACGACTGGCGCTATGAAGAAACCTCGCCCGGCATTGGTGTGCCGCAGTGGTGGTACCCCATCTGGTTGCCCATTCGCCGGCTGGCCCCCCCCGCCCGCGCCATGGGCCTGTTCATCCGCCAAGGCAAGCCCGGCGCGTTGGAGAGCGAAATCATCGAGTCCGCCGAAGCCACCAGCAAGGAGCAGCCATGATCGCCACGCTCCTGTTTGTCGCCTTTTTGGTATTGATGTTCTTGGGCGTGCCGATTGGCGCGGCCCTGGGTTTAGCGGGCGCCGCCTGCATTGCGCTGGCCAGTCTGGATACGCAATGGTTCGGCCTGCTGGCTGTGCCGCAAAACTTCTATGCGGGTCTGGGCAAGTACCCGCTCTTGGCCATTCCCATGTTTGTGCTGGTGGGCTCCATCTTTGACCGCTCCGGCGTCGCCGCCCGCTTGGTGAATTTTGCGATTGCCATCGTCGGCCGTGGTGCCGGCATGCTGCCGCTGGTGGCGATTGTGGTGGCCATGTTCTTGGGCGGCATCTCGGGTTCCGGCCCCGCCAATGCGGCGGCTGTGGGCGGCGTGATGATTGCCGCCATGTACCGCGCAGGCTATCCCGGCAGCTTCTCGGCCAGCGTGGTGGGCGCGGCTGCCGCCACCGACATCCTGATTCCGCCTTCGGTGGCCTTCATCATTTACTCGGTGCTGGTGCCCGGCGCCTCGGTACCGGCGCTGTTTGCCGCGGGCATGGTGCCCGGCATTCTGGCGGGCATTGCCTTGATCGTGCCTGCTGTGTGGATGGCGCGCAAACACAAGATGGGCCACCTGGAAGCCGCACTGCCCCGGCCAGAGCTGTGGAAAAGCTTCAAAGAAGCTATTTGGGGCTTGGCCGCGCCCATATTGATTTTGGGCGGTATGCGCGCCGGCTGGTTCACCCCCACCGAGGCCGCAGTGGTGGCCGTGTTCTACGGCCTGTTTGTCGGCATGTGCATCCACCGCACGATTGGCCTGCGCGACCTGTTCACCATCTTGCGCGAAGCCGGTGAGCTGTCGGCCGTGATCATGCTGGTGGTGTCGCTGGCCGGTATTTTTGCCTTCTCACTGTCCACGCTGGGTGTGATTGATCCGGTGGCTGCTGCCATCGTCAACTCCGGCCTGGGTGAATACGGCGTGCTGATGCTGCTGATCTTGCTGCTGATCACCGTCGGCATGTTCCTCGACGGCATCTCCATCTTCCTGATCTTTGTGCCGCTGCTGCTGCCGATCATGAACCACTACCAATGGGACCCCGTGTGGTTTGGCGTCATCCTGACCTTGAAGGTGGCCCTGGGCCAATTCACACCACCACTGGCCGTGAACCTGATGGTCTCTTGCCGGATTGCCAACGTGCGCATGGAAAGCACCATCCGCTGGGTGATCCCGATGCTGATCGCCATGTTCGGCGTCATGCTGCTGGTCATTGCCTTCCCGCAGCTGGCGCTGTGGCTGCCCGCCAAGCTGGGCTACTGATTTTTCTGAGTTACTGATTTTTCTGAGTGCTTAAAAACTTAAACCCCAAGAGGAGACAAACCATGAAATTGCGCACTTTCCTGACCGTCCCGGCAGCCGCCGCCACTTTGCTCACCATGGGCCTGCCTGCCGCCCATGCGCAAGCCAAGTACAAAGATGAATACCGCCTATCCATCGTGCTGGGCACGGCCTTCCCTTGGGGCAAGGGCGCTGAGCTGTGGGCCAACAAAGTGCGCGAACGCACCCAGGGCCGTATCAACATCAAGCTGTACCCCGGCACCTCCCTGGTCCAGGGCGACCAAACGCGCGAGTTCAGCGCCATCCGCCAAGGCGTGATCGACATGGCCGTGGGCTCCACCATCAACTGGTCGCCCCAGGTCAAGGCGCTGAACCTGTTCTCGCTGCCTTTCCTGTTCCCCGACTACGCGGCGGTGGATGCCGTGGTGCAAGGCCAAGTGGGCCAGGAAATCTTCAAGACCATCGACAAGGCCGGGGTGCTGCCACTGCTTGGGGAAAACGGCTACCGTGAAATCTCCAACTCCAAGCACGCAATTGCCAAGCCCGAAGACCTGAAAGGCATGAAGATCCGCGTGGTTGGCTCGCCCTGTTCCTAGACACCTTCACGGCCTTGGGTGCCAACCCCCGCAAATGAGCTGGGCCGATGCCCAACCCGCCATGGCCAGCGGCGCCGTGGACGGCCAGGAAAACCCCGTGTCCGTGTACATGGCGGCCAAGCTCAACACCGTGGGCCAAAAGCACCTGACGCTGTGGGGCTACATGAACGATCCGCTGATCTACGTGGTGAACAAGGACGTGTGGGCCAGCTGGACCAAGGAAGACCAAGCCATCGTCAAGCAAGCCGCACTGGATGCCGCCAAAGAGCAAATCGTCATTTCCCGCAAGGGCATGAGCGAAGCCGACAAGCCTTTGGTCAAAGAACTGACTGCCTTGGGCGGGACCGTGACCGACCTGAACGCCGCGCAACGCAAGGTGTTTGCCGACGCCACCAAGAGCGTCTACACCAAGTGGAAGCCCCAGATCGGCACCAACCTGGTGGACATGGCTGAAAAAGCCATCGCGGAGCGCAAGAAGTAATCAGCATGCCGATTTGCCCCTTCACCAAGGGGCCATCTGCACAAGGAGCCTTCAGGCTCCTTTTTCAGCCCATGGATTCGAGCGCGCTGCGCTGCACCCTTCACGCTGCACCCCGCGGCCCGCACGACAAGCCAACCCGCGCTGCAACACGTTGCGGATTGGGCACAGTCATTCAAAAAAAATAGTAGCTACCCGCGCAGCACCCATAAGCGATAGGAGCAGTTTTGATTAAAAACCCATAAAACCCCAGCATCAGATTCCATCGCTGCACCAACAAGGGTATTCACTGATATCCGCTACAGTCACGCGTCTTGCTGGAATGACTCTGGTACTTGTAGCGGCAGCTCTCCTGGCTTTGGTATGGCAACGCGCCCCCTCGGTGCGCGCTGCGTGTTGTGTCCGCTGGAGAGTTTTCATGTCTGCCGCTTCCTCTGCTTTCGCGCCCATCCATTCCCCCCGGGATCCCGTCTTGGACCAGCATTTCGCCGCCTCGGTGCTGGTGACTGTGTACCTGATGGTGGGCTGTGCCCTGGCCATGCTCAGCATCATGGGGCTGTGGATGGCTGCCACGCGCCCGCTGCCCACCACCCTGTCCATGCTGGCGTATGCCTGTGCGGCAGCCATGCTGCTGTGGTGGGGCTGGGGTGCCTGGCTCCCACGCCCGCCCCAGCGCAAACGCCAGGCCAGCCACCGCCACGCGGGTACATCTGCGCTGCAGCCGGTGGCCCCCTGCCCTCAGCACACTACGGCGTCCGCCAGACTGCCACGGCAACAGCGGCCAGTGTCGCTGTTTGGCATGCACCAATAAACACCCGCACAAAAAAAGAGCTGCCCGCGCTGGATACATCAGCGTTGGCAGCTCTTTTTGATGGGCATGGCGAAGGCGTGTTCACCCCACATGGGGTTCACACAGCACGCCCAGAACAAACGTTCACACCTGGGATTGCATGCGGGGTATGCACACACCCTATGCCTGAATCAACGGCGCATCGCCCATCAACAACTGTTGCTGGCGCGCCGCTTCATGGCCCTCGCCCAGCAGCAGCACCTGGCGCAGCCCATGGATGATGGTTTGGGCAAAACCCAAGTCGTTCATCAAGGAGCTGACCGTCAAGCCATCGAGCAAGCCTCCGCGGATCGAAGCAAACAGGTGCTTGCGAAACTGTGCATCAAAAGCGGCCACCGAGGCATCCAGCGCCTGCAGCTCCTGCACCCATTGCGATTCAGGCAGCTCCGACACGCTCAGCACCCGGATGTCTTTCAAGGTTTGCAGCATGTACAGGCGCAGCTCCAGATAGCTGCTGCGCGCGGCGCAGTCATCGGGCTCTTGCAGGTATTTGTACATATTGCGCTGCAAGCGGTGCGCATCCTTCACGGCCTCTACCAACTGAAACGCCGCCACCTGGCTGTGCTGCCAGAATTCTTGCTGGGCGCTGTCCATCGGCTGCACCATGCTGCCCATGAACTCCAGCAAATCGGCATACACGCCCTTGATGTGGGTTTTGTAGAGCACATCGGCATTGATCGCCTGCTGCTGCAAACGGCTGCGCAGGTCGGGGTCTTCACGCTCCAGCGCAGTGCGCAGCAGGGGCGGGGCATACAGGGCATACGCCACAACTTCCAGCCCCAGGCGCCCCATATGCTGCAGCTCTTTGGAGACGGCACTGCACGCGCTTTCCACCGTTTGCAGCGACGCAGGCCGCAAATAGCGCGCACGTGTGGTCTGCACCACCTGCGTGGCGTCCGCCGCAATCAGCACCGAGGGTTCTTGCGCATCGGGCAGCCAGCGCTCCAGCGCCTTGGCCAGTTGCTGCTGCAGCGGCCAAAAAACGCCCACGCCCATCACGTTGAACAAGGTGTGGAACATGGCCAGCTGGATCAGCTTGTTGCCTCCCATGCCCATCAGCCCTGCCCCCTGCATGACCACCCATGCCATGGGTGACAGCAAGAAAAACGCCAGCACCGCCGTGGTGCAGTTGAACACCACGTGTGCCACCGCCAAACGCTGGCCGCTGCGGGCACTGCCAATCATGCCCATCACACCGGTCGACACGGCAGAGCCGACGTTTGAGCCAATCGCAATCGACAGCGCCTGCGACAGCTCCAGTTGCTGGCTGGCCAACGCGGCCAGCGTCAGCATCAACGTGGCATGGCTCGATTGCAGCACCACGGTAATCAAGGTGCCTACCCCACAAAAGCAAAGCCCCTTGCATGCCCTGCGCGCTGTAGCGATCCAGGCGCAAATCACCAAAGCTGGAAAAACCTTCCTTGATTTGGTCAATGCCAAAAAAAATCAGTGAAATGCCCAGCAAAAAGCGGCCAATGGCTTTGCCTTTGTCGCCCGAAAAGCCCAGCAGCACACCAAACACCAGCAACGGCATGGCCAGCTTGGCCATGCTGATGTTCTGCCCCGCCAAGGCCAGCAGCCAAATGCCGCTGGTGGCCCCCAAATTGGCACCAAACAGCACGGCAATGCTGCCTGCCAAGGAGATCAAGCCCGTGCTCAAGAACGCAATGGTCAGCAGCGACACCAGGGTGCTGGACTGCAGCACAAAGGTTGCCGCCGTCCCAAACAGCAGCCCCTTGAAAGGGGTGGCCGTGCTTTTGGAAAGCCACTGCTCCAGCTTGCCACCGGCCAGACTTTTGAGGCCTTGCTCCAGGCTCTGCATGCCAAACAGAAACAAGGCCAAGCCCGCGCACAGCACCAGCCAGCCAGCGCTGTACCAGAACGACCATGCCAAAGCCGCAAAGGCCAGCACGATGAGGGAATGTTTGGAATAGACGGGGCTGAGCACGTCGCACCTTTGCAATTTTGGGGTGGGGTGATAGAGCGACGCCGCAGCACCACGCTGCGCGTACAGAACGAACCGCTGGGGCCTTTTGAGTGGGCCCCCTGCAGCCTCACGGCCTGTCGCTGGCGCTCACTCGGGCCATGTGACTGCGCGCGGTCGCTAGCGTGCACAGCGTCACAAAACCGTGCAGTGTAGGACAGCCCAGTTGTTCCAACCGGGGTAACCAAGGGCGATCCTCTGAAATGTAACCGCCGATTGCCCCTGCGCCAATCCACGTCCGCGGCGGCAGCGCCCAACGCTATCCACCACTTTCCGCCTCCCCACACGCACGGCCTCGCCGTAGGTGCGGAGTGCGCCGACCAATACCCATCCCGCGGTGCCAAGTGCGTGACAGAACACCGCAAAAAACCATCCAACCAGGCTTTAGCGCAAGTATGGCAATCGCTTACAGCTATCAAAAAGATGAATACACGGCCTATTCCACCACATCGGCACTTTGCTGCAAGGCCCACATCTGGGCATAACGCCCGCCTTGGGCCAGCAAGTCCGCGTGGGTGCCGCGTTCGATGATGCGCCCTGCCTCCATCACCAAAATCTCATGCGCATCCACCACCGTCGACAGGCGGTGCGCAATCACCAGCGTGGTTTTGCCTTGGGCAGCGCTGGCCAGCTCGTGCTGGATGGCACGCTCCGTCTGGCTGTCCAACGCAGAAGTGGCTTCATCAAAAATCAGCACGGGCGGGTCTTTGAGCAAGGTGCGCGCAATCGCCACGCGCTGTTTTTCGCCACCCGAGAGCTTCAAGCCGCGCTCGCCCACCTTGGTGGCATAACCCTGGGGCGTGGCCGCAATAAAGCCATGAATGCGCGCAGCCCGGGCCACGGCTTCAATCTGCGCCTGGGTGGCGCCGGGGCGGCCATAGGCAATGTTGTAGGCCACGGTGTCGTTGAACAGCACCGTGTCTTGCGGCACGATGCCAATCGCTTTGCGCACACTGGCCTGCGTGACCGTGCGGATGTCCTGCCCGGCAATGGAAATCTTGCCGCTTTGCACGTCATAAAACCGGTACAGCAATCGCGCCAGCGTGCTTTTGCCGGCACCCGAAGCGCCCACCACGGCCACGGTTTTGCCTGCGGGAATCTCAAAACTCACGCCCTGCAAAATGGGGCGTTCGGGGTCGTAGGCAAACTGCACATTCTCAAAACGCACCGTGGGCTGGCCCTGCAGCTGCAAGGGCTGGGCGCCAGGGGGGTCGGCCACCTCGCGCTCTTTGTCCATGAGGGCGAACATGCGCGAGAGGTCGGCCATGCTCTGCTTGATTTCGCGGTAGAGCGTGCCCAGAAAGTTCAGCGGAACGTACAGCTGAATCATGAAGGCGTTGACCATGACAAAGTCCCCCAGCGACAGCTCACCCGCGACCACGCCTTGCGTGGCACGCCACAGCATGGCTACCAGGGCCGTGGCAATAATGAGTTGCTGGCCGCCATTGAGCAGGCTTAAGCTACGCTGGCTTTTGAGGCGCACGCGGCGCAACTCCTGCAGGTTCTGCCGGCGCTGAACACGGTGGCATCGCCTTGCAGCACCACCACGCGCACGTCAGCATCATCGACGGCGCTGGTCAGTGCGGCAGCCATCGCGGCATACATGGCTTGGGTGATGGAATTTTTTTTCTCCACACGGTTGAGCGTGATGGTGCGCACACCGGCTTCGGTATGCACCAGGATGTCTTGCTGGGTGGTGTCTGTCATGGGTTTTCCTGAAAAAAAAAAGCGCATGCGCGCGCTCAGCCAGCGGCGGTGCAAGGCACCCCTACCGGCTTTGGCACACGGCCTTACTCTTTGTAATAAACAATTTGGTGGCTGGTGGCCAGCAAGCTGCCTTCGGCATCCCACAGCTGAGCGGTCTGGTCGAAGTAGCCATTGCGAAAAGCCTGGGCACTGGCCTGCGCCAGCAGGTGGCGATCACCTTGGCGCGCCAATTGCGCGGCGTCAGCGTGGAAATATACGGTCATCCCGACCGTCCCCGCCGGAACCCGGCGTGCACGGCGCAGCCACACGCGGGGGAAAAACACATCACACAGTGCTGCCAGAGCCGCAAAGTCCAGCGCGCGCGCAGGTTCATCGCGCACCCACAGCTGGGACAAGGTTTCGTGCTCACTGTCATCCCATGTTTTGGGAATGGCACCTTGCACCACCCGCATGTCATAGCGCTGCAGCCACTCCATCGCACCGCGCGTGTCAAACCGCTCACAGCGTTCGGGGGCCGGCATGGCCGGATGGGGCACATCATCTTGGCTGAAGGTCGCGCGGCGCACGGCCGTAATCACGGTGGCGGTGGTGGACACCAGAAACTCACCTTGCACATTGGTCTGGCCCATGACCACTGTCCAGTGCTGGGTCGAGCGGTTGGTGCGCACCGGTACGGCTTCAATGCGCAGATCACCAGCTTCTACCGGGCCTGCGAAGTTGACGGTGAGGGAGATGGGCTCACCCAGCAAAGCGGGATGCTGCAGCACGGCTTGCAGCATCTGCGCGGCGGTGATGCCCCCGTAGGGGCCCACCATGTTCCAGTACGCGGCAGGCGCCTGGGCTTGCACGCTGCCGTCTGGCAGCGGCGTCATGCACAACGCGACATCCAGGGGGTGAAGGCCAGTCACTGCATCCTTGTGAGAATCTTGAGGGGCGCTCATATCATGGGTTCTCCGAGAAAAGCTCACCTTGCCCGGGCTGGTTGTCCACAGCCCCGGTGCTCCGTGCCATCTTAGAGAATGTAGAGCTTGTGCCTGCAGATGGCTGACCCTTAGGCGTCAGCTGGCTTTCCCGCAACGCCAGCGCTCTAGCACCGCCAAAGCACGTGGCCACAGGCAAGACGCCATCTCAGCACGGAAAAACCCAAAATGGCCGATACGGCGGCCCGGCACCTCCAGCATGCGCAGGCGCTCCATGCTTTGGGGGCAGTTGCGGTACCAGCTGACCAGCGATGCGGTCGAGCGCCAGGACATCATTTCATCGTCTTCTACCGAAAACGCATGCAAGGGGTAGCGTGCAGCGGCGTACGCTGTGCGCAGCACTTCTCCTTCTACGCCGATGCCGTAGTTGGGGTGCATGCACCACGCCCGCCACTGCCACACCACGCCCGCAGGCAAGTCCCCCACCAGCCCCCATTTCTTACCGGGAAAGCAGCCGCACAACGTCGTCACCACGGGGGCAATCACATGCCACCACAGCAGCACTTTGCGGCGTGTGGGCGGCGCATTGTCGCGCCAGTAACCGCTGCCACTGGCAATCGCCAGCATGCCGTCAATCGGCATATGGCTGCCATGAATGCCCGGTAATTGCGCACCCACGCTATGCCCTATCCAGTACAGCGGCACCCCGGGCATGTGCTGGCGCCGGTGCTTTGCGACGGCTGCACAGTCGGCGGCCCAGTCGAGCAAATTTGCTTGCGCTTGTTTCAACGGCCGCTGCAAAGACTCTGCATGGCCACGGTAATCAAAAGTGGTGACGGCATAGCCGTGGGCCGCCAACCATTGTGCCAGCGGTGTGTAAAACCGCTGCGGCACACCCACCGCCGCAGCGATGATGACCTGCCCGAGCACTTGCTGATCAACAGGCTGGCAGTGGCGCAAGGCCAATGGCCCCGCAGCCCCTGCCACCTGCAACGCAGACGCTTGCCAGCGCACCTCGACACCCTGGCTGGCTGTGCGTGCGTCTGCCATGGTTTACACGCGCTCGAAGATACCGGCAGCGCCCTGCCCCGTACCCACACACATGGTCACCATGCCGTACTTCAGCTTGTGGCGGCGCAGCGCATGCACCACCGTGGCGGCACGGATCGCACCGGTTGCACCCAAGGGGTGACCCAACGCAATCGCGCCGCCCATGGGGTTGACCTTGGCGGGATTCAATCCCAGCGTGTTCATCACCGCCAACGACTGGGCCGCGAACGCTTCGTTCAACTCGTACCAGTCGATGTCTTGCGAATTAATGCCTGCGTAGCGCAGCGCAGCAGGAATCGCCTCAATCGGGCCAATGCCCATGATTTCCGGCGGTACGCCACGGGCTGCAAAGCTCACAAAGCGCGCCAGCGGGGTCAGGCCAAACTGCTTGACGGCTTTCTCGCTGGCCAAAATCAAAGCACCGGCGCCGTCACTGGTCTGCGACGAGTTGCCCGCCGTGACCGAACCGCGCGCCGCAAACACCGGCTTGAGCTTGCCCAGCGCTTCCAGCGTGGTGTCCGGGCGGGGGCCTTCATCCAGGTTCACGGTTCGGGTCTTGGTGATGACCTCACCGTTGGCCAGATTCGGGAAACGCTCGACGATCTCGAAGGGCGTGATTTCATCGGTGAACTCCCCCGCCTGCTGCGCCTTCACAGCGCGCAGGTGCGACTCCAGCGCAAACGCGTCTTGCTGCTCGCGGCTCACCTTCCACTGCTGCGCCACCTTCTCGGCGGTCAAGCCCATGCCGTAGGCAATGCCCACATCTTCGTCCCGCGCAAACACCGCAGGGTTGAACGAGGGCTTGTTGCCGCCCATGGGCACCATGCTCATGGACTCGGCCCCGCCCGCGATCAGCACATCGGCTTCACCGATGCGAATGCGGTCGGCCGCCATCTGGATGGCCGAGATGCCAGAGGCGCAAAAGCGGTTCACGGTGATACCGCCCACAGGGTGGTTGAACGCCAACCCCATGGCGATGCGAGCCATGTTCATGCCCTGCTCGCCTTCGGGGAAGGAGCAACCAATGATGGAGTCTTCAATCGCCTTGGGGTCCAGCGTGGGCACTTGCAGCATGGCCGACTTGATCGCGGCCACCAGCAAATCGTCAGGTCGGGTATTTTTGAAATAACCGCGGCCCGAACGACCGATGGGCGTGCGTGTGGCGGCAACGATGTACGCGTCTTGTACTTGTTTCATTTTTTGATCTTTCAGGAATTTATTTGAAAGACACTGCGTTCGCGGCTGAGGAAGCGTCGCGCGCGGCCTTCAGGCAAGTCGGACGGAGCGCAACCACCGCAACGTACTTGCGGTACGTGAGGATGGTGAGCACCGCCCAATGCGGCATGAAGGACGCGCAGTAGCTTCATCAGTTGCGAACGGCTTGCCGGTGTTGAGCATGCCGAGAATGCGCTCGTGCGTCTTGGGCTGGCCAATCAAATGGCAGAACGCCTTGCGCTCCAGCGCCAGCAAGTATTCCTCGGTCACCATTGAGTTGGCTTCCACCTCGCCGCCGCACACAATCTCGGCAATCAGCGTGGCGATCTTGAAGTCGTACGCGCTGATAAAACCGCCGTCACGCATGTTCACCAACTGGGCCTTGATGGTGGCAATGCCACTGCGGCCCGCCACGGGGAACAGGCGCTTGAGCGGTGGGCGCCAGCCGCCTGCGGCCATGCTCTTGGCTTCATTGATGGCAGTGAACAGCACTTCATCTTTGTGCGGCACGATGATGTCGGAATCCAGCAGGTAACCCAGCTTGCGCGACTCGATGGCGCTGGTGCCCACCTTGGCCATGGCCGCAGCCGTAAAGCCTTCGGTCAGGAAAGGCAGGATGTCTTTGCTGGTGCTGCTCTTGGCATTTTCTGCAGCGCGGCGGGCGATGTAAGTCAGACCACCGGCACCGGGGATCAGGCCCACGCCCACTTCCACCAGGCCGATGTAGCTTTCCATGTGGGCCACGCGGCGGGCCGAGTACACAGCCAGCTCGCAACCGCCGCCCAGCGCCATGCCGTGTATGGCCGCCACCACTGGCACCTGCGCATAACGAATACGCAGCATCAGGTTTTGCAACTCGCCCTCGATGCTGTCGATGGCATCGGCGCCACCAATCAAGAAGGCAGGCATGGTGGCTTCCAGGTCTGCACCCACGCTGAACGGTGCATCACCGGACCAGATCACCATGCCCTGGAAGTCCTGCTCGGCCATATCCACGGCTTCCATCAAGCCTTCCATGACTTCGGGGCTGATGGCGTGCATCTTGTTCTTGATGCTGGCGATCAGAATCTCGCCATCCAGCGTCCAGGTGCGCAGCGCCTTGGATTCGAACAGGGTAGTACCGGCGGTCTTCCAATCGGGCAAGTTATCTTCACCCAGCAGTTTTTCAGGGAAAAGCTGTCTTTCGTAGACAGGCAGTATGCGGCGCGCTACAAATTTGTTGTGCGCGGGGCTCCACGAGCCTTCGGCGGTGTGCACACCACCAGCCTGCGCCACCGGGCCTTCAAACACCCACTTCGGCAGCGGCGCCTTGCACAGCGCCTTGCCTGCGTCGATGTCTTCCTGAATCATCTGGGCGACTTGCAGCCAGCCCGCTTCTTGCCACAGCTCAAACGGGCCCTGCTTCATGCCGAAGCCCCAGCGCATGGCCTGGTCCACATCGCGCGCCGATTCGGCAATGGTTTCCAGATGGATGGCCGCGTAGTGAAAGCTGTTGCGCAGAATGGCCCACAGGAACTGGCCGGGCGCGCCCTCGGCGTTGCGCAGCAGTTTCAGGCGCTCGGCCGCAGGCTTTTTGAGCATGCGCGCATACACCTCATCGGCCTTGCCACCGGCGGGGATGTAGTCCTCGCTGTCCAGCTCAAACTGCAGAATGTCGCGGCCCACCTTCTTGTAGAAACCGGCCTTGGTCTTTTGGCCCAGATGGCCCAGCTCAATCAGCTTGGCCAGCACGGGGGGCGTGCCAAAGCTGCCGTAGAACGGATCGGTCTCCAGGCTCAAGGTGTCTTGCAGCGTCTTGATGACGTGGGCCATGGTATCCAGGCCCACCACGTCGGCGGTGCGGAAGGTGCCCGAGGAGGCCCGGCCCAGCTTCTTGCCGGTCAAATCGTCCACCACGTCATAGGTCAGGCCGAAGTTCTCGACCTCCTTCATGGTCGACAGCATGCCGGCAATACCGATGCGGTTGGCGATGAAGTTGGGCGTGTCTTTGGCGCGCACCACACCCTTGCCCAGACCGCTGGTGACAAAGGCTTCCAGCTGGTCCAGCACTTCAGGGTTGGTGGTGGGGGTGTTGATCAGCTCCACCAACGGCATGTAACGCGGTGGGTTGAAGAAGTGAATCCCGCAAAAACGCGGCTTGATGGCTTCAGGCAGCGCCTCGGACAGCTTGGTGATGCTCAGGCCCGAGGTGTTGGAGGCCACCAGCGCGTGCTTGGCAATGAAAGGCGCGACCTTGGTGTACAGATCGAGCTTCCAGTCCATGCGCTCGGCAATCGCCTCAATGATGAGGTCGCAGCCCTTGAGCAGCTTCAGGTGTTCTTCGTAGTTGGCGGGCTGAATCAGATCGGCATCTTCGGCCACCCCAATCGGTGAGGGCTTGAGCTTTTTCAAGTTGGCAATCGCCTTTTCAGCAATACCGCTCTTGGGGCCTTCCTTGGCCGGCAGGTCAAACAGAATGACCGGCACCTTGACGTTGACCAGGTGCGCGGCAATTTGCGCACCCATCACGCCTGCGCCCAGTACGGCGACTTTTTTTACATTGAATCGGGACATGAGATGTTCCATGGAATGCAGACCCGTCAGGCCTGCACGGCGCCCCACCAGGATGGCGCCGTGCAGGCTGGGTCAGCGTTGTTCTTCTTTAGACCGCCAACACCACCCTGGATACGTCGTTGCTTTGCCTAGTCGTACGCTGGTACGGCCTGCGGCTTCGCGCCCCGTCTCCAAGGCAAATCTTCGATTTGCTGGGTGGTGTTATCGACTCTTACTGCACGCGCACCCAGGTTTGGGTGCGCCCAAAGGGGCCGATAGAGCCACGTACTTCCAGCTTCTTGCCGCCTTCCACTGGGGTCAGGCGCAAGGTGTAGGTCTTGCCGTTTTCAGGGTCGAGGATCTTGCCGTCTTCCCACACGGTTTTGCCTTCGGCCTGCTTGGCGCCACGGATGATTTCCAGCCCGACCATGGGGGCGTTTTTGCGGTCATCCGTGCACTTGTCACACACCGCATGCGGATCGGCACCTTCGCGCAACAAGCGCTCCACCTTGCCGGTCAGCACACCCCCCTGGTCAGAGATGCGCACCTCCGACTTGGGCGCACCGGTTTTTTCATCCAAGCTCTTCCACAGACCCACGGGGGTCATCTGCGCCATGGCAGGCACAGAGAACGCTACAAACATCAGAGCTGCTAGCGCTTTATTCATCAAAACCTCCGTATCAAAGAATTTCACATTGAAGGAAATACGTGCGCCTGCAGCTACTTAATTCAGAGCAGCATCGGTATCCATCAACACCTTGCTGCCCGCACGGGCAGTGCGCATCAAGGTGACGGTCTCAGGGAACAACTTGGCAAAGTAAAAGCGTGCGGTCTGCAGCTTGCCCACGTAGAATGCATCGGTGTTGCCTGCGGCAATGGCACGCAGCGCCACCTGCGCCATGCGGGCAAACAGGTAGCCAAACACCAGGTGACCGGCCACGCGCAGGTAGTCCACCGATGCAGCGCCCACTTCGTCGGGGTTCTGCATGCCCTTGAAGCCGATTTCGGTGGTGAACTTGGTCATCTGGTCGCCCAGCATGGCGATGGGGTTGATAAATTCCGCCATCTTTTCATTGACGCCTTCTTCTTCCACCAGCTGCGCCACCAGCTTGCCAAATTTCTTCAACGTAGCGCCCTGGTTGCCCAACACCTTGCGGCCCAGCAAGTCCAGCGCCTGCACGCCGTTGGTGCCCTCGTAGATCATGTTGATGCGGTTGTCGCGCACATACTGCTCCATACCCCACTCTTTGATAAAGCCGTGGCCGCCAAACACCTGCTGGCAGGCGGTGGTGGAGATCCAGCCGTTGTCGGTCAGGAAGGCTTTGACGATGGGCGTTAGCAACGCGACCAACTCACCACTGTCTTTGCGTACTTTTTCATCGGGGTGGTTCAGCTCTTTGTCGATCAACAAAGCGCAGAACGTGGACAGCGCACGGCCACCTTCGGCATAGGCCTTGGCCGTCAGCAGCATGCGGCGCACATCGGGGTGCACGATGATGGGGTCAGCAGGCTTGTCTTTAGCCTTGGTGCCCGAGAGGCTGCGCATCTGCAGGCGGTCTTTGGCGTAGGCCAGCGCGTTTGGTAGGCCACTTCGGTCAGACCCAGCGACTGGTTGCCCACGCCCAGGCGCGCTGCATTCATCATCACGAACATGGCCTGCAAGCCCTTGTTGGGCTGGCCACCATCTCACCTACGGCGTCTTCCATCACGATCTGCGCGGTCGCGTTGGACTTGATGCCCATCTTGTGCTCCAGGCCACCGCAGTAAATGCCGTTGCGGCTGCCCAGGCTGCCATCCGCATTCACGTGGTACTTGGGCACCACAAACAGGCTGATGCCCTTGGAGCCTGCAGGTGCGTCCGGCAGGCGCGCCAGCACCAGGTGCACGATGTTGGAGGTGAAGTCGTGCTCACCGGCCGAGATGAAGATCTTGTTGCCGGTAATCTTGTAGGTGCCATCGGCCTGCGGTTCGGCCTTGGTGCGCAGCAGGCCCAGGTCGGTGCCGCAGTGGGGTTCGGTCAGGCACATGGTGCCGGTCCACTCGCCACTGGTCAGCTTGGGCAGGTACTTGGCCTTGAGCGCATCGGAGCCGTGGGCGTGCAGGGCTTCATAGGCACCGTGCGACAAGCCGGGGTACATGGTCCAGGCCTGGTTGGCGCTGTTGAGCATTTCGTACAAGGCCGAGTTGATCGCAAACGGCAGGCCTTGGCCACCGTACTCCGGGTCGCACGACAGCGCAGGCCAGCCGCCTTCCACAAATTGCTGGTAGGCCTCTTTGTAGCCCTTTGGCGTGGTCACTTCGTGCGTGGTTTTGTCCAGCTGGCAGCCCTCTTCGTCACCACTGATGTTCAGCGGGAAAGTGACGTTGGCCGCGAACTTGCCCGCCTCTTCCAGCACGGCATTGATGGTGTCGGCATCCACCTCTGCGTGCTTGGGCAATGCCTTGTACTCGTCTTCCAGATGGAAGACTTCGTGCATCAAAAATTGCATATCGCGCAAAGGCGGGTTGTAGCTGGGCATGGTGTGTCTCCTGGTCTAATCAGTAATAAAGTCGTGAAAAATTCAAGCCTTGGGGGTGGCCGCAGCACGGTCACCGCAGCGCTGCAAAATATGTTCAAAGCCAGTCAAGGCACGCTGCAAGGCGCCAGCGCTGCGCAAAAAGCGCGCTTCGTAATGCAGCACCAAAATCAGGCCGTGAATTTCAGAAAGAATTTGGTCCGCATCGGCATCCACGGGCAGGTCGCCCAGCTCTTTGCACTGCTCAATCGTGCGGCGCAGCGCGGCATGCCAGGTACCGACCGAGTTGACCAGCGCCTCACGCACTGGGCCGATGTTGTCTTGGAACTCGATCGCGCCGCTGATATAGATACAGCCGGAATCGAGCTCGATCGTGGTGCGCTTCATCCAGTTGTCAAACAATGCGCGCAGGCGCGGCAAACCCCGTGCGACCTGCATGGCGGGTAGAACACCTCCTGCTCAAAACGCTGGTGGTATTCGCGAATCACAGAAATCTGGAGTTCTTCGCGCGAGCCAAAATGGGCAAAAACGCCCGACTTGCTCATTTGCGTCACTTCAGCCAGACCGCCGATCGAGAGGCTTTCCAAGCCGTTGTGCATGGCCAGCTGCAAGGCAGCATCAATAATGTGTGCCTTGGTTTGCAGCCCTTTGGCAGAGACGCGGTGCCCCGTCGACGCGCCGCGTTGCTTAGGCACCAGCGAGGAAGAAGTGGGAACCGTAGGGAAAATGTGTGGGGTCGAAGACATGCATCACCAATAAAAACGAACGTTCGTTCTTTTTTAATCGTAAAAACATCCCCTCGCTTTGAGCATTGGTGCTAACCCTTGGCTTGGTGAGATTTTTCACCTCCCCTTGAACAAACCATTCATAGCGCCATAAAAAAAGGGTGACAGCATGGCTGTCACCCTTGGTGCATCAGTAGATGCAGTGGATCAGTGGGGCACCACTCAGATCATCATCGCCAGGCTGGCGTCCAGGTGCTCGGTCGGTTGACGGCGAAAGCCGGTGCGGACAAAGCGCTGTAAGCGGCCCTGCACGAACGACATGAGCACGCTGGCGGCCACTTGGGCATCCACCGTGGGCATGGCAGAGCCCAGAGCGCCTGCGGCAGGGCGCAGGCACTGGCGCAGCGTGGACTCAATCCGGTCAAAGAACTGGTTCATGCGCGCTTGCAGGCGGTCGTGCTCCAGCAGCAGGGCATCGCCCACCAGCACACGCACCATGTCAGGGGTGCGCTCACCAAACTGCAGCACCAAAGCGACGATGCGCGCCGCACGGCGGGCCCCACCTTTGGGGGCGTATTTCAGCGCTTCGCCGTCGCGGCCCGCCACTTGCTGCACGAGCGAGAACACCGATTGCTCGATGAAGTCGATCAAGCCTTCAAACATTTGGGCTTTGCTGGCGAAATGGCGGTACAGCGCGGCCTCGCTGACCGAGGCTGGCGGCCAATGCGGCCGTGGTGATGCGGTCGCTGCCGGGCTTTCCAGCATGGCAGCCAGTGCCTGAAGAATCTGCTCACGACGCTCACCAGGTTTAGGGCGCTTGCGCGTGCGGGGTTGCTCCTCCAACGTGGCGTTAGCAACTACAGTCTCGGCTGTTTTGGTCAGAGGGCTCAGAACTTCAGATACGGACATAAGGCAAGCAAATCAACAGATAAATCGATTCATTCTCTCACAGAGAATTGTGGAAGTAACCGTTTGTCAGATCAACCGAATCGGAAGTTGTCACTCCCCAAATAACAGCTGAACTTTCATTCCGGCCTCGTTGGCGCCTTTACCGAAATACAAGGCGGCGCCGTGTTCTTGTGCTATTTCTTCTGCAATAGCCAGCCCCAGGCCCGTGCCTTCCGCTTGCGCACCAGGCACACGATAAAAGCGCTGCGTCAAGCGTGTGTACTCACCCACAGGCACGCCGGGGCCATCATCTTCGACTTCGACATAAGCGCGCACCTGCCGCTCATCGCCAACGTGTTTACCACAGCGCAAGGTGACCTGGCCGCCGGAGGGCGTGTATTTGATGGCATTGTCCAAAAGATTGCTGATTAATTCGCGAAGCAGCCATTCGTGGCCGCTTACGTGCGCAGATTCGGCCTCCAGCCCTAAATCCAAACCTTTTTCAAGCGCGCTGTCCAGAAACGATTCCAGCAGCGTTTCGCACAGGCTTTTCAAATCCACTCGCTGGGCGGCTTCGCCTTGCCCCAGTCGGCTGTCCACGCGCGACAGCGCCAGCAGCTGGTTGGCCAGCTGTGTGGTACGGCGCGAAGCCTGGCGCAGCTGGTCTACCTGCTGTGCAGGCAAATGGATGGTTTTCTCCGGCGCGGCATGCGCCATCAAGGCCCAGGCCTCCACCTGCGACTGCAAGGCAGCCAACGGTGTGCGCAGCTGGTGCGCCGCATCGGCAATAAAGCGCTGCTGGGCGTTGCGCTCTGCATGGGCACGCGCAAACAGGCGGTTGAGCGCCTCGGCCATGGTGCGCACCTCCATCGGGTCTTCGGGTGCAATCGCAATTTGCCCCAAATCTTTGGGTGAGCGCGCCTGCACGGACTGTGCCAAGGTAATCCAAGGCGCCAAGGCATTGCGGGCGGCCAGATGTGCCATGGCGGCCAGCAGCAGCAACATGACCAGCGCTGGCAAGGCGGCCACCAGCACATCGCCCCAGCGCGGCGGCTGCCCCGGGTATGCCGCAATCTGTGCCGCCACGCTGTAACCCAGCCACACCGCGGCAGCCAGCAGCCCCAAGACGGGCAGCAACATAGGCAGCAGCAACGCCACCAAACGCTTGCGAACCAGCAGATGCATGGGCTTCATCAATCAAACAAGAGAGCTGTCAGCGCTTGATTCACGGAGACTTCAGATACTTTTCTATTTGAAATCCTTGATTAATGAGCACTAGCAGCTATAAAAGTTGTAAAAAAACTAACTGGCTGCAGTTTCTGCCTGCAGCAAATCGAGGCGGTAGCCAAAACCCCGGATGGACCGCAGCGCCACGCCGTGGGGCTCCAGCTTGGCGCGCAGGCGCGAGACATACACTTCCACAGCGTTAGGCGTGATCTCTTTGTCCCAGCCGGTCAGCGCCTGCAGCAACTTGTCTTTGCTGGCGGGTTTGGGCGCGTGGATCAGCAAATACTCCAGCACCGTCCATTCACGCGGCCCCAGGTCAATGCTTTGCAATTCACCAGCGCCTTCTTCGCCGCCCGTCCACACGCCCACGCTGTGCGCGGCAGTATCCAGCGCCAAAGGTCCAAAACTGAGCACCGCACTATTAGCGGCCTGCGAACGGCGCAGGAGTGCACGCAAGCGCGCCAGCAGCTCGGGCAACTCATAGGGCTTGACCATGTAGTCGTCCGCCCCCAAATCCAGCCCTCGCACGCGGTCGTGCAACCCATCGCGCGCCGTGAGCATCAAGACCGGCATGCTGGCGCAAGCCATGCCTTTGCTGCGCATGCGGTGCAGCAGTCCAGCCCATCCATGCCAGACAGGCCAATATCCAAAATCGCAATATCAAATGACTCTTGCGCCAGCACCTCCAAGGCACGTTCCGCACTACTGACCCAGTCCACCGCGTAGCCCGCGTCGGTCAGCCCGAGCTTCATGCCGCTGGCCACCATCAAATCGTCTTCAACCAGCAAAAGCCGCATTCCAAGCCCCCTTATGCGCGCCTTTTTCTCTATCAGGCTCTGCACTTGCTTTTGAGCCGCTCATACCCCACCCAGCAAATCTTGGATTTGCGATGGAGACGAAACGCGAAGCCGCCTTCAGTACCAAAGTACGTCCAGGCAAAGTCACGACGCATCCAGGGTGGTATGTGCGGGTCTTCGATGCTGCAATCCGCACGCGGAACTGCTTTCCCGTTTTCAGCAGCCATATTAGTGAGTTTTTGTCACTGCCGTGACTATTTGGAATTTGAGCCGCCCATGAAAAAACGCTGAGGCTTGGGGCGCTCAGCGTTTTTAAGAATGCATTAAGTCAATCAGTGGCTGCGGATCATGGTGCCGTAAGCCTGATCGGTCAGGATCTCCAGCAGCATCGAATGCGGCACGCGGCCATCAATGATATGCACGGCATTCACGCCCGCCTTGGCAGCATCGAGCGCACCGCTGATCTTGGGCAACATGCCGCCAGAGATGGTGCCATCCGCAAACAGACCATCAATTTCACGCGCAGTCAGATCGGTCAACAAATTGCCGCCCTTGTCCAAAACGCCGGGGGTATTGGTCAGCAGCACCAGTTTTTCAGCCTGCAGCACCGTCGCCAGCTTGCTGGCCACCACGTCGGCATTGATGTTGTAGCTCTCGTTCTCTTCGCCAAAGCCGATGGGGCTAATCACCGGAATGAAGGCATCATCTTGTAGCGCCTGCACCACGCTGGGGTCAATCGCCACAATATCGCCCACCTGACCCACGTCGTGTTCGATGGATGGATCTCTGTTATCCACCATCTTCAGCTTCTTGGCGCGAATCAGCCCGCCATCACGCCCCGTCAAGCCCACAGCCTTACCGCCTGCCTGGTGAATCAGGCCCACGATGTCCTGCTGCACCTCACCGGCCAGCACCCACTCCACCACTTCCATGGTCTCCGCGTCGGTCACGCGCATGCCCTGGATGAATTCGCCCTTCTTGCCCAATCGGTTCAGTGCGGTTTCAATCTGCGGGCCCCGCCATGCACCACCACCGGGTTGATCCCCACCAACTTCAAAAGCACCACATCTTCGGCAAAGTCCGCCTGCAGCGCAGGGTCGGTCATGGCATTGCCGCCATACTTGATCACCATGGTCTTGCCATGGAACTTGCGGATGTAAGGCAGCGCCTGCGCCAGAATCTCTGCTTTGTCGCGGGGGGTGATGTGGGAAAGGGTTGTCATGGTCATCTACCAGCAGTACATGGGACAATAAAGTCAAACAAACTTTGCATTGTGCCCCAGTCCACGCTGGTGGCACACATAGCTACGCCCCCACATGTTCTTCAGTCACTTCTCTCCGCTAGAGTTGGCACGCTTTGATGCCCTCATTGCCGCCATCGCCTCTTTCCTCACCTGTCTATTACTCGTCGGTACCAAGAAGTGGCACGGAGCCTTCTCTATGGATTCCAGCACCGGCGTGCAAAAGTTCCATACCGCGCCCACCCCGCGCATTGCAGGCATTGCGCTGGTCGTGGGTGTGCTGGCAGGCTATGCCGCTTCCAGCCACGACCCAGCCGCAGCAGAAAAACGTCAAATCCTTAGTGCTATTTTGATGGCAGGCATGCCCGCCTTTATCTTTGGCCTGCTGGAAGACATCACCAAAAAAGTCTCCGTCAAAACCCGCCTGCTGGCCACCATGGCCTCTGGCCTGCTGGGCTGGGGCATTACGGGTGTTTCGCTTACCAGCGTAGATATCTGGGGCGTGGACTGGCTGCTGGGCTTTACTGCCATATCCGTACTCTTTACTGCCTTTGCCGTTGGGGGCGTAGCCAATGCCATCAATATCATTGACGGCTTTAATGGCCTGACAGCGGGTGTTGCACTCATCATGCTCACCGCCTTTGGCCTGATTGCACGTGGGGTAGGCGACATCCCCCTGGCCTTTACCTGTCTGATTATTGCGAGCGCAGTGCTGGGCTTTTTTCTGGTGAACTGGCCCTTTGGCAAAATTTTTCTGGGTGATGGTGGCGCGTATTTTCTGGGCTTTACGTTGGCCTGGCTTGCCATTTTGCTACCAGCACGCAATGCACAGGTGTCGCCTTGGGCCAGTTTGCTGATTTGTTCGTACCCCATTATTGAAGTGCTGTTCAGTATTTATCGCCGCAAGTTTTTACGCACTAACTGTGATGCCACACAGCCAGATGCCTTTCACCTGCATAGCCTGACCAACAAGCGCTGGGCACGCCACTTATTTGGCAACTTTTCCAAAACACTGCAAAACGGTTTTACCTCGCCTTTTCTGTGGCTGTATGCAGCCATTCCCTGTATGGCAGCGGTTTTAGCTATCAGTACACATGGTTGTGTGCTGTGCTGCTACTGGTCAGCACTCTGGTTTATCTGACTATGTATAGTAAGTTGGCTTTTTTAGGTGGGTGCCAAAGAAATGAAAACCAAACAATTACCCAAAGTAGCCGTTTTGCTTGCTGCCTATAACGGCGAAAAATATATTCAAGAGCAAATTGAATCTATCGTCAACCAAGTTGATGTAGATATTTATATATACATCAGCATCGACGCATCAACAGATAGAACCTTAGAAATTTGCGAGAAACTTCAAAAAATATACAAGAACATTTTCATTATTAATGAAAGCAAAGAACGCTTTGGTTCTGCAGGGAAGAATTTTTACTATCTTATTAAAAATGTAGATTTTGAAGAATTTGATTTTATTGCCTTATCTGACCAAGATGATATATGGAAGCCAGCAAAATTATTCGTGGCATTCAGCTCCTAGAGGAGGAGCGAGCTTTCGGATATTCTAGTGATGTTGAGTGTTTTGGGACGCTGGAGATCGCAAAAATAAAATTATCAAAAATCTTATCCACAAAAGAAATATGATTACTACTTCGAGCCTGCCGGTCCTGGATGCACTTATATATTGACAAAAAACTAACACTCTCAATCCAAAGAGAATTATACAATTTAATAAATCCACCATACCATCACGATTGGTATATCTATGCATTTGCTAGAGCAAATAACTTCAAATGGCACATTGATAATCAACCCAACATATACTACAGACAACACCAAAAAATCAAATTGGAGCCAATATTGGCCTCCAGCAATATATCAAAAGGTTTAAAAAATCAAATCTGAAGCTTCAATAAAGAACTCCTTGAAATATTAAAATCCATCAACATAGACGAAAAACAAATTAGAAAACTAAATATATTGGTACTAAAAAATCCTTTTGCATATCGAAGAAATCATAAAGAAGCAATAATACTAGCCCTCCTTTATTTATTTAAAATCCAAAAAATGCATAAAATTGAAATTTTAATGGCCACTTATAATGGAGAAAATACTTAGAGGCACAAATTGAATCCATCCTAAGTCAAAGTTATAATAATTGGCAACTAATTATTCATGATGACGGCTCATCAGACGGAACTCTAGAAATATTAAATAGATACTGCAATAAATTTCCAGAAAAATAAAAATAATTCATGATGACATAAGAACAGGCGGAGCCAAAACAATTTCTTTCATCTGCTAAAACATGCAACTGCTAAATATTTAATGTTCTCGGACCAAGATGATATCTGGCTCCCAATAAGATAGAATTATCATTAGAAAAAATTCTTTCGATCAATAATCAAGATCAAGCAATTTTATTATTCACAGATTTAAAAGTAGTCGACAAGAATTTGAAAGTCATATCGGAATCTATGATTACCTATCAGAGACTTAAAGTTCCAAAAACGATTTATGATGCAGCAGCTCACAATGCAGTGACAGGTTGTACCGTGATGTTCAATAATGCCTTGCTAAAAAAATTAACATTTCCATCAGAAGCATTAATGCATGATTGGTGGCTCTGTATAGAAACTTTCAAAAATAATGGGCGCGTTGTTTTTTTAGACGCCCCTACCATACTCTATCGTCAACATGACAATAATACTATCGGCGCCAAAAAGCACAACCTATCATCCATCCTTCTAAAAATAAAAAAACCAAAAATCTTATATAAAAACATAGCCTCATCCTTTAAACAATTTAATTTATCCACTGGCAAAGGATTTCTATTTTTTATTTACAAAAAAATTAGCATTATATGCCAATAAATATATATTCAAAAATATCCGTTTTTTTTATTTCATTGACTCTTTTATCTATAACCATCGATCCAACTGACAATTTATTTGGAATAAAAAAAGCAAGCTTCTTATGCAGCATAATAACACTAACCCTAGGAATAATTACCAAAAAAATAAAAATCCATAAAAAACACCTATTAGTACCATTTTTACTTCTATTAGTTTCTTCGCTTGCTTTTTTTCAAGGAGTTTTCGTAGATCAATTCTACTCTCAAGAGTATGCAATCTATTATGCAAGCATATTCATACCTACCATTCTCCTACCAATGGTAGTTGGTGCAAAAATAAATTTCACAAAGATATTCTTAAATTCAACCTATATTCTACTATTTTTTTTATTGTCAATAATAACTCTCACCTTATTATTTCAGGATTTTTCGCGCCATTTATACAATATTTTAACTATGATGCTCAAGTCGCCTTGATTGGCTACAGAACATTTGGCGATATTTTATTACCAATGATTTACTGGAAAACATCTGTCTTACTAATAATATTGGCCGGACACTTATTAAAAGCAAATAACTTTCCATCTTTAATATTATTTATACTTACAGTTTTCACTATATTCATTAGCGGAACCAGAGCAAATATGCTCGCCTCGATTTCTCTTATTATTGTTTTTCTATACTACAAAATTAATGATAATTTAAGTAGACTTACAAAATATGCTATTATTACATTTTTATTTTTATTTTTATTGACATTTGTTATATATAACATAAATATAATTTACGACAGATTCTTATCCCCAGATGAGCTTTCAAACTCTATCAAAATCGGGCATTTTTATCATACTTATCCCTTTTTGAAAACTCATTACCTTTACTTATTTTTGGATATGGAGCAGGATCTGGCATGTTTTCTATAGGGACTAATGAAATAGGATATAGTTTTGAACTAACGTATTTTGAACTATTAAGAATATACGGTATATTGGGGCATCAGTAATAATATTAATATTAGTATACCCATTGTTAAAACTAAAAAAAACAAAATCAATCTACCTCTTTCCATGGCTAATATTTATTTTTGTAATCGGAACAAATCCACTACTCTTAAGCAGTACTGGAGTATTTGCAATAGTTTTTATATACAATTATATTTTCAATGATTCAATAATGAAAAAAAATACTCTGCACGATAGGTTCAATAATTATATAGTTGCCCCCTGAGTCAGAATAGTTGTCGCCTCGATATAAATCGAATGATCAGGGGCGAAACGAACAGAGGAACAAGTGGCTCGATACGGACAAGCCTTCAAAGATAGCGTGGTGGCGAAGTTACTGCCTCCCGAAAGTGCCTCCTTGCAGCAGGTGTCGTTGCAAACGGGTGTTAGTGAATCAACGTTGGAGCGGTGGCTCAGCGAAGCGTTGGCCCAGCCTTCTAAAACGCAGGAGTGGACGCCTGCTGCTCACTTTGATGCATTGCTGATCACCGCTGCGATGGACGAACAAAGCAAAAATGAATGGTGCCGCAGCCATGGGGTGTATCCCCAGGAGCTGGAGCAGTGGAAGCTCCAGGCTCAGCAAGGGCTGTCAGGTGATGGTGCAGCCGCACTGCAAAACACCCGCAAGCAAGACCGCAAACTGATTCAATCGCTGGAGCGAGAGTTGCGGCGCAAAGAAAAGGCCTTGGCAGAACCCGCAGCGCTGCTGGTGCTGTCAAAAAACTCGAGGCGATGATGCGAGAGGACGGGGAAGAATGATTCCCTTGGATCACCGCCAGAAACTGGTCCGGGACATTGATCAGGCACACCGTGAAGGAGCGAGGTTGCGCCCTGCGTGTGAAGTGGCTGGCATTGATGTGCGCACGCTGCAGCGTTGGCGCAGCACAGGGCTGGCCTTACAGGAAGATCAGCGTAAACATTGCCAGCGACCAACGCCTGCACGCACTGACGCAGGAAGAGCGCCAGGAAATCTTGCGTGTGGCCAATGAACCGAGATTTGCGGATATGCCGCCATCGCGCATCGTGCCCATGCTTGCCGATGAAGGGCGTTATATCGCCAGCGAATCGAGCTTTGCACGGGTGCTGCGTGCCCACGGACAAACGGATCGAAAGCATCACGCAAAAAATACGTCTAGCGGCATAAATGACGCGACAACTATCTTGACATGTACCGAATATCCAGCTCGAGGGTTCTGTGATTTAGCCAGCGCACGGCAGTGGGCGGCAGAGTTTGTGCACTGGTACAACCATGAGCACCGCCACAGCGGCATTCAGTTTGTGACACCGCAGCAGCGCCATACGGGTCAAGACAAAGCTATCTTGGCTCATCACCATCAGGTCTATGAACAAGCCAAGCAAAACCGACCTGCCTGATGGAGCCGTCACACCAGAAATTGGCAGCCCATCGAAGCTGTCGCCTTGAACCCAGAAAGGATCGAAAGCATCACGCAAAAAATACGTCTAGCGGCATAAATGACGCGACAACTATCTTGGCATGTACCGGTGGTCCACTGTTTTACTTCATCAAGACATCTGCCAATGCGAGCAATTGATAAACAACAAAAAAATTAATGCCACTATTTGTGACATAAAAAGCCCTCTCAAATTATCATGCTTGCTTTTGCGACGAGCATTTGCAAACATTTCGACCTTCAGAGTACTACGGTGATGTGTCTGTCATACTGAGAATAGCACTCGATAAACCATCTGATTCTGAGTCAAGGGAGACTCAAGCTTGCTGTACGGGAAATCCTATTTCTTGCATAATTTACACTAGTTTCAGATGGATACTGATCACTTCAAAATGTCAAAATGCACAACAAGGGAAAGTCTGCATAATTCAATACCCTCAAAAAACAACCCAATAAAATTGATAAATTTTAGCAACAAGATTTACAAAAAAGCGGCTTCTGCGAAAGTACCCTAGACCCCATCCACAAATGAGTAGCAAATCATACCCAGCACTACCCCTGTCGCAGGCAACATGCGCACCAAATAACGACTAAGCGGTGCAAAGAAAACTTTTCGGTACATAAAGTAATATGCCTGTACGAAATTAATGTGAAATGCACCTACTAAACACCAGCAAAGTAAATTTATATCCTGAGCGGTAATACCGAAAATTATGGCAGAGACCATGACCACTGCTGATAGCGTGCCGCTTATGAACAATAAATCTGCGCGATTCATTGCCTGAAAGAAGCTGCCACTGGTCGAGAGTATGACCTGCACAGGAATTGCAATAGCAAGGATGCGGATGATGGGTGCTACGTCCAACCACTGTTCACCGAGGGCGATAAGAATAATCCAATCTGACAGGAAGAACATGCCCAGTCCGGCAGCGGCACCAACGAGCGAGAGCTTCAACGTGAAATCGCGGTGAATAGCCTCTACCTTTTCACGATCCCCCGCATGCTTGCGAATGACTGGCTGAATCGCTGGGGTCATTGCAAAGGTCAGCAGCATCAGTGGGTATTTCATTAACTGGTACGCCTTATCGTAATTCCCCAAGGCTGTTGCTCCCATGTATTTACCAACCAAAATATTGTCAAGATTTCGTGAAAAAAAATTGATGAAATTGAAACCGAGCTGATAAGAGGTAAATCCAAGTATCGGTTTGATGGCTGAGAACTTCTTACCTGGCATAGGACGGCCAAATTCAGTTCCCTCCGAAAAATACCATGTAGCAAGAAATATGCACACTGCACTGAAAGCGCTCTTTGCAGCCAGGGCATGAAGTGGTTCGATGAGTTGCGATAGCCCTATTACCGCAGACGTGCTAACAATCTCAGCGATGAGTCCGGCGTAGGCAATGCGAAAGAAGGCCTTATCACGGAGCAACAGGGCATTGGGGACCGTACTGGCTGCAAAGAAGAAAAGAGTTAATGCAATATATGGAACCACCTCATCCACGCGTGGTAGGCCATAGAAAAGTAGAAAAGCAGGTGCTAGTGCCGCAAAGATCAGCGCCAATGCTATACCCGCGCATAAGGTCAGACCAAAAATCCCGTTCCTGTCTGAGCAACTTAAATTTTCAACGTTAATGATGGCTGGACCTAATCCAGCCTCAGCCATCAGTTGAAACAAAGCACAAAATACGGTGATGGCCGCAACAGTGCCGAAATCCTGGGGAGTGAAGATGCGAGCAAGCACCATCATGGAGACCAGATTGGTAGCATACACAGCATAACGCCCAAGCATGCTTTTCGCTATGGCTGGATAAAGGCTGTTAGATGTATTATTTTTCAACTCTACTATCACTCTTGCAATATTGCTAGGAGTTTAATTCTGAAAATATCAGGCGAAAACAAATCAAAATACTTTTTCTTACCGGACATTCCTATTTCATTCAAAGTTGACCTTTTATTAAAACACTCTTCAATTTTAAATGCAATACTTTCTGGATTTGATTCCGTGATAATTAATCCTTCATTGTTTGGCAACAGTTCTGTTGTGGCACTTGTCTTTATTGTTAAACATGGGATCCCAAAAGAAAGTGCATCAACAAGCTTATTAACAAGCACCGTTTTAGCCTTATCGCTTGACCCGAAATTGCCTACTGCCAAGTCACAAGTACCGGCCAAAATTGGAGCTAGCTTTCCATTTGAAAAATGGAAATCATTATTAATGAATACCCTATCAGTCAGCTCAAGACTTTTTATCAATGAAACATATGGTTTTGCTTTTTCATTAGAGTCGCCAAATAAATATAGCTTAATTCTATCATTTCCTATATGTGAAAAGGCCCTTATCAAATTCTCTAGCCCATGTAGAGGAATATATGTACCCCACCAGCAAACGTTGAACGATTCATAGTCTTTTTGGTTGGAGATGAACATTTCCCGTTTATAGTCTACGCATAAAGGAGCAGAAACGCTTGCCACAGGTGTCATCGCAGCCGGGTGCACAGTAGCAGTCACGCCCCCAATCACGGAAGGATTCGGCAATGGTCTTGAGTTGGCTGTTATTGGTGAATACTGCACCGCCTTCACCCATGGTGATATGGTGAGCAGGGTAGAAACTGAGAGTGGCAATGTCACCCCAGGTGCCGACCATCTTGCCATCGTAAGTGGCACCAAGGGCGTCACAGCAGTCTTCCACCAACCACAGACCATACTTGTCGCACAAGGACTTGACCTTGGTGAGGTTAAAGGGGTTGCCCAACGTGTGAGCCAACATGATGGCCTTGGTTTTGGGTGTGATGGCAGCTTCTATCAGTTCTGCATTGATGTTGTGCGTCGCCATGTCGACGTCGACAAAGACCGGTATAGCGCCAAATTGCACAATGGGATTGACCGTAGTTGGAAAGCCGGCAGCCACGCCAATAACTTCATCCCCCTTTTTGATTGCGCGATCGCCCAACTTGGGTGAGGTAAGCGTGCTAAATGCGACAAGGTTGGCGGATGATCCCGAGTTGACGGTGATTAGGTGCTTCACGCCAATAAATTCTGCCAACTTGCGCTCAAATTCGGCATTGAAACGGCCTGTTGTCAACCAGCCATCCAGCGCAGCTTCGACCATAAGGTGCAATTCACGTGCACCGATGACCTTGCCGGAAGGTGGAATGACCGTTGTACCTGGTGTGAAGGGCTTGGCGGTGTGAGTAATGCTGGCGAATTGCTCGACGAGCTTGCTGATTTCTTGACGAAGGGTTTCTGGGGTCATGGGTCTTTTTTGTTCGCTGTGGCGGTAGTGCCGCCTTAGTGGTTCTGATGGCGCTGGATCTGTTCCAGCGTCTTGTCGTGCATATTTGCTCCACCAAGCCACGCTTGGTGCCAGTCGACGATGCTGTCCAGCGCCTTCGTGAGTGACCAGCGCGGAAGCCACTTAAGCTTGGCTCGGGCTTTGGAGATATCCAGCTTTAGCAATTGCGCTTCATGAGGTTGTGGACTGGTATCCAGTTGCCAACAGGCACCTTGGCCCCAGCGGGCGACCATATGATTGAGGATCCATTCAACCGGCTGAACATCGTCATCACGTGGCCCAAAGTTCCACCCTTGTGCGAAAGCTGCGCCTTCGGTGTAGAGTTTTTCTGCCAGTAAGAGATAGCCACTCAGTGGTTCAAGCACATGCTGCCATGGGCGTGTCGCGTGTGGGTTGCGAATGACAACGGATTGCTTGCACTCAAAAGCGCGCAAGATGTCTGGGATAAGACGGTCCTCAGCCCAGTCACCACCACCAATCACGTTGCCGGCGCGCGCCGTGGCTAGCGCTGGAGCATCCACCGAGTTGAAGAAAGAGTTACGGTAAGCTGCAGTAACAAGTTCGGAACAGCCTTTGCTGTTGCTGTAGGGGTCGTGCCCTCCCATGGGTTCGTTTTCACGATAGCCCCATTCCCACTCGCGGTTTTCATAGCATTTGTCCGTGGTGACATTCACGATAGCACGCAAGTTTGTGCACTGGCGCGCAGCTTCCAGCACGTGTACTGTCCCCATCACATTGATGGCGTAAGTCTCGACGGGTTCGCGATAAGACAGGCGTACGAGTGGCTGCGCAGCCATGTGGATGAGGATGTCGGGATTGAAGCCCTTCATGCTGGCAGTGATGGTGACAAGATCGCGAATGTCACCGATCTGGGATTCCATGCCGTCTCCAACCTTCGCCTCGGTGAAGAGCGCAGGAACGGTCGGCGCATCAAGGGCAAAGCCCTTGACCTGAGCCCCCATGCTCTGCAGCCATAGCGAAAGCCAACTGCCCTTGAAGCCTGTATGACCGGTGAGAAAAACCTTTTTGCCACACCAGAAGGCTGGATTGACGTTTACATTCATAAAAGACTCAGTCCCATGTCTTCCAGGGAGCGTTACCGCTTTTCCAGAGGTCTTCAAGGTGGTTTTTGTCACGCAACGTATCCATGGGCTGCCAGAAACCGTAGTGCTCATAAGCCATCAACTGCCCATCCTTAGCCAGGTTGTTGAGCGGCTCCTGCTCCCAAATCGTGCTGTCATCGGTGATGTAGTCGAGCACTTTCGGACTAAGCACAAAGAAGCCACCATTGATCATGGCACCGTCGCCTTTGGGCTTTTCCTTGAAGCTCATGACTTGCCCCTGGCGGACGTCAAGCGCACCGAAACGACCGGGAGGGTAGGTAGCAGTCAAGGTAGCGGCTTTGCCATGCTTCTTGTGAAAGCGAATGGTTTCTGTGATGTCAATGTTGCCAACGCCATCCCCATAGGTGAAGCAAAAGGCTTCTTCATTCTTGACATAGTCGCGCACCCGACGCAGGCGACCACCCGTCATGGAGCTGTCGCCAGTGTCCACGAGGGTGACAGTCCAAGGCTCGGCACGTTTGTTGTGAACTTCCATGCTGTTATCGCGCATGTTGAACGTGATGTCCGACATGTGCAGGAAGTAGTTGGCAAAGTATTCCTTGATCACGTAGCCCTTATAACCGCAACAGATCACGAAGTCGTTGATGCCGTGGGACGAATACATCTTCATGATGTGCCACAGGATTGGGTGTCCACCTATTTCGACCATAGGTTTAGGGCGTGTACTGGTTTCTTCACTGAGTCGGGTGCCCAGGCCGCCGGCAAGAATGACAGCTTTCATTTTTTCTACAGGTTCAAGTTAGTTAGAGCTTACAAAAGCATCAAAATAGAAGTTTTTGCGTCGGAGGCCAGCTGCAATGAGCTTGTTCATGGCACTGGAAATCATGGATTCGGAGCCGCAGGCGTAGATGATGGCATCTGCAAGGTCAATGCCGTCAGCCAGTACAGCATCCTGCACATAGCCTTTGGCCCCAGTGCTGTCTGGTGAACGCGAGAGAACCGGAACGAAACACAGCGGGAGTACAGAATAGTCCGGCGTCCAATAAAGATCTTTCTCGGTGCGCCCCCCCCAGTAAACGTGTATCCGGCGGTACGTGTTCATAGCAGGTTTAGCGGCGAGTTGTTCAAGCATCGCCCTGATGGGGGCGATGCCTGTGCCAGTTGCGAGCAATACCAGTTGCGAGGCATCCGAAGTACGAAGAAAGAAGGTGCCGAGCGGACCTTCCAGACGCAATAAGTCGTTCGCTTGCGCTTCTTCGAACCAGTAACGACTCATCATGCCCCCTGGAACCTTTCGAATCTGGAGCGTGAGTTTGCCGTCGTCGCGAGGGGCGTTGGCAATCGAGTAGCTGCGACGCAACCCGTCTTTGCCAATCACGTCAATGTACTGCCCAGGCAAATAGATGAGACGGCTCGCCGGCGGGGTGCGCAGTGTAACCTCGATAACGTCGTCCGTGAGATGCGAAAGACTATCGATACGACAGGGAAGCGTCCTTGTTGCAATTTTGCCGAATTCGCCCAAGTCTTCGATGTCAAGAGAAACGTCAGTAACTGCTGTCCGGCAGCAGGTAAGAATGAATCCAACAGCCTGCTCTTCTGCACAGAGCGATTCTTCAGCTTTGATAGCCTTTGTAGTGCCATCGAGCATCTGTGCTTTACAGACACCACAGCGGCCTGTACGGCAACTATGTTCGAGCGCAATGCCATGTGCATACGCAGCCTCGAGCAGTGTTTGCCCGGACTGGCAGTCAAAAGTTTTGTTGTTGACGAGTTTTACAGTTGGCATAACTTATATATCAGCCCCTTTATTACTCATGGGCTTATAGTGAACTCCGCTACCGCCGAAGTTAATACATCGTTCCGAGCTCGAATCGCAAGCACCTGTATTTTTTGCACAAAGTGAACTAATTTTCCGTTCTCACATGAATTAATAGAGTGTTCAGAAATTATTTAATGAGTGCATGCTGAGAAGGTGCTAGCATGCTACGAAAAACAAAAGCCTCCGAACCCATCCTCTATAGATCTTCATTAAATAAGTCTCTAGTGTATATTTTTCTTTCACATCAATCAAATCATCTGTCATTCGATTAGCCACGATTAGGCAACTCTTTTCCTTAAAAACCTTCAAGTCATTAATGACAGGGGAATGATAAAAGTGATTCTCCTTAAGCACCGGTTCATAAACCACAACCTGAATACCCTTAGCCTTGATTCGTTTCATAATACCCTGAATCGCCGAAGCACGGAAATTATCTGAACCTTCCTTCATCACCAAACGATAAATTCCGACAGTCGGAGGAGCATGAAAACCATTACCTTCAGTTTTATGCAACTCGCTCATTAATGCACGTTCAATAATATCCTGTGCAATGAAATCTTTACGGGTTCGATTGGAATCAACAATAGCCTTGATTAAATTACTAGGCACTTTGTCATAGTTAGCCAATAGTTGTTTTGTATCTTTAGGCAAGCAATACCCGCCATAGCCAAAGCTGGGATTGTTGTAGTGATTACCAATACGGGGATCCAGCCCTACCCCTTCAATGATTTGCCTTGTATCAAGCCCATGTACAGCAGCATAAGTGTCAAGCTCATTAAAATAAGCAACACGCATAGCCAGATAAGTGTTAGAAAAAAGCTTAATGGCTTCAGCTTCTGTGCTTTTTGTAAAAAGCACAGGTATATCCTGCTTTATTGCACCCTGCTGTAAAATTTTGGCGAAGATTTCAGCTTTTTCACAGTTTGACCCAACAACAATACGGCTTGGATACAGGTTGTCGTAAAGCGCCTTCCCCTCTCGTAAGAATTCCGGCGAAAAAATAATGGTCAAATCAGGATATTTTTCACGAAGCTTCAGAGTATAACCAACCGGCACTGTTGACTTAATAACAATTGTGGCCTTAGGATTGATTTTTTGAATATCATCTACAACGCTTTCGACACTGGATGTATCGAAATAATTGCTTTTTGCTTCATAATTCGTTGGCGTGGCAATCAGCACAAAATCAGCATTTTTGTAGGCTTGCTTTTTATTCAGTGTAGCCGTTAACTGCAGTTGTTGATGAGATAGATAATACTGAATTTCAGCATCTTCAATTGGAGAAATTCGATTATTAATCTTCTCCACTTTTTCAGGAATCACATCCAAAGCGGTAACCTGATTGTGTTGAGCCAGAAGAACTGCATTAGCAAGTCCAACGTAGCCGGTGCCAACAATAGTAATATTCATAAAATTATTTGCAGCTAATATTGGTTGCCACAAGAAAACCTTCATCAATAGACTGGTTCATATCTTTTTTTACCAAACTAGCTGTTTACACTTCATTTCCTCAACACCTAGCCTGAAGCTCAAACCGCCAACTTCGCCAAATCCGCCACCCGATTCATCGCTGCATGCAGCGTAGCCAGCAAGCCCAAGCGATTGGCCTTTAAAGCGGCATCCTCCGCATTCACCATCACATGCTCAAAGAACGCATCCACTGGGGCACGCAAGGCGGCCAGGGTCTGCAGGCTGGCAGTGTAGTCGCTTGATTCAAACTGCTGCTGTGCCTTGGGTGCCACGGTTTGCAGCGCTGCAAACAGGTCTTTTTCTGCCTGCTCCACCAGCAGCGCTTCGTTGACTTGGGCTTGAACTTCGTCTTCGGCCTTTTTCAGGATATTGCTCACGCGCTTGTTGGCGGCGGCCAGTGCCTGTGCTTCAGGCAGTGCCGCAAAAGCACGCACAGCTTCCAGGCGCTTTTGCACATCCGACAGGCGCTGTGGGCGCAGGGCCAGCACGGCTTCCACTTCCTGGGCGGTATAGCCTTGCTCGCGCAGGCTGACGGACAGGCGGTCAAAGAAGAAGTCTTCCAGCTGGGCAGTGGCGTCTGTGATCTTGTCGCCAAAGGCGGGCACGGCGCTTTGGAGCAGGGCGTGCAGTTCCAGCGGCAGGTTCTTTTCCACCAGCATGCGGATCACGCCCAGCGCATGGCGGCGTAGGGCGAAGGGGTCGCGGTCGCCCGTGGGCAGGTTGCCAATGCCGAACATGCCGACCAAGGTTTCAAGCTTGTCAGCCAGCGCCACCACCACGCCTGCATCGCCACGGGGCAGTTCGTCACCGGCAAAGCGGGGCTTGTAGTGGTCTTCAATAGCGTCTGCAACAGCTTCATCCAGACCGTCATTCAGCGCGTAGTAGCGGCCCATGATGCCTTGCAGCTCGGGGAATTCGCCCACCATGTCGGTCACCAGGTCGGTCTTGGCCAGCTTGGCGGCCAGATCAGCCTGTGCCACCAGTTGCGCGTCACCCAATTGTTGGGCAATCGCCTTGGCAATGGCACGTACGCGGTCCACGCGTTCGCCCTGGGTGCCCAGCTTGTTGTGGTAGACGACCTTGCCTAAGCCTTCGACGCGGCTTTCCAGGGTTTTCTTGCGGTCCTGGTCAAAGAAGAACTTGGCGTCGGCCAGGCGGGGGCGCACCACGCGCTCGTTGCCTTCGATCACGGCGGAGGCATCCGCGGACGATGTTGCTGACGATAAGGAACTGGTGGGTCAGCTTGCCTTGGGCATCCAGCAGCGGGAAGTACTTCTGGTTGGCCTTCATGGTCAGAATCAGGCATTCCTGGGGCACGGCCAGGAATTCTTTTTCAAATTCACAGACCAGCACGTTGGGGCGCTCGACCAGCGCGGTCACTTCGTCCAGCAACGCGGCATCGTCAATCGGGCGCACACCGCCACCCACATGCTCGGCAGCAGCTTGCAGCTGGCGCGCAATATCGGCACGGCGCTCGGTAAAGCTGGCGATCACGGCGCCTTCTTCGCGCAGCTGCTCCGCGTAGCTGTCCGCGTTGTGGACCACGACGGGGTCGACCTTGGCTTCAAAGCGGTGACCGTGCGTGGCGTTGCCTGCGGTCAAGCCCAGCGTCTTCACACCGACCAGCACTTGCGTGCCGTGCAGCACGACCAAGCCGTGGGCGGGCGCACAAAGTTCACGCTGGTCCAGCCGTCTTGCAACTGGTAGCGCATGACCTTGGGGATGGGCAGCTTGGCGATCGCTTCGTCCAGTGCTTTTTGCACGCCATCGGCCAGCACCACACCCTTGACGGTGGAAGCGTAGAACAGGGCTTCGGCCTTGCCTTCACCTTCGCGCAGCAGGCCAGCGACGGCGGACGCGTCAGCGCCCAGTGCCGCCAGCTTCTTGAGCAGCGCGGGCGTGGCTTTGCCTTCGGCGTCCAGTCCCACCGACACGGGCATGAGCTTTTGCGACACTGCTTTGTCTTCGGCCTGGGGCAGTACTTCGGTGATGTGCGCATCCAAACGGCGGGGCGAGGCGTAAGCCGTCAAGCGCGACTCGCTGGAGGCCCGCAGACCCTGCGCTTTCAGTTGCTCCAACACCCCGCCGGCGAAGGCCTCGCCCAGCTTTTGCAAGGCCTTGGGAGGCAATTCTTCAACAAACAGTTCAACAAGAAGATTCTGTGCGGTCATGGTATTTTTGATAGCTGCTAGCGCTTACCAGATAAGCGCCAGAGGCAAATTTGATTAAGTATTCAGACAGGGCCCGCTTACGCAGCCTTCTTGGCTTGTTGCTCTGCGGCTTTGGCCAGCTCGGCCAGCACTTCATCGGCATGTGCCTTGGGCGCCATGGGGAAGCCAGGCGCGCGCGGCTGTCCAGATAGCTCTTGCCCACGGCACGGGCCAGGTTGCGGATGCGGCCAATATAAGCGGCACGCTCGGTCACCGAGATGGCACCGCGCGCATCCAGCAGGTTGAAGGTGTGGGCGGCCTTGAGCACTTGCTCATAGGCAGGCAGCGCCAACTGCGCGTCAATCAGCTGGTTGGCGGTGTCTTCGTGGGCCGCAAAGGCGCTGAACAGGAACTCGGCATTCGAATGCTCGAAGTTGTAGGTGGACTGCTCCACCTCGTTCTGGTGGAACACGTCGCCATAGGTCAGGCCGTCGGTATAGACCAGGTCGTACACCGATTCCTTGCCCTGCAGGTACATGGCCAAGCGCTCCAGACCATAGGTGATCTCGCCTGTGGCAGGCTTGCAGTCGATGCCGGCGACCTGCTGGAAGTAGGTGAACTGGGTCACTTCCATGCCGTTGAGCCAAACTTCCCAGCCCAGGCCCCAAGCGCCCAACGTGGGGTTCTCCCAGTCGTCTTCCACAAAGCGGATGTCGTTTTCTTCAGATCAAAGCCCAGCGCTTCCAGCGAGCCAGGTACAGCTCCAGGATGTTGTCGGGCGCGGGCTTGAGGACCACCTGGAACTGGTAGTAGTGCTGCAGGCGGGTGGGGGTTTCGCCGTAGCGGCCGTCCTTGGGGCGGCGGCTGGGCTGCACGTAGGCGGCCTTCCAGGGCTCGGGGCCGATGGCGCGCAGGAAGGTGGCGGTGTGCGACGTGCCGGCGCCGACTTCCATGTCATAGGGCTGGAGCAGTGCGCAGCCGTGTTCGGCCCAGTAGGACTGCAGTTTCAGAATGATTTGTTGGAAGGTCAGCATGGTGTCTGAAAAAGGGTAGAAGGCTGGCACGCAAGCGCCAACCCCATCGTTATAAGAGACCGCACAACCAGCGGGCACAGCAAAGGCCCCGCTCGCGCGCGCAAAGGGGTGATTCTAGGCCTCTCGCTACCCTATCGGCAGTTACAGCGCCTTTCAATGGTCAACAAAGGCTGCGACGCTTTCAATAAGGGAGCACCTTACGCTTTCCTCGCAGTCACTTCAACACTATTTATGGCTTAAACATATATGCAATAAGCACCAATAGCTATATTTTTGAATTTCTCTGTGCCACACGGCCCAAAAGCCCGCCCTACAATGGCTCCACCCTTTTTCTTCTGACCGGCTAGCGAGGCGTGGCATGAATCTGTTCAACATCATCAGAACCAACTGATCGAGGTCATCGAATGGACCGATGACTCGCGCGACACGCTCTCCTACCGCTGGCCGGACGACGACAAGGAAATCAAGAATGGCGCCCAGCTGATCGTGCGCGAATCGCAGCAGGTGCAGTTCGTGGCCGCCGGCCAGTACGCCGACCTGTTCGGCCCCGGCAAGCACACGCTGAGCACCGAGAACGTGCCCGTGCTGTCCACCATCCTGGGCTGGAAGTACGGTTTCCAGTCGCCCTTCAAGTGCGACGTCTACTACATCAACACACGCCTGTTCACGGGCAACAAGTGGGGCACCTCCAACCCCGTGCTGATGCGCGACAAGGACTTTGGCGTGGTGCGCATCCGCGCCTTCGGCACCTACGACTTCCGCATCGTGCAGCCTGCGCTGTTCCTCAGGGAAGTGGCGGGCACGGACCAGAACTTCCGCATCGACGAGTTTGCCGACACCATGCGCTCGCGCATCGTCAGCGTGTTTACCGAAGCCCTGGCCAAGGCCCAGGTGCCGGTGCTGGACGTGGCCACGCGCTATGGCGACCTGGGCCAGGCGCTGGTGCAGATCATCAACCCGGCGATGGTGGAGAAGTACGGCATCGAGGTGACCAGCTTTGTGCTGGAGAACGTCTCCGTGCCGCCCGAGGTGGAGCAGGCCATCGACAAGCGCTCCAGCATGGCGCCATCGGCAACCTCAACGATTATGTGAAGTACCAGATGGGCCAGGCCATGGCACACGGCGGCGAAGGCGCGGCGGCAGCCACCCTGCCCGCCACCATGGCCATGGGCTTTGGCATGGCCCAGGAGATGATGCGGCAGATGCAGCAACCGAGCACCGCACCGGGAGCCCAGCCTGGACTGGTCGTGCCTCCGGGGAACGATGCCTTCTCAGCCGCCGCAACCCAAGATGCTCAGGCCACTCCGGTCGGCGCTGCCCCTGCGTTGCAGGTCTACACGCCGGAGCCGACCGCCCAGCTGCTGGGCGTGGACGTGGCCGACGTGCTTGCCGAGCTGGAGACCGGTCAGCTCAAAGGCCGCAAGATCGGCGCGAACTGGCGGATTGCGCAGGCCGCGCTGGATGAGTTTCTGCGCGGAGCTTAAGCACGCACCCTGAGCCGCTGCGCTCCCCCAATTCGCTGCGGGGAGGCCCTTGCTTCTTGCCCATAGCGCTCGTGATTCTTTGGATCATTGTCAGTGACTGATACCCCTGCCTCTTCTTACGCTGCGGCCAGCGGCCCCCCTCAACCCTCCATGGTGCGCAAGCACCCCTGTCCGGAGTGTGGTGCCAACCTGGAGTGGAATGCCAAGGCGCAATCGCTCCAATGCCCCTACTGCGGCACTTTGGTGCCGTGGAGCGACGAGCTGAGGGAGGAATTGGGTCAGGAGATCGTTGAGCAAGACCTGTACGCAGCCCTGCAAAACCCAGCCAGCGGGCGTGGCTGGGGCGGCCAGCGCCAAGAGGTGCAGTGCCAGAACTGCCAGGCAATTTCGGTCTTTGTGGATGGCCGCGTGGCCCAGCGCTGCGATTTTTGCGGCTCGCCCGCCATCGTGGCGCATGAAGAGCGCAGCGACGCCATCACGCCGCAGAGCATCCTGCCGTTCAAAGTGAGTGATGGGCAGATCCGCGACCGTATCCGCCAATGGTACGGCAGCCGCTGGTTTGCGCCCAACAAGCTCAAGCACGCCGCGCTGACGGACACGCTGCACGGCGTGTATCTGCCGTACTGGACGTTTGACGCCCATGTCAGTGCGGTATGGCAGGCCGACGCAGGGTTTTATTACTACACCACCGAAACCTACCGCGATGCGAATGGCACCACCCAGACGCGACAGGTGCGCCATGTACGCTGGCAACCTGCATCGGGCAGCCTGCGCCACTTTTTTGATGATGAACTCGTGCCCGGCACTGTGGGGGTACACCCCCAACTGCTGCGACAGGTAGAGCCCTTCCCGACCACCACAGATCTGAAGCCCTACACCCCCGAATTTGTGCGCGGCTGGACGGTGGAGCGCTACCAGGTTGATCTGGGCAAGGCGGCCAAGCTCAACGAGCAAGACATGGACAGCCAAGTGGAAGCCCTGTGCGCGCGCCAGGTGCCCGGCGACACCTACCGCAACCTGCGCGTACAGCGGGAATACGCGGGCCGCACTTTCAAGCACGTACTGGTGCCTGTGTGGATCGTGGGCTATACCTACGGCAGCAAAAACTACCAGATCATTGCCAATGGCTATACCGGCCAGATTGCGGGCGAGCGGCCGTACAGCTGGGTGAAGATTGGCCTTGCGATAGTGTGCACGCTGATCGTGGCGGCCATCGTGCTGGGCATCATGCAAAACGCATGACCGCACGCATCATCCAAAAACAATAGCTGGCAGCGCTTTGTAAATAGCCACTTCCAATAGTTTGGTATTAAAAATTGGCTTCTAGCACACGCTATCAGCTATGTTTTCAACAAGGCTTACGTAAATACAAAGGGCTGCCATCGCAGCCCTTGTACGTGGTAGAGCCACACACAGCGCAATCCGTATTCCCAGTGTGCCCACAATTTATGCGCCAAATACCTCGGCGCTGCGCAGCAGGGGTTGCTTTTGGTCTTTGTCAGACAGCAAAAACTCCATACCTAAATCGGGCCAGGCAATGCCAATGTCTGGATCATTCCAGAGCAGCCCCCGGTCTGACTGCGGTGCGTAGTAATTCGTGGTCTTATACAAAAAATCTGCGCTGTCGCTGAGCACCACAAAACCATGGGCGAAGCCGGGGGGAATCCAGAACTGCTTATGGTTATCTTCGGTCAGCTCCTGCCCCACCCACTGACCAAAAGTGGCCGAGTTCTGGCGGATATCTACCGCAACATCCCATACGGCACCGCGCACCACACGCACCAGCTTGCCCTGGGCATGCGGAGGCAGTTGGTAGTGCAGCCCACGCAGCACCCCTTTGCTGGAGCGGCTGTGGTTGTCTTGCACAAACTCGAACACCGTGCCGGTAGCGGCATTGAACGCTGCCTGGTTGAAGCTTTCGTAGAAAAAGCCTCGTGCATCCCCAAACACCTTGGGCTCAATCACCATCACTTCTGGAATGGCGGTGGGGGTTGCTTTCATCGCACGCCACCTTTGAGCACCTGCATCAGGTACTGGCCATAGCCATTCTTGAGCAGCGGCTGGGCCAGTTTCTCGACCTGCGCAGCATCAATCCAGCCCGCACGGTAAGCGATTTCTTCGGGGCAAGCCACTTTCAAGCCCTGGCGCTGCTCTAACGTTGCGATGAACTGCCCAGCCTCCAGCAAACTGTCATGCGTACCCGTGTCCAGCCATGCATAGCCACGCCCCATCAATTGCACGTTCAACTGCCCCTTTTCCAGGTACAACTTGTTCAAGTCCGTGATCTCTAGCTCGCCACGCGGGGAAGGCTGGAGCGACTTGGCCAGTTCCACCACCTGGCTATCGTAGAAATACAGGCCGGTGACCGCATAGTTGGACTTGGGCACTGCAGGCTTTTCCTCCAGCGACAGCACTTTGCCCGAGGCATCAAACTCCGCGACGCCATAGCGTTCGGGGTCTTGCACGTGGTAGGCAAATACCGTGGAGCCATCCGGTTGCGCGCGGGCCTCTTCCAAAAGACTTTGAAAGTCATGCCCATGAAAAATGTTGTCCCCCAACACCAACGCACTGGGAGCACCGCTCAGGAAAGCTTCACCAATCAAAAATGCCTGCGCCAAGCCATCGGGGCTGGGCTGCACGGCATATTGCAGGTTCAGTCCCCACTGGCTGCCGTCGCCCAGCAATTGCTCAAAGCGCGGCGTGTCCTGCGGGTGCTGATGATCAGGATATCCCGAATCCCGGCCAGCATCAGGGTGCTGAGCGGGTAGTAGATCATGGGCTTGTCATACACGGGCAGCAGTTGCTTGCTGATGGCCAGCGTGGCCGGGTGCAGGCGTGTGCCAGAGCCACCTGCGAGGATGATGCCTTTGCGCGCTTGTGTTGTCATAAAAAACCTATGTTTGATAGCTGCCAGCGCTTGATAGATAAGCGCCAGAGGCCAATTTCTTTACAAAATCTCTTGCAACATCCGCCGTACACCTTGCTGCCAATCAGGCAGGTGCAGCCCCAAGGCGGTTTGCAGTTTGCTGGTGCTCAAGCGTGAGTTATAGGGGCGCTGTGCCGATGTAGGAAATGCGCTGGTGGGCACGGCTTGGATGGCTTGTACCTTGAAAGCCAACTCAGGGCGCAACTGCCGTGCCGTGGCGATCACAAATTCGGCATACGCATGCCATGTGGCCTCCCCACCCGCCACGCAGTGGTACAGCCCCAGATGCGCCGGGTGCTGCACAACATGACAAATCGCGTGCGCCGTGACATCCGCCAGCAGATCCGCGCCTGTCGGCGCGCCAAACTGGTCGTTGATCACGTTCAGTTGTTCGCGCTCTTGTGCCAGCCGCAGCATGGTCTTGGCAAAGTTGTCACCGCGCGCCGCGTAGACCCAGCTGGCGCGAAAGATCAGGTGTTTGCAGCCGCTGGCCTGGATGAGTTGCTCCCCTTCCAGCTTGGTTTGGCCGTACACCGACAGCGGGGCCGTGGCAGCGTCTTCTGCACGCGGCGCATTGCCGCTCCCGTCAAACACATAGTCGGTGCTGTAGTGCACCAGCAAGGCATTCAACGCATGGGCTTCGCGAGCCAATACGCCAGGGGTGATCGCATTGAGCAGCCGTGCCAACTCCACGTCCCGCTCGGCTTGATCCACGGCGGTATGGGCAGCAGCATTGACGATCACATCAGGTGCCACCGCCCGCACCGTAGTCGCAATACCTTCAGGGTTCGCCAAATCTCCGCACAGTGCCGTGCTATCACGCCCCAGTGCAGTGACTTTCCCCAAGACAGCCAAACTGCGCTGAAGCTCCCAACCCACTTGACCATTGCAGCCCAAGAGCAGAATCTTCATGCCGATGCCTTTGGCGCGTATTGCTTTTGCAGCCAGTCGCGGTAGCTGCCAGACTGGACGTTCTGCACCCACTGCGGGTTGTCCAAGTACCACTGCACCGTTTTGCGAATGCCGGTTTCAAAGGTCTCTGCCGGCTTCCAGCCCAGTTCCCGCTCGAGCTTGCGGGCATCAATGGCATAGCGGCGGTCATGGCCTGGGCGGTCTGTGACGTAGGTGATCTGCTCTGCGTACGACAGGCCATCTCCGCGCGGACGCAGCTCATCAAGCAGCGCACACACCGTTTTGACGATGTCAATATTCGCCTTCTCGTTCCAGCCACCTACGTTGTAGGTTTCGCCCAGCTTGCCTGCCTCCAGCACGCGACGGATGGCACAGCAGTGGTCGCGCACATACAGCCAGTCGCGCACTTGCATGCCATCGCCATAAATGGGCAGCGGTTTGCCCGCCAAGGCATTCACAATCATCAGCGGAATCAGCTTTTCCGGGAAATGCAGCGGGCCATAGTTGTTGCTGCAATTGGTGGTCAGCACCGGCAGGCCATAGGTGTGGTGCCAGGCACGCACCAAATGGTCTGATGCCGCTTTGCTGGCTGAGTACGGGCTGTTGGGCTCGTAGTTGTGGTCTTCGGCAAAAGCCGGCTCGGTGGGCGATAAAGTGCCATACACCTCATCGGTGGACACATGCAAGAAACGGAAGCTGGACTTGGCTTCGTGCTCTAGCTCATTCCAGTAAGCACGTACCGCTTCCAACAAACGGAAAGTGCCCACCACATTCGTTTGAATGAAATCTTCAGGGCCGTGAATGGAACGGTCCACGTGGCTTTCCGCCGCAAAGTTGATCACCGCACGGGGCTGGTACTGCTGCAGCAAGGCACTGATGACCGCGCTATCGCCAATGTCGGCTTGCACAAACACGTGACGTGCATCGCCTTGCAGGCTGACCAAGTTTTCCAAGTTACCTGCATAGGTCAACTTATCAACATTTACTACAGGCTCGTCGTTGGAAGCCAGCCAGTCCAAAACAAAATTAGCGCCAATAAAGCCTGCGCCGCCGGTGACAAGAATCATGGGGAATACTCAGTACGTCAAGGAATGGCGCCCATTATCGAACACCTACAGCACCTTGAGGCACGCGGCCTTGGCCCCACCGCTGCTGCGCCATCACCAGCAGCCCCTCAAAGATCAGGTTATCCACCAACTCAAAGGGACGCGTCATGCTGGGCACCATCTTCCAGCCCGCACCGCCGGCCATACACAGGCGGGCTCCATGCTGCAGTGCAGATACAAATGCTGGTACATGCGCTCGACCGCGCCGGCAATCGCATAGGTACCACCGCTGGTCAAAGCATCGCTCGTATTCTTGGGAAAAGGGGTGACCGAGCCGGTTGGCACATGCAGCCCTGCGGTACCGCTTTCCAGCGCACGCAGCATGATGCCATGCCCGGGCAAAATCAAGCCGCCCAAGAAGTTGCCTTGCGCATCGAGAGCATCAACCGTAACGGCCGTACCCACCATCACCACAATCAAGGGGCGCTCGTTGCCACGCTGCAAGATATGATGGCGTGCACCAATCATGGCCACCCAGCGATCGGCCCCTAGGCGCAATGGGTGTTCGTAACCATTGCTCACCCCCGCTTCATGGACAGAAGGCACCACCCATTGAGGCTCGAAGTTCCAGCCGAGCATCAACTCCATCTGATCGTGCACACGGCGGCGCGCCGTCTCCCCAGCCACCACGCAGCCCAGCATATGGGTAGGCGCGGGCAGCTTGCTCCAAGGCCCTTCTGCCAAGCGCTCAATGTGTTCCAAAAACTCCGCGCCATGAGCCAGCAAAGCTGCACCGGGACGTGGGGCGTCATACATCGCCCACTTCAAGCGGGTGTTGCCGATATCAATGGCCAAAAAAGTCATGGGCGGCATTATCAAGATTTTTGGCCCTGCGTACGTGTGCTTTGCGACACGACCACCCGGTCAACGCACCATTTCAGCGCAAATTGTCAAAAAATGCGCGTAGGAAGTGTCTGGCCTTGCAGACAAATTGTTTGCCGGTACATTGATTGCTCTTTCCCAACTATTTTTCAGGAGTGAATGTATGGGCCTGTTTAGTTTTATCAAAGAAGCTGGCGAGAAGCTGTTTGGCGGCAAAGATGCACAAGCGGCAACCCCGGCGGCCTCGCCAGGCGAACTCAATAGCAAGGCAGCCGCAGCGATTGAGAATTACATCCATGTGCAAAAGCTGGGCGTCAGCAACCTCAAAGTCAGTTATGACGCCAGCCAGGGCAAAGTCACGGTGGCGGGCGAGGCCCCTACCCAGGCCATCAAAGAAAAAGTCACCTTGTGCTGCGGCAACGTGGCCAGCGTCACCTCGGTGGATAACCAGATGACGGTGACCACCCCTGAACCCGAAGCCCAGTACCACGACGTGGTGCGCGGTGATACGTTGTCTGCGATTGCCAAAAATACTATGGCGATGCCAACAAATACCCAGTGATCTTTGAAGCCAACAAGCCCATGTTGAGCCACCCTGACAAAATCTACCCCGGCCAAAGCTGCGCATTCCTGCGCTGTAAGCTATAGCGGCAATAAAAAGGCTCGAACCTGGAGCCTTTTTTAGCATACCTCTGTGCCAAGGCAGCCCTTGTTTGCGCCAGCCGCCAATATTGCCGCGGTGGCCATTCGCATCCACATCCCCTTCAAAACCTTCGAGGATGTTGTAGGCCTCAATACCCAGTTGCTGGGCACGTGCTGCGGCAGCCACCGAGCGCACGCCGCTGCGGCACAGCAAAACGGCCTTGCCGCCAGCGGGCACAGCGGCTTGGAGTTGCGCATCGAAATCGGGGTTGTTGGCCATGCCGGGCCACAGCTTCCACTGCACGGGCACGGCGCCCGGAACTTGCCCCACCCAGGCGCGCTCGGCGTCGGTGCGCACATCAATCAACACGGCTTCACCCGTCTGCACCCAATGCCAAGCCAAAGGCGCAGGAATATCCCCGCGTAAGCTGCGGCGGGAATGACTTGAAGCGTTTGCGGAGTGGTCATCGCACGGTCCTTATGAATGGCTAGATTGCTGGGCAGTTTCGCACACGGGCGCTGGGTACGCCACATCATGTTTACTAAAAAAACATAGCTGTCAGCGCTTTCAAAACAACAGCCTTAGATAGCTTTCAACACCAATTCATTACTAGCCAAGCGCTGACCGCTATTCTTTTCATATCACCCAGTCTGGGGCTGGGTGCTGGCGCAGTTCTGCGCGCAGACGTGCGTAGTCTGGGCATGCCGATGCGACGACCGCCCAAAACCTGGGGCTGCGGTCCATCACGCGCAGGTGCGAGAGTTCGTGAATCACCACGTAATCCAGCACTGGCAGGCGAAAGTGCAGCAGCCGCCCGTTGAGCATGATGCCTCCATCCACCTTGGCGCTGCCCCAGCGGGTGCGTGCATTGGACAAGCGCAGGCTGCGCCACTGCACGCCCAGCTCGGGTGCAAAGCGCTGCAGGCGTTCGGTAAATAAGGCCCGTGCATGGCGCAGCCACCATGCATTGACTTGCGCACGTACGCTGGCACCTGCTGCATCGGTGGGTAAGCTCACATGCAACGCCCAGCGCTGCTCTCCCACGGCCAGTAACTCGCCGCCCCCTGGGGCTGCTGGGTGCAAGTGCAGTTGCAGCACGCCGCCCAGATACGGCAAGTAGGCGCCGTGCTGCCAAGCTATCTGCGGCACCTGCTGGTTGCGTGTTTCGCGCTCACCCAGCTTGGCAAGCACCCAGCGCGCCTTCTCCTGCAATACTGCTTCAATGTTGGCCATACTGGCACGCAAGGGCGCGCGTACGGTCAGGCCGCTGTCACTGACCTCCAGCCCGATGCTGCATCGGCTGCTGCGCACCAACCAATAAGCCACGCGGGCACTGCCCAGGGGGGCGGTGTGCGTGGCTTTCGGGTGGGCAAACTCCAAGGGATTCAAGCTTGACCGTCGTTGCTGATGGCTGCGGTAGCTGCCGGATAGGCCTCGGGGTCCAGACGGCGCATTTCGGCTTCGATCCAGGCTTGCACTTCCGCCATCAGCTCTTCGTGCTTGCGCCCTGCGCTGGCAATCATCGGGCCCACCGATACATCCACCACACCGGGGGTTTTCACAAACGATTTGCGGGGCCAGCATTTGGCAGAAGTCACGGCAATCGGCACCACGGGAACGCCCGTCATGATGGCCAAACGGGTTGCGCCGGTTTTGTATTCGCCCACTTCGCCACGGGCCACGCGGGTACCTTCGGGAAACATGATGACCCAGATGCCTTGCGCCAGCAGGCGTTTGCCTTGCTCCACCACCTTGTGGAACGCACGAGAGCCGTGCTTGCGGTCAATGTGGATCATGTCCAGGCTGCCAATCGACCAGCCAAAGAAGGGGATGCTCAGCAGCTCTTTCTTGAACACATAGGCCAAAGCGCGCGGCATGATCGCAGGCATCAAAAAGGTTTCGTAGGTCGATTGGTGCTTGCACAGCAGCACCACGCCTTGCTGCGCATCCGTAGGCAGGTTTTCCATGCCTTGCACACGGTATTTCACGCCACAAAACCAGCCAGCGCTGTCCACACTCAGCTTGAGCCACGCGCGGGCAATCTTCCAGCGCAGCGCTGCAGAGCCACCGAACAGGCGCACGATCAAAATCAGCAAGGTATAAGGAACGACAGTGATGCCCATCCACAGCATGTGGATCACAGAGCGAATAAACGACATGAAGGCAGTCCTAACAATAGGCCAGTGTCAAAAACAGAGAGTGTGCACCAATTAACCCGCAACCACGGGGGCAGGAGGCGGCACCTGCACATCGGGCGCCAGCGCATCGGCCAGCGCTTTCCAGCTGGTGTAGCGCGGTATATGCGGCGCCATGTCAGCGGCAGGCGCTTGCTCATCCAGTTGCAGCCAAATCACATGGGCATGCATTGCTTCACCAGCCTGCAAATGCTTGGCGTTTTGCCCAACCACCCACACTTCGTGCGGCTCTGCACCATACCG
>NZ_CADEPJ010000034.1 GCF_902829245.1 Comamonas jiangduensis | reverse complement strand
TTTGGCCGCGAGGCAGGCATGCCGCTAGCGCAAAGCAAGCGCATTGCCAAGATTGCCTTCACCGGCTCCACCAGCACGGGCCGCGTGATTGCCCAGGCCGCCGCCAACAGCCTGATTCCGGCCACGCTGGAGCTGGGCGGCAAGTCGCCCAACATTTTCTTTGCCGATGTGATGGACCAGGACGACAGCTTTCTGGACAAGGCCATCGAAGGTCTGGTGCTGTTTGCCTTCAATCAGGGCGAGGTCTGCACCTGCCCATCACGTGCGCTGATTCACGAGTCCATCTACGACAAGTTCATGGAACGGGTGCTCCAGCGCGTGGCCGCTATCAAGCATGCCGACCCGCTGGATCCCAGCTCCATGATGGGCGCGCAGGCCAGCAAGGAGCAACTGACCAAAATCTTGTCCTACCTCGATCTGGGCAAACAAGAAGGCGCCGAAGTGCTGATTGGCGGCGCCCAGGCCCAGCTGGGCGGTGCGCTGGATGGGGGCTACTACGTGCAGCCCACCATCTTCAAAGGCCACAACAAAATGCGCATCTTCCAGGAGGAAATTTTTGGCCCCGTGCTGGCCGTGACCACCTTCAAAACCGAAGCCGAAGCGCTGGAGCTGGCGAATGACACGCTCTACGGCCTGGGCGCGGGCGTCTGGAGCCGCAACGGCAACGTGGCTTACCGCATGGGGCGCGGCATCAAGGCGGGGCGCGTGTGGACCAACTGCTACCACCACTACCCCGCGCACGCAGCGTTTGGCGGCTACAAGGAATCCGGCGTGGGGCGTGAGAACCACAAGATGATGCTCAACCACTACCAGCAGACCAAGAACCTGCTGGTGAGCTACTCCGAGTCCAAACTGGGGTTCTTCTAAACGGTGGGTGTAGCACCCCGCAGGCGAGGTGCTACACCGGCCAACCGCACCAACCTCCATCCTAAAATTGTAATAAAAACAGCCACTAGCGCTTATCCATCAAGCGCTAGCAGCTATCTTTTTCAACAAGGAGCACCCATGGTCGATCGCGTCATTGCCACGCCCGCCACCTTGGCGCTGATTGAGGTGCTCAAGGCCAAATACGGGCCCCATTTGTTCTTCCACCAATCCGGCGGTTGCTGCGACAACAGCGCCGCCAACTGCTACATCGAGGGGGAGCTGACCATTGGCCCGGGTGATGTGAAGCTGGGCGAGATCGGTGGCCTGCCCTTTTACATGAGCACCTCGCAGTTTGAGTACTGGAAGCACACGCAACTCATCATCGATGTGATTGACGGCCACGGCGGCGGCACGCTGTCGCTGGAGGGGCCCGAAGGCAAAGCCTTCCTCACACGCTCGCGGGTGTTCAGCGATGAAGAGCTGCGCGCCCTGCGCACGCCCTAAGCACGGCGACGCTGCCCCACCACCAGACAAAGCCCGCTTTGCCGCCCTCCATGTCGATGAGCGAGGTTCCCATGCATGCAACGAGCTTTCACTACTATGCCGTCGCGATTCCGGTCTTTCTGCTGCTGCTCGCTACTGCCTGCACCATCGGTAGTTTTTTTCTGCGCGCACACCGCTATTTGCTGCGGCAAGCAAGCAGCTACGCGCTGGTAACGCTGGCCTTCGCCACAGACATTTTCGGCGGCACCAACCCTGGGTTTCTGGTCGCCGCAGGCGCTGCAAGCCTGTATTTGCTGGCAGCGATATACGCTGCACGTGCCATTGCAATACGCATGGGCCGCACCGTGCCGTCTTATGCCCTGTGGGCTATCGGCCTGATGATGCTGGGCGGCATCGCCTGGTACACCCTCCACACCCCTGACACGGTCGCGCGCAGGGCCATCGTCGCGCTCTCGATGGCCATGGTGCTGTCCCTGGTTGTGCCACGCGTTTGGAAGGCGCCGCAACGCCATACCGCCGATCGCATTGCGGTGACCCTGTTTACGCTGGCCACACTGCTGATGTGGCTGCGCCCTGTGGGGTTGCTCACAGCCACGCCAGCGCCCTTGGGCCCGCTCACCGAGATCACCTTTTTACGGGTCAATCTGATGGTGCTGCTGGCAGTCATTGCAATCTATACCGCAGCACTCATCGCCTGCGCTTTGGCGGACTCCACGGCCAAGCTGCGCGCAGAGCGGGATCATGATGGCTTAACCAACCTAGTCAACCGCCGGGCCTTTGAAGAAGGCTGCACTCCCACGCCCTATGCCCGAGGATTTCGTGTGCTGGTGATGTGCGATCTGGATCATTTCAAAGGCATCAACGACCAGTACGGCCATGCCGTCGGGGATGAGGTGCTGCGCCAGTTTGGCCACATTTTGCAAAGCTTGGTCCGAGAGGCAGACGTCACCGCACGGCTGGGTGGCGATGAATTTGTGCTGGCGCTCAAGCACACCACCGTTGAGCAAGCCCAAAAACTGATAGCGCGCATCCAAGCCCAGATGGCGCGCGCCTGCTGGTGCCCGCCAGAGCCCCAACGGCAAGTGACAGCCAGCTTTGGCATGGTACGACTGCGCGCCCAGGAGCACCTGCAAGAGGCGCTGCAGCGTGCCGATCAACTGATGTATCTGGCCAAAAAAACTGGCCGCAACTGTCTGCAGGTGGAAGGAGCAACCACCATCAACCCAGACGCTGCACTCACCACTGCCTGAGGCCACCAAGGCAGCACCCGCCCTCTGAAGGACGGAGTGACCAGACCCCTGCGCTAGGATGAAGCCCTGTTCGCTTTCCCGCAGTTTGTGCTGCTTTTGTGCCATGCATTACTTCAACCAAGCCGCTGCCGGTCTCATGCCCGACCGTGCCTTGCACGCCATCACCGCGCACTTGCAGCGTGAGCAGCACGCAGGCCCTTACGCCGCAGCGCAGCAGGCACAGCCGCAGTTGCAGGCGCTGTACGCCCAGTTGGCCGCACTGCTGCACTGCCAGCCGGCAGACATTGCACTGACCACCGGCAACACCCACGGCTGGTGCGCGGTCGTGGGTATGCTGGCGCTGCAACACGGCGACCGTGTGCTGGTTGCTCCCGGCGAATGGGGCGGCAACTACGCCATGCTGCTGCAGTTGCAAAATCGCACCGGCTGTGTGCTGCAAACCATGCCCTGCACGCCCGATGGCGCCATCGATCTGGTCGCACTTGAAGCCATGCTGGATGAGCGGGTGCGTCTCATCGCACTGACCTGGGTGCCCGCCCATGGCAGCACCATCTATGACGCCGTTGCCGTGGGCCAGCTGTGTGCCCGCCACCGCATCACCTATGTGGTGGATGCGGCGCAGGCGCTGGGACATATTCCGGTGGATGTGCAGGCGCTGCACTGCGACGCGCTGACGGCCCCCGGACGCAAATGGCTGTGCGGCCCCCGAGGCACAGGCTTGGTGTACCTCAAGCCCGGCTTTGCCGCCCAACTGCAGCCCATGACCGTGGACCACGTCTCTTGCCCCATCACCGCTGCAGGCCCGCATTGCGCCACGATGCCCGGGTGCTGGAGCAGTCAGAGTCCTCCATCGCACTCAAACTGGGTTGGCTCGCCGCCTTGGAGGAGGCTGCCTCCCAAGGCTGGCCCGAGCGCTTTACCACGATTGCCCAGCGTGCCAGCCAACTGCGTAGCGCCTTGGCAGCGGTGCCCGGTGTCACCCTCCGTCACCTGCCTTCAGCACCCGATGACTGCGCCATCGTGGCGTTCACGGTGCAAGGATCAACGCCCGCGCAAGTACAGCACGCCCTGCTGCGCCACAACATTCAGGTTGCCGCTAGCGGCATGGGCTTTGCGCCACTGGACATGCAAGGCCGGGGCTTAGACGCCGTGGTACGAGCATCGGTGGCGTGGCACACCACCCCAGCGGATATCACTGCGCTATTGCATGCCATAAAAGCACTTCTAACGCAGGCTGCGCAAGCGTCCACAGCTATCATTTAAAAACCTCGGCGGTACTGCAGTTGCCACGCGCGCCTTTACACCACCGACTGCACCCAGCGCACAATTTCGCCCGCCGGTAAAGCACCGGAAATACGGGCGACTTCCTTGCCGCCGTTAAAAACAATCATGGTGGGAATGCTGCGGATGCCGTAGGGCGCTGCGGCTTGGGGGTGGGCTTCGGTATCCAGTTTGGCCAAGCGCACCTGGGGGGAGAGTTGCTGCGCGGCCTGTGCAAAGGCCGGTGCCATCATGCGGCAAGGGCCGCACCACGGCGCCCAAAAGTCCACCACCACGGGGATATGGCTGCGGCCCACATGCTTGGCCAAGCTGTCTGCATCCAGCTGCACGGGCTCGCCCGTGAACAGGGCTTGGTGGCAGCTGCCGCAGTGGGGCGCACTGCCCATCGCTGCTTGGGCTACGCGGTTGGTTTTGTGGCAATGGGGGCACACGATGTGCAGGGGGTCCATAACGGTCATGGCAGCTCCAGGGCTTGTGCAAAACCTACACATGGTGACGGTGCGCCGTTTTGCAAGCCGCCATCCCACGCCGCATGCAGTTGAAGGTTAGATGCCAAATATGCGCCCGACGCTTATCCAGCAATCGTTAGCAGCTATACATTTACATCAAAACAGCCAAGCCACCAGCTTGATGGTACTGAAGAGCAGCACCGTCACCAGCACCGCGCTGGCAAAGGGTATGAACACCTCGCGCCCCAGCAGGCGGAAGGTGAAATCGCCCGGCAGCCGCCCCAGCCCCACTTTGCGCAAGATGCCCGACGTGCTGTTGACCAGCACCAGCAGGATAAAGATCAGCAGCATCCAGCGGATCATGCAGGGCTCCGTGGCTTAGAGACGGTGTGTGCGGTCGCCGCGCACAAAGCCCAGGGCATCCCAAGGCTCCACGCCCTTGGCAAGGCCAATCACTTTGAACAGCTCGCCCATCTCGTGCTCCAGCATCAGCTTCATGGCGCTGGGGCGCTCGGTAGCGCTCATCGCATCAAGCTTGGCTTGCAGACCGCAGTTGATGAGTAAGTGCGCCTGCGTGGTGTAGCCCAGCACCTCCATGCCCGCGTCCTGGGCCGCCACGGCGGTGCCCGTGAAGTTAACGTGGGCGGTAATGTCTTTGAGGCCCACTTTATCCAGCGGATTGCTGTCGACTTGGTGCTGGTAGTGGCAGACCATGGTGCCCATGTGGCGCTGCGGGTGGTAGTACTCGCCTTCGCCAAAGCCGTAGTCGATAAAGAAGGCCGCGCCGCACTGCAAACGCTCCCCCAGCGTGCGAATAAACGCTTCGCCTTGGGGGTGAATCTCGGTTTCGTAGTCGTGCTCGCCTTCTACTTCCAGCGGCGGACGCAAGTCGGTGGGGCGGTTGGCCCAGACCAGCTCGCCCTCTTCCACGGCAATCCCGCGCTCGTACCATTGGCCATTGACGCGGGCGATGATGCGCACGGGCATGGCATCCAGCACCTCGTTGCCAATCACCACGCCTTGCATATGCGCGGGCAGTTCATTGGCCCACACGACCTTGGGGGCGTGCGCGACCAAACGCGCTTGCTGGCGAGCGCGCAGCGTGCCCGACAGATCGACGATGGTGTAACGCTCAATGGCCACGCCCAGGCGCTGCAGTTCGTCCAGCACCTGCAAGGCCAGCGCGCCCGTGCCTGCGCCAAACTCCCAGACTTCGTGGGTGCCCGTCTGGGCCAAGGCCTCGGCCACCTGCGCGGCCAGCAGTTGGCCGAAGGCGGGCGACAGCTCGGGTGCGGTCACAAAATCGCTGCCAGAATCCGGCATGGCCCCAAACTTGGCCGTGTCATTCGCGTAGTAACCCAGCCCCGGCGTGTACAGGGCCAGGGCCATGAATTGGTCAAAACCTATCCATCCACCCGCTTGGGCAATGGCCTTGTCGATATGCAAACGCAATGCGTTCGTTAAAATTGTGGGTTCTGTCATGACCCCTGCATTGTCACCCCAGCGGAGCGCGCTGCGTGCCAAAACGGCGCAAGCCGCAGTACACAGGGGGTTGTTGACGGTGCCCTCCCACCAAGATTGATACGCAAATTGCCAGAAGATGCAGGCCTGCCAGCGGCGCTCTGGGCACCCACTATGTCATCGGTTACCACCGGCCAACGCACGATTTCTCTCTCAGGGCTGCGCTTGAACGCACGCCTGGGCATTCTTGACTTCGAGCGTGAGGCAGCCCAACCCATTCAGGTCGATGCCGAGCTGAACATGGGTGTGCAGCCCCTGTTGCCCGCCAGCGATGACATTGCCCAGGTGCTGGACTACCGACTGGCGCGCAACGCCATCATCGACACGTGCACCGCCGGTCATACCGACCTGCTGGAGCGCCTGACCGGTGTGCTGGCACAAAACCTGATGGCACTGCCCGGCGTGCTGGGCGTGCGTGTGAAGATTGCCAAGTTAGAGATTTTTGACGACTGCGAAGTAGCCATTCGCGTCGAAACCGGACAATGGTGAACCCCATGAATGCTGTGACCGAAAACCCCTGGATGGCCGAAGAAGCCGTTGCCGAAAACCCCGCCGCAGATGCTGCTACCGAGGCCAAGCCCGGCAAGATCAAGATCGAACGTGAGCAGATCAAGCTGGAAAAGCGCCTGTGCCGTGAAGTCGGCCGTGCGGTCATGGACTTCAACATGATCGAAGAAGGCGACAAGATCATGGTCTGCATGTCCGGCGGCAAGGACAGCTACACCCTGCTAGACATCCTGCGCAAGCTGCAAAAACGCGCGCCGGTGAAGTTCGAGATCGTGGCCGTGAACCTGGACCAAAAGCAGCCCGGCTTCCCTGACCACATCCTGCCCGAGTATTTCCAGTCCATCGGCGTGGACTACCACATCGAAACGCAAGACACCTACTCGGTGGTCAAGCGCGTGATTCCTGAGGGCAAGACCACCTGCGGCCTGTGCTCGCGCCTGCGCCGTGCGATTTTGTATTCGGTGGCCGACCGCCTGGGTTGCACCAAGGTAGCACTGGGCCACCACCGCGACGACATCGTGCAGACGCTGATGCTGAACATGTTCTACGGCGGCCGCATGAAGGGCATGCCGCCCAAGCTGGTATCGGACGACGGCAAGCACGTGGTGATTCGCCCCCTGTGCTATGTGCCAGAAAAGGACACCGCACGCTGGGCGCAGTACCAGAACTTCCCCATCATTCCTTGCAACCTGTGCGGCAGCCAGGACGGCCTGCAGCGCGTGGCCGTGGGCGATATGCTGCGCGAGTGGGACAAGAAGTTCCCCGGCCGCATCGAGAGCATGTTCCGCGCCATGGGCAACATCGTGACCACGCACATGATGGATCCCCAGTTGCACAACTTCAAGGACGCCAAGGCCACCGGCATTGCCGACCCCAACGGCGACATGGCGTTTGACCATGAAGAGCTGCCCACCGCCCCCACCCTGCCCGGTGGCGTGCAAGTGGTGCAAATTGGCTAAATCGCCGCCACACACAGCGCGCCCTTCTGTTCAAAGCCCCGTCTGACGGGGCTTTTTATGCAAAACCCGGCTTTGAGCGCTCGGCCTGCATGCACCAGGAACTTGCTCGGTGTATCGTTGCTCTGACGTTCAGGCAAAGAACAACCATGAACGAGGAGTACCTCCCATGAACCACCTCCCCCCATCTCGTCGCTGGGCCTGCGCTGCACTGATTGCCGGTGCTGCATTGTTAGCGGGCTGTGCCAGCGGCCCCCGTGAGATCACGTCCAGCGTCCAAAGCTACTCCAGCATGGCGGGAATCACGCTGCCAGCCACCTACCGCATGGAACTGTTGCCGTCCCAAAGCCAGCAGCAAAGCTTTGCCAAGGTGGAGGCTGCCGCCGAAAAAGCCCTGCAGCGCGTGGGCCTGACGCGCGACCCACGCCCTGACCTGGCCCGCTTGGTCGTGCAAGTTGGCGCCAACGCCAGCCAAGGCCGCGCCTACCATCCGGCGTATGACGACTGGTTCTACGGCCCACGCTTCGGCTTTGGCATGGGCTGGGGCGGCCCCCGCGTCGGAATGGGCATGCAATGGATGGATACCCCGCCCATGGTGTATTACCGTGGCGTCAAGCTGGTGCTGCGCGACCAGCAAAGCCAGAAAATCGTCTACGAAACGTCGGCCGCCTACGATGAAGTCTGGATGGACGACAACGTGATCTGGAACATCTTGTTCGATGCAGCGCTGAGCGACTTCCCCCATCCCCCGCAGGGCAGCCGCACCGTGCGCACCACGCTCGCCCCGTTGGCTACCAAGTCTCCCAGCGCCCCCGCTGGCGCAACCCCAAGCACGGCAACGCCAGCGGTGACGGCGCCAGCACCCGTGAACCGCTGAACGTACAGCACTGCCACATTGGCAACGCTTGCAGCGTGGTTCTATATAAAAAACAGGCCTTGGAGGTCTGTTTTTTTTATGTACTCCAACCGAGGCTCTGGCCACCAGCCATCCACACGCCGCTCCCTGCGCAGCCCCCCCGTAGGTGCCCCGGGAAAGCACTGCCCTACGAGCTTTGGCCCCCCATACACGCCCCCACCACCGCCCATTTTGCAAATGGCTTCATGCGCCCACAGCCCTGCGATCGCACTGCGTGGTAACTTGTGTGCATTGCAATCCTTTTGGGGAGTGAGCTATGAAACATTGGATACGCAGCATCGCCTTGGGCACCGTTTGGTGCGCCGCTGCCTGGACCGCCAAGCTGCCAACTGGGGCGACACCTTGCGCCAGCAAGCCACGCAGTTGGGCGGCAGCGGCACCGCAGAAAGCAGCGGCAGCACATCGGCCTTGGGCGGCCTGCTGGGCAGCGGTAGTGGCGCCGCCGCAGGAGGCCTACTGTCTTCGCTGGGCGTACCGGCATCGGGCTCGGTCGGCAATGCGGCGGTGTGATCACCTATTGCCTGAAAAACAACTACCTGAACCCCAACAAGGCCGAACAGGTGAAAGCCCAGCTGCTGGGCAAACTGGGCATGGGCACGCAGCAACAACAGGCGCCCAAAGACCCGGGCTATCTGCAGGGCCTGGGCGGCATGATTACCGGCAGCAACGGGCAAACATTCAGCATGGACAAGCTCCAAGGCGACCTTAAGGAAAAAGCCTGCGACTTTGTGCTGGACAACGCCAAATCTTTGCTTTGATGCGTTCGATGCGTTCCACGCATTCAATACACAAACCATAGCTGCCAGCGCTTGCTGCATCAGCGCTAAACACCAAAAAGGCTTGCAATGGCTGCTGGCCTTTTTTCTCCCCTGCAGCAGCGCCATACCCCTGCGCTTGACCTTCCCATGATGTCAAGGATTAGGCTAGCCTCCATTCCTTCTCTTCGAGATACAGGTTCTGCGTATGAATGCCCCCACCCCCACTCCAGCTTCACCCTCCGCCACTGCGGCTCTCAGCCTGCCCGTGCAAGGCATGAGCTGTGCCAGCTGCGTGGGCAGGGTCGAAAAAGCCGTGCGCAAAGTACCGGGCGTGGCCGAAGTCAGCGTCAACCTGGCCACCGAGCGCATCCACATCCAGCCCGCGGGCAAGCTCGACATGGCCGCCGTGGTGCAAGCGATTGAAAAAGCCGGCTACGAAGTGCCTAGCCAAACCATCGAGCTGGCCGTGGAAGGCATGACCTGCGCCAGCTGCGTCGGCCGGGTAGAGCGTGCACTGAAAAAAGTGCCCGGCGTGACCGAGGCTCAGGTGAACCTGGCCACCGAGCGCGCCACGGTCCAAGGCAGCGCCACGCTGGAGGCCCTGCTGGCCGCGCTGGACAAGGCCGGCTACCCCGGCCAACCCATCGACACCCAGGCCGCGCGGGCGCAAGCCGAGCCCAGGCTGCACACAAGGAAGCCGAATACGCCGCGCTGCAGCGCGACTTCACCTGGCCACGGTGCTGGCGCTGCCAGTGTTTGTGCTGGAGATGGGCTCGCACCTGATCCCCGGCATGCACCACTGGGTGGCGGGCACCATCGGCCTGCAAAACAGCTGGTACCTGCAGTGTGTGCTGACCACGCTGGTGCTGTTGATTCCCGGGCGGCGCTTTTACACCAAGGGCCTGCCGCGCTACTGCGCGGCGGGCCAGACATGAATCGCTGGTCGCCGTGGGCACGCTGGCGGCGTTCAGCTATTCCTTGGTGGCCACCTTCCTGCCCGGCCTGCTGCCCGCAGGCACGGTGAATGTGTACTTCGAGGCCGCCGCCGTCATCGTCGCGCTGATCCTCCTGGGCCGCATGCTGGAAGCCCGCGCCAGGGCCGCACCTCGCAGGCCATACAGCGGGTCATCGGCCTGCAGCCGCAGACGGCGGGCGTGCAGCGCGACGGGCAGTGGGTGGAGCTGCCAGCGGCCGACGTGCAGACCGGCGACCTCATCCAGGTGCGCCCCGGCGAGCGCGTGCCCGTGGACGGCACGGTGCGGGAAGGCCAGAGCTATGTGGACGAATCCATGATCACCGGCGAGCCCGTGCCCGTCGCCAAAACCATCGATGACCGCGTGGTGGGCGGCACGGTCAACCAGACCGGCGCCTTCACCCCTGCGCGCCACGGCCGTGGGCAGCGCCAGCGTGCTGGCCCAGATCATCCGGCTGGTGGAGCAGGCCCAGAGCGGCAAGCTGCCCATCCAGGCCGTGGTGGACAAGGTCACGCTGTGGTTCGTGCCCGCCGTGATGGCCGCCGCCGTGCTCACCTTCCTGGTGTGGCTGGTGTTCGGCCCCGCGCCGGCGTTGAGTTTTGCGCTGGTCAATGCCGTGGCCGTGCTCATCATCGCCTGCCCCTGTGCCATGGGCCTGGCCACCCCACGTCCATCATGGTGGGCACCGGCCGGGGCGCCGAGCTGGGCGTGCTGTTCCGCCAGGGCGAGGCGCTGCAGCTGCTGAAGAACACCCAGGCCGTGGCCGTGGACAAGACTGGCACCCTGACCGAAGGCCACCCGCGCTGACCGACCTGGAAGTGGCCGAGGGCTTTGACCGCGCCCAGGTGCTGGCGCTGACCGCGGCCGCCGAATCGCGCTCCGAGCACCCGATTGCCCGCGCCATCGTGCAAGCCGCCGAGCACGAGCAGCTGACCGTGCCCGCCCTCAGCGACTTTGCCTCCATCACCGGCATGGGCGTGCGCGCCACGGCCCTGGGCCAGCGCGTCGAGGTCGGCGCCGACCGCTTCATGCACGCCCTGGGGCTGGACGTGGCGCGCTTCGCCCCCACGGCGGCGCGCCTGGGCAGCGAAGGCAAGTCGCCGCTGTACGTGGCGGTCGATGGGCAACTGGCCGCCATCATCGCCGTGGCCGACCCCATCAAGCCCAGCACGCCCGGCGCCATTGCCGCCCTGCATGCCCTGGGGCTGAAGGTCATCATGATCACCGGCGACAACGCCCGCACCGCGCAGGCGATTGCCGCGCGCCTGGGCATTGATGAAGTGGTGGCCGAGGTGCTGCCCGAAGGCAAGGTGACCACGCTGCAGCAGCTGCAGGCCACGCACGGCCATGTCGCCTTTGTCGGCGATGGCATCAACGACGCCCCCGCGCTGGCCGCGGCCGATGTCGGCATCGCGATCGGCACCGGCACCGACGTGGCCGTGGAAGCCGCCGACGTGGTGCTGATGTCCGGCAACCTGCAGGGCGTGCCGAATGCGATTGCGCTGTCCAAGGCCACCATGGGCAACATCCGGCAGAACCTGTTCTGGGCCTTTGCCTACAACACGGCGCTGATCCCCGTGGCCGCCGGCGCGCTCTATCCCGCGTATGGTGTCCTGCTGTCGCCGATTTTTGCGGCCGGTGCCATGGCACTGTCGAGTGTGTTTGTGCTGGGCAATGCCTTGCGCTTGCGCAGCTTTCAGGCGCCGATGGCAGAGGCTGCGGCCTGATCGATTGCGACCATCCCGTCTTTGACGGCAGAGGCCGGGAGTTCATCCCGGCAGCCGAGTGATTTTCTGGGTGCGCCCAGAAAGTCACCAAAGATGCGCTTGACCTACCCGCCGCGAAACTCGCTGTGCGCTGTACCAGCGCACCGCTCAAACATCCACGGCGCGTCAGGAGATGGATGCCGACCTGTCGCGCAGCAGCGCTGCGGCAGGTCTGCCGTAGTGCCAGCGCAGTGCCACATGTTCCCAACCATCGGTGCACTGTGAAAATTTTCGGAGAAAGCCCATGAACATCGGAGAAGCGGCCAAGGCCTCGGGCGTGTCGGCCAAGATGATTCGCTATTACGAGTCGGTGGGGCTGATTCCGCCCATCCACCGCACCGAGTCCGGCTACCGCGCGTACAGCGAGTCGGATGTGCACATGCTGCACTTCATCCGCCGCGCGCGCGATCTGGGGTTTGCGGTGGCGGAGATTCACGACCTGCTGGACCTGTGGCGCGACCGCAGTCGCAAAAGCGCGGACGTGAAGCGCGTGGCGCTGCAGGTCCTGGATGTGCTGCAGCGGCGCATTCAGGAGCTGCAGCAAATGTCCGACACCCTGCAGGCACTGACCGCCTGCTGCGCTGGCGATGAACGGCCCGACTGCCCCATCCTGCAAGGGCTGGAGACGGCCGACCTCTGCGCACCGCCTCCACCAACCTGCGGCAATCCAAACCGCACGGACAGCGCTCAACCTGCAGACGGTGCAACTTGCTGCCCACCCAAGCAGCATTAGCCATTGGCTGCGCTGCTGTGTGG
>NZ_CADEPJ010000033.1 GCF_902829245.1 Comamonas jiangduensis | reverse complement strand
ATATTGGGCAGGATGTGCTTGGTGAGGATGGCCGTCTTGCTGCGGCCGATGAGCTGGGCGGCCAGCACATAGTCCTTCTGCTTTTCCACCATCACCGCGCCACGCACGGTGCGGGCGTACTGCACCCAGTCGGACAGGCCGATGGCGATGATGATCACGAACACGGCCATGTCGTCGCGGTAGCCCTCGGGCAGCAGGCCGCGCGCGATGCCGAAGATCAGCAGCGCCACCAGGATGACCGGGAAGGTCAGCTGCACGTCGGCAATGCGCATCAGCAGGGTGTCAAACCAGCCGCCGGCATAGCCGGCGATCAGGCCCAGCGGCACGCCGATGATGAGCGACAGCGCCACGGCGGACACGCCCACGAACACGGACATGCGCAGGCCATACAGGATGGCCGAGTACACGTCACGGCCCTGGTCGTCCGCCCCCAGGGGGTAGAACATCTCACCCATGCCCTGGCTCCAGGGTGGGGTGAAAGCGTCCATCAGGTCCAGGCTGCCCGGAGCGAAGGGGTGGTGCAGCGCCAGCAGCGGGGCGGAGAGAGCGGCCAGCACCAGCAGGGCCAGTACGCCGGTGGCCACTTGCACCAAGCGCGAGCGGGCAAAGGCGCGCTTGACGGGCGAGTCGCTGGCCTTCCAGCCGGTCGGGGCCGGCGCGGATTTAACAGATTCGGTCATTGCAGCCCCCTTATTTCTTTCGCAGGCGGGGGTCCACCAGCACATACAAAAAGTCCACGAACAGGTTGATCACCACGTACAGCAGCGCGATGAACATCAGGTAGGCAGCAATCAGCGGCACGTCCACACCCTGCACCGAGGAGATGAACAACAGGCCCACGCCCGGCCATTGGAAGACGGTTTCCGTCACGATGGCAAAGGCAATCAGCGACCCGATTTGCAGGCCGGCAATGGTGATCACGGGGATCAGCGTATTGCGCAGCGCGTGGCCAAAGTACAGGCTTTTTTCATGCAACCCACGGGCACGGCCGAAGCGGATGTAGTCGGAGCGCAGCACCTCCAGCATCTCGGCGCGCACCAGGCGCATGATCAGCGTCATGTTGTAAAAGCCCAGCGTGATGGCAGGCATGATGAGCGCTGCCCAGCCCGAGGCCGTGAGGAAACCGGTTTCCCAGCCGCCGATCTTGACGGTCTCGCCCCGCCCGAAGGACGGCAGCCAGCGCAATTCGACGGCAAACAGATAGATCAGACCAATACCAATCAGGAAGGTCGGAAGCGACACACCCACCAGCGACACCGTCATGATGGAGCGGCTGAGCCACCCATCTTTTTTGATCGCGGTATAGACCCCCAGCACCACGCCAATCACCAGCGCCAGCACGGCGGCGGTCATGGCCAACTCCAGCGTGGCGGGCAGACGTTCGGCAATCACGTCGGCCACGGGGCGCTTCAAGCGGTACGAGATCCCCAGATCCCCTTGCAGCACCTTGCCCACATAGGACAGGTATTGCATGGGGACGGATTTGTTAAAGCCCAGCTCTTCAACCAGGGCTGTGCGTTCTTCCAGCGTGGCGTCTTCGCCCAACAGGCTGATGGTGGGGTCGCCAATATGGCGAAACACCATGAAGGAAATGAGCGAGACGGCCAGCAGTACCAAAACTGACTGGCCCAGTCTGCGCAGCAGATGGACCAGCATAGGCTTACTTCGCGTTCTTGTTGATCTTCACGTCCTTGAAGTGCAGCACGTTGTCGGGGTGCACGGGAACGTTGATGGACTTGACCGAAGCGAAGTGGATGACCTGGTCATGCAGCGGAATGTAGAAGCGCTCTTTTTGCACCACTTGCCAGATGTCCTTGATGGTGGCGTTGCGCTTGGCCACATCGCTTTCCGAAGACAGCGAGATGATCTTGGCGTCCAGCTCAGGATTGCTGTAGTGCGTGGCATTCTGCGCGCCGCGGCCTTCCTTGCCGCGCGTGGCGACCAGGAAGTCGAAGATGTAAGCCGAGTCATAGGTGGGCACACCCCAGCCATACAGGTAGAAGTCGCTGTCGGCATTCACGATGGACACGCTGTGCTGCGCGATGGGGCGCGAGGACACTTCGGTCTTGATGCCCACGCGGCCCAGGAAGCCGGCAATCGCGGTGCTGATGGCTTCGTCGTTCACATAGCGGTCGTTGGGCGAGTGCAAGGTGAGGGTGAAGCCATTGGGGTAACCCGCTTCCGCCAGCAAGGCCTTGGCCTTGTTCACATCGGCCTTGGGGTAGGCGGCCATGGCTTTGTCGTAGCCATTGACAAACGACGGCGCCATCACGCCCGAGGGGTTGGACAGGCCACGCATCACCGAGCGCTTGATGGCATCGCGGTCAATCGCCAGCTCCATGGCATGGCGCACCTTGGGGTCGGCCAGGGGTTCTTGCCCTTGACGTTGCTGGACTTCAGTTCTGCCGTGCCCACGTTCAGCCCCAGGAAGATGGAGCGGTTTTCTGGCCCTTCGTTGATGCGCAGCTTGGCGTCTTGCTTGAGGCGCGCCACGTCTTGCGCGGGGATGTCTTGGGCAAAGTCCACCTCACCGGACAGCAGGGCCGCCACGCGGGTGGCGGGCGACTTGATGGGCAGGTACACCAGCTCGGTCACATCGCCCACTTTGCCCTTGCCCCAGTAGTTGGGGTTTTGCTTCATCACGGTGCGGCTGTCCACTTCGCGGCTGGCCAGCGTGAAAGCGCCGGTGCCGTTGACGGCGCGGGTGGCACCGTTTTCGGTCTTGCTGGTGGCGTCTTGCGTCTCCAGCGCGCCGTTGGCCTTGGCCCATGCTTCATTCATGATGAAGATGTTGGTCAGGTTGTTCGGGAAAATCGGGTTCGGGCCTTTGGTTTTGACGTGCACGGTCAAGTCATCGACCGCCTTGATGTCTTCCACCGAAGCCAGCAGCGACTTCACCTGCGCATTCGGGCCTTTGGCACGGTTGAGCGAGAAGACCACGTCCTTGGCGCTCAGCGGCTTGCCATCGTGGAACTTCACATTGGGGCGAATCTTGAAGACCCACACGGTCGGATCACCTTCGAGCAACTTCCACTCGGTGGCCAGCAGGGGCACCAGCTTGCCGTCGTTGGTACGGTTGACCAAGGTTTCATACATCTGGTGCATCAACACAAAGTTAGTGCCCGTGTTGAAGACGTGGGGGTCCAGGGTGGTCACATCGGCAGAGCGCGCCCAGCGTACGGTTTCAGCTTGCACCAATGCGGCGGAAGTCAAAAGGCCAGCGGCCAGCATCGCAGTGCCCAGGGTCTTCAAGATCATGTTGTCTCCAAAAAGGAAGGTGAGGTTGACGGTATGCCACGAGCCACGGATAAGTCGCTCTAGGGTTAGGCCTAGCAAGCAAAAAATGCACCTGCTGCGCCCCTACCGCCTGTCGTTTGATTTGTTATCCGCTCATCTTTATAGCGAAGCACACGTAACGCCACGCAATAAGCTCATGCATTTCTGTGCCTTCACGCAAAAATCCTTGTGCTGCCGCTTCAGGCAAGGTATGTACGAATGCCGGACAATGGTGGGCTGGCCCGCGCTGCTGCTTTGCAGCGCTCGGGCCTGTTTGCTCTGTTTTGACTCTGGGCGCTGAACCCGCCTGTATGCCGCATGCACGCTACCCGTATCGTTGCCATCCGCCATGGCGAAACCTCCTGGAATGTGGATGCCCGTATCCAGGGGCATTTGGACATTCCGCTCAATGACGTGGGCCTGTGGCAAGCCCAGCGTGTGGGCGCTGCGCTGGCCGATGAGCAGTTTGACGCCATCTACAGCAGTGACTTGCAGCGCGCCTTGGCAACCGCGCAGGCCGTGGGCAGCGCCACCGCTTGCCCCGTCCAGCCCGACACGGGGCTGCGCGAGCGCTGTTTTGGCAGTTTTGAAGGCCGCACCTTCCACGAGATTGAGGCCGATTCGCCCGAGCACGCGCTGCGCTGGCGCAAGCGCGACCCCGAATTTGTGCCCGACGGCGGCGGCGAATCGCTGCACATGCTGCGCGGGCGCATTCAGCACACCGTAGACCGTCTGGCGGCCCAGCACCTGGGTGGGCAAATTGCGCTGGTGGCGCACGGCGGCGTGATGGACATGCTCTACCGCTTGGCCACGCGCCAGGATCTGCAAGCGCCGCGCAGCTGGGAGCTGGGCAACGCCGCCATCAACCGCCTGCTGTGGACCCCCGAGGGGCTGACGCTGGTGGGCTGGGGCGATACGGCCCACCTGTCGCAAGCGGTACGCGACGAATTCATCAGCTGATTCATCAGCTGCCAGGCCGCAGCGCCTGTGCACACCGGGGCTGTGGCACAAGTGAAGAAAAAAGAAGCGGCCAGCACTTGCTCTATAACGATTTACGATATTTTTGTATCGCAAACCATTGATAGACAAGCGCTAGCCGCTCTTTTATTTGACAGCCCACCCTGCTGGCGGGTGCAAGCAATCCCTATGCAAGCTCACGCCATTCAGGCACGTGCATAGGTCGATGTGAACGACGCCTTGGCGATCGTGTTGGCGTTGATCATGAAGCCGCCAATGGCGGTGGTGGCGTCGTCTGGCATATCCAGCTTGGCTACCGACAGCGCATGCACGGTGAAGATGTAGCGGTGCGGCTTGTCACCGGGTGGTGGGCACATGCCGCCCCACGCAAAAATGCCGTAGTCGTTGCGCATTTGGCGCGCGCCTGCGGGCAAGTTGGCACCGCCTTTTTCCCCGGCATTGGCCGCCAGACTGGTCACGCTGGCAGGAATGTCCACCACCATCCAGTGCCACCAGCCGGAGCCTGTGGGCGCATCGGGGTCATACACGGTCACCGCAAAACTTTGCGTGCCTTCGGGGGCGCCACTCCACTGCAAAACCGGCGATGCGTTGGCACCGCCACATCCGAACATGTCGGACTCAAACACGGGCGCAATCGTGCCGCCTGCAGGAATGTCGGGGCTGGTCAGGGTGAAAGTTGTCATGTTGGCGATCTCCTTGGTCACAAGCTGTGCAGTATGCCTGCTGCAGACAGCCCGTTTCACGGAGCCCTCAAGCGCATGGCTTTATTCAAGAAAACCGCTTATTTCCACGCTTGTGCTTTGCTGCCAGCGCAGCCTTTGGCTGGCCAGTGATGCAGGTACTGGAGGCAATTGGATGTTTGCGCTGCTGGCGCAGCCGGGGTGGGCACGGTGCCGCCTTGGCCCAAGCCCTGCGCCAGATCCCACAGGTCTACACCGCACACGACATCTGGCCCGAAGCGCGCCCCACAGCAGGCAGCATCCCTGCCTGCGCCTTGACCCAAGGCAGCCACGGTTTGGCTGACGAATGCTAGATTGCGACCTTCGTTGTCGACTTTTTCTGAATTTCACCCCCGTTCTGCCATGCGCCTGCTGCTTGCTTTGCTTTTGCCCTTTTCCGTGTTTTTCACCATCGGCCGCCCTTTTGCGGGCCTGCTGCGCTTGCTTCTGCAAATCACATTGATCGGCTGGGTGCCAGCAGCGATCTGGGCGGTCTATGCCTTGAGCCAATACAAAACCGATCAGAAAATCAAAGAAGCACTGGGTGGCCGCTGATACGGCTGCGACTCTAAAATCGAATAAAAAAAGGAGCGCAATGCGCTCCTTTTTGGTGGGGGTGTGCAGCGGATATGCTGCTGACCGGCTATGGCCTACGGCTTACAGCTCACCATAGCTGTGCAGACCCGACAAGAACATATTCACGCCCAGGAAAGCAAAGGTGGTGATGGCCAAGCCCACCAGCGCCCACCATGCCGAGACGGTACCGCGCAGCCCCTTCATCAGGCGCATGTGCAACCAGGCGGCATAGTTCAACCAGACGATCAGCGCCCACGTCTCCTTCGGATCCCAGCTCCAATAACCGCCCCATGCCTCTGCCGCCCACAGCGCACCCAGCACGGTGGCAATGGTGAAAAGGCAAAGCCCACGGCGATGGATTTGTACATCACATCGTCCAAGATTTCATAGGCGGGCAAACGCGCGGCAATCGGTTTGCGCGCTGCCAAAATGGCCGCGACGATCAGCGCAGAAATACCGAAATAAATGATCCAGTAGCTGCTGCCGGTTTCCTGGCTCTGGCGGAAAGCCAAAGGCTCAAAACACAGCGCCACACCCAGCAGCCACAAAGGCGCCAGCTTGTACCACTTGGTCTCCTGCGCCTGCTGCTTGATGAGGTAGGCAAACGCCACCATGGCGGCCAAGGCGAATGTGCCGTAGCCAATAAAGTTCGCAGGCACGTGCACCTTCATCCACCAGCTTTGCAGCGCAGGCACCAAAGGCTGGATGGCATGTGCTTCACGCACAATGCTGTACCACAGCAAAAAGCCTACCGCTGCGCTGACGACCAGCATCACAAAGCCGCCCAAGGCACGCGTTTGGTACTGGTCTTCGTAGTAGAGATAAAACAGCGCCGTCATCCAGATGAACATGACGAACACTTCGTACAAATTGCTCACGGGGATGTGGCCAATATCAGGGCCCAGCAAATAGCTCTCAAACCAGCGCACCATGGTGCCCACCAGCGCCAGCGTGATGGCCACCCAGGTCATGCGCGAGCCCATCGTTTTTTTTTTGTATAGGCGCCGGGCTTTTGTCCTTGGGCTCCGCCCCACCCCTCCCCAGCAAGCGGCCAGCCAATACATGCACTTTCTGCGCCGCAGCGATGCGCCTGCATTGCTCCTGGCCGATGGTGCCCAGCGGCTGTGGGATTTTTTCCGCACGCCACAGGGCGACTTGCCGGCCTGGCTCACACCGCAGTTGCAAGCCGTTTACCTGGCACATTGGCAGCAATCACTTGCCACGGCCTGCCACTACTACAGCGCCAGCCCTTTGGCCCCACCTCGCGACGATGACCAAGGCATTCACCAGCTTCAGCTGCCTGATGCGCTGCTGCATACGGCGGTTCCCACCCATATTTTGTGGGGGCAACAAGATAAGGCCCTGCTCCCCGAACTCCTGAACGGTTTGGAACAATGGGTGCCGCACCTCTCCCTCACCTATGCGCCAGATGCGAGCCACTGGCTGGTGCACGAGCGCCCAGACTTGGTCATTCGCCAACTGCACCAGATACTGAGCCAGTCTTTACCAAAAAGAGAGCTATCATCGCTTGACAGCACTAGCCAAAACACTGATTTTACCCTTGATTATTGATACAGCGATGGCTGCCCATCAGGGCGTGTCTTAAAACGTTTGTGCACCCAGTAGTACTGCGGAATCATGGTGCGAATGGCTGCTTCCAGCTCACGGTTCATGCGTGCTGTATCAGCGACGTGGTCTTCCGTGGGAAAGTTGTCCCACGCGGGCGTCATTTCCGCCACATAGCCCTCGGGCGTCATCCGGTTGTACAGCCCCACCACCTTGGCTTTGCCCAAGCGGGCAAAACGCGAGAGCGAGGGAATGGTCGCCGTCTCTGGCACCTGGAAAAAAGGCACGAACACCGAATCGTTTTTGCCATAGTCCATATCGGGCAGCAAATACAGCAAGCCACCTTTGCGCAGCACCGAGATAATGGGTTTGACACCATCTGCCCGGTTGAGCATGCGCACCTTGCCAAAACGCTGGCGCCCCGCCATGAACCAGGCATCCAGCACCGGGTCGGGGTTGGTGGCAAAGATCGACGTAAATTCACGCTCGGTGTTCAAAGGCAGCGCAAGCCCGCCCGCATCCATGCTGTAGAAATGCGGTGCAAACACGATGGTGGGGGTGTCGCCTTCCAGCTCATGGACGGCGCCGGTCAATTGCACACGGCTGCGCACCAAGGCTTCCGAGCCAAACCACAGCCAGCTGCGGTCCAAAAACGTCTGGCAAAACACCACGATGCTTTCTCTGGCAATCGCCTTGCGCTCTGCCAGCGTTTTTTCAGGAAAACACAGCTCCAAATTGCGCAATGCCACCTTGCGTCGGGGTGCGGCCACCAGATACAGCACATTGCCCACCACACGCCCCAGCCCACGCAACACGGGCAATGGCAGCTTGGCCAAACCATGCATACAGGCAATGCCCAGCTTGCTCCAGCTCATGCCGCACCGCCTTCATCCGCAGAAGCAGCAGCTTCTTGGCGCGGCTGTTTGTAACGGCCATACCCCCACAGATACTGGGTGGGGCATTGTTGAATCGTATGTTCCATGGCCTGGTTCAATTGCACCACCGCAGCATCCAACTGCTCCGACAGTTGCATGGGCAGCGCTTCAAAAAGAGTTCATAACCGCGCCCGGCTGGCAAACGTTCGCAGCGCGCCAAAATCACGCTCGCCCCGGTTTGCAATGCCAGCCGTGCCGCCAGTGTCATGGTGTAGTCATCTTTGCCAACAAACGGGGCCCACTGGCCCTGACCGTGCGGGGTACTTGATCCGGCAACAACCCTACCGCTTGCCCTTTGCGCAGTGCTTTGATCATCTGGCGCACACCCGACAACGTGGTCGGTACCGCCTGAATGCCTCCACGATTGCGTGCCGTCAGCATCATCTGCGCCAACCATGGCTGCTTGGCGGGGCGGTACAAAATCGTGATGGGGCCATGCGCTTGCGACCACAGACTGGCGGCACCCTGCACCGACAGCTCAAAGCAGCCCAGATGCGGCGTCAGGAACAAAATGCCTTTTCCCTTGGCCCATGCCTGCTCCACCACATCGGTGCCATGCACCGTATTGACTGGGGTCTGCTTGAGCCACAGGCGTGGCAGCTCGGCCACCATCCGCCCCGCATGGCCCACGGCCGGCCGCACCTGTGCAAAGGTGTAACCCGCCTGTGCGCTATTGGCCGCAAAGCGACGACGATAGGTCGGTGAAAACGCCCATGCCAACCAGCCCATACAGGCACCGATGAGGTGTGCGAGGGGCAATGGCACTGCAGACAAAAAACGAAAAAGGGTTGGCATTACAATAGCTGGGTGTCGCCGAGTTAATAGAGCAACTTGCAGGGCGACGTAAAACAAAACTGCTAAAGCGTTCGCCCGACTTCCGTGTAGCCGAGCAACGCAATTGCCCAACACAGGAGTTTATTCAATGGCGAACGACTTTCTCTTTACCTCGGAATCGGTTTCCGAAGGCCACCCCGACAAAGTAGCCGACCAGATCTCCGACTCGATTCTGGACGCAATTTTCACCCAAGACCCCCACAGCCGCGTGGCAGCCGAACGCTGACCAACACCGGTCTGTGGTATTGGCCGGCGAAATCACCACTGGCGCCAATGTGGACTACATCCAAGTGGCGCGCGACACCATCAAGCGGATTGGCTACGACAACACCGACTACGGCATCGACTACAAGGGTTGCGCCGTGCTGGTGGCCTACGACAAGCAAAGCCAGGACATCGCCCAAGGCGTGGACAAGGCCAGCGACGATGAGCTGAACATTGGCGCCGGCGACCAAGGCCTGATGTTTGGTTACGCCTGCGACGAAACGCCCGAGCTGATGCCTGCGCCCATCTACTACGCCCACCGCCTGATGGAACGCCAGGCACAGCTGCGCAAAGATGGCCGCCTGCCTTTCCTGCGCCCGGATGCCAAGTCGCAAGTGACCATGCGCTACGTAGATGGCAAGCCCCACAGTATCGATACCGTGGTGCTGTCCACCCAGCACAGTCCTGACCAGTCAGAAACTGCCACCAAGATGAAGGCCTCGTTCACCGAAGCCATCATTGAAGAAATCATCAAGCCCGTGCTGCCCAAAGAGTGGCTGCAGGACACCAAGTACCTGATCAACCCCACCGGCCGTTTCGTCGTGGGCGGCCCCCAGGGCGACTGCGGCCTGACTGGCCGCAAGATCATTGTGGACACCTACGGCGGTGCCTGCCCCCACGGCGGTGGCGCATTCTCCGGCAAGGATCCCTCCAAGGTGGACCGCTCCGCCGCCTATGCGGCGCGTTACGTGGCCAAGAACGTGGTGGCAGCAGGTCTGGCGCGCCAGTGCCAGGTGCAGGTCGCCTACGCCATCGGCGTAGCTCGCCCCATGAACATCACGGTCTACACCGAAGGCACGGGCGTGATTCCCGATGCAGAAATCGCCAAGCTGGTAGCGGCACACTTTGATCTGCGCCCCAAGGGCATCATCGAAATGCTGGATCTGCTGCGCCCATCTACGCCAAGACCGCTGCTTACGGCCACTTTGGCCGTGAAGAGCCTGAGTTCACCTGGGAAAAGACCGACAAAGCGGCGCTGCTGCGCAAGCCGGTTTGAAGTAATGCAAACTGCCGCGCGATCAGCGCGGTATGTTTCTGAGGGCACAGCGCATACGGCGATAGCCATGTGCACAAATACCCTCTACAGATAACAGATAACACTGCATTACTGCTCGCGCTGCTGGCCGCAACAAGTTCGGCCCACCACCACTAGCCCGCTGCATGCGGGCTTTTTCATGCCTGCGCCCAGGTGGGCCGCACTCCTACACGGCAACCCAGGCACCACCGACGAACGGTATTTGGCACGCGCCTTTATGGTTGAACGCATCTACCACCGCAACGTGGCAGCCCACTACAAGGAGAGCACTATGCTGAAGTACGCCATCATTTTTGCCATCATCTCGCTGATTGCCGGACTGTTTGGATTTACCGGTATTGCCGCCGGTGCGGCCGGCATTGCCAAGGTTCTGTTCATTTTGTTCTTGGTTTTGGCCGTCATCTTTGTGGTGCTGGCCGCCATGGGCGTGGGCGCTGCGCGCAAGATGCTCAAGTAAGCGGTGTTGAAAACATCCTCCCAAGGGCTGCGCATGCAGCCCTTTTCATTGGGACAGGCTGCACAAGCTTCTACACTCAGGCGCATGCTTTCTTCGCTGTGCCACTGCTGCCATGACGCTTCACACCCACTTGCTGTTGATTGATCCGCAAAACGATTTTTGCGATTTGCCCGCCAACTTTTGCCCCAGTGGCCTGCGCCCTTCACTGCCCGTGCCCGGTGCGCACGCCGACATGCAGCGTGGCCACGTGGTTGGCCTGCACAGCGCACACATCGGCCACATCACCGTCACGCTCGATTCCCACCAGGTGTTTGACATGGCGCACCCAGCGTTTTGGCAGCAAGGCAGCGGCGATGAGGTAGCACCATTCACTGCCATCACCGCCGCCCAGGTGCGCCAGGGGCAGTTCCAGCCACGCCAGGCTGCGCACCTTGCACGCACCCTGGCCTATCTGGATGCGCTGGAAGCCCGTGGGCGCTACACGCTGATGGTGTGGCCCGTGCACTGCGAGATCGGCAGCTGGGGCCATGGCGTACACGCGCACATTTTGTCGGCCTGCGCAGACTGGCAACGCCAGCACCAGCGTGCCGTGTGCAACGTGTTCAAAGGCAGCAACCCGTGGACAGAGCACTACAGTGCGCTGGAAGCCGAAGTGCCCGATGCCAGCGCGCCCGAAACCTGCCTCAACCAGACTTTGCTGACCAGCTTGCTGCAAGCCCAGCGGCTGATTGTGGCGGGCGAGGCCAGCAGCCACTGCGTGCGCGCCACGATCGAACATTTGCTGCAGCAAGCCCCTGCCGACTTTGCACCACGCATCACCGTGCTGACCGATGGCATGAGCCCTGTCAGCGGCTTTGAGGCGCAGCACACCGCCTTCTTGCAGCACCTGCAAGCTGCGGGCGCGCAGTTGTGCACCACCACCGAATTGCGCCTGTAACGCCACGAAAACGCCCAGCACATGCCCATCATCCACAGCCTGCTCGACACCGACCTTTACAAATTCACCATGTGGCAGGCCATGCTGCACCGCCACCCCCAAACGCAGGCCGAGTACCGCTTTGCATGCCGCAATGCCACCGCCTATCCGCTGGCCGATTTGGTGGATGAGGTGAATGCCGAGCTGGATCACCTGTGCAGCCTGCGCTTCACGCCCGATGAGCTGGCGTACCTGGCCAGCCTGCGCTACATCAAAAGCGACTTCATCGACTTTCTGCGTCTGTTCCAGTTCCAGCGCAACTTCATCCGCGTGCAGGCCACGCCCGAAGGTAGCTTGCGCATTGAAGCCCATGGCCCCAGGTGCACGTGATGGGCTTTGAAATCCATGTGCTGGCCATCGTCAACGAGCTGTATTTCCGCCGCTTGGCGCACCGGGCACCTTGGAGGAAGGTCGCCGCCGTCTGCAAGCCAAAATCACACAGCTGCGCGCCTTGCGGGATGAGCCCACCCTGGCGCACCCGTTTGAGCTGTCTGACTTTGGCCTGCGCCGCCGTTTTTCCGAGCCCTGGCACCGCGAGGTCGTCACCACCCTCACGCGCGAGGTGCCGCAGTGGTTCAAAGGCACCTCCAGCGTGCTGCTGGCCAAGGAGCTGAACATCGTGCCGATTGGCACCATGGCGCACGAGTATTTGCAAAGCTTTCAGGCACTGGGCGTGCGCCTGCGCGACTTTCAGAAAGCCGCGCTGGAAGACTGGGTGCAGGAATACCGCGGCGACCTGGGCATTGCCTTGACCGACACCGTCGGCATGCATGCCTTCTTGCAAGACTTTGACCTGTACTTTGCCAAGCTGTTTGACGGCCTGCGCCACGACTCCGGCGACCCGTTTGACTGGGGCGACCAAGCGCTGGCGCACTACCGCAAGCTACGCATCAACCCGCACACCAAACGCCTGGTGTTCTCTGATGGCCTGAACATCGACAAAGCGCTGGAGCTATGGCGCTACTTTGCGCCGCACATTCAGCTGGGCTTTGGCATTGGCACCAACCTGACCAACGATGTGGGCCTGCAGCCGCTGAACATTGTGATGAAGCTGGTGCGCGCCAATGGCCAGCCCGTGGCCAAAATCTCTGACACACCCGGCAAAACCCTGTGCGACGACGAAACCTATCTCGCCTATCTGCGCCAGGTGTTTGGCATTGCCGATCCGATTGTTTAAATGGTTTGCAACCCCGCCTCAAAGAAAAACATAGCTGCTTGCGCTGGTTCAAAGGCAGTTTCAAATACAAAACATATTGAAATCCTTTAAAAACAAGCGCTAGCTGCTCCTTTTTATTTATGCCTGTGCCCCACCACGCTCCCCACACCGCCGTCTTGATTGGCCGCTTTCAGCCCTTTCACCTCGGCCACCTGGCCTTGCTGCAGCAGGCTTTGCAGACCGCGCAGCAAGTGGTGGTGGTGCTGGGTAGTGCCTTTCAGGCCCGCAGCCCCAAAAACCCGTTCACCTGGCAAGAACGCGCAACCCTGATCCGCAGCAGCTTGCCCGCCGCCGATGTCGCCCGCGTACACTGCGTGCCTGTGCGCGACTATTACGATGAGCCACGCTGGGTGCAGGCCGTCATGGCCGCCGTACCCCAAGTACCGCTCGGTGTGCGTGTGGCCCTGGTCGGGCACTTCAAAGACGATAGCAGCAACTACCTGGCACGCTTTCCAGGCTGGGAGCTGCTGAGCCTGCCGCGCCAAGGCGACTTTGACGCACCCCCACGCGCGAGCTGTACTGGAACCTGGGCGATCTGCCCACGACGCGCTATGGGCACAGCTCACCCCACTGCTGCCCGCCCCGTGGCCGAGTGGTTGCGCGATTGGCAAACCAGCGCTGATTACACCGCCCTGCGCGCCGAGTGGCGCATGCTCAGCAGCTACCACGCTGCCTGGGCCAGCGCCCCTATCCCCCGTGTTTGTGACGGTTGACGGGCTGCTGCTGTGCCACAGCCATGTGCTGCTGATCCAGCGCGGCCACGCCCCGGCCAAGGTCTGTGGGCGCTGCCCGGCAGGTTTGTGGAGCCGCGCGATACGCTGTGGCAGTCGTGCCTGCGCGAGCTGGAAGAAGAAACCGCCCTGCCGCTGAACACCGACACCTTGCAAACAGCCTGCAAGGCGTGGAAGTGTTTGACCACCCCGACCGCAGCCTGCGCGGGCGCACCATCACCCGTCTTTGTGTTCCATGTTCCCGGCACCCAGTTGCCCACCGTGCAAGGCGGCGACGACGCCGCTACCGCGCGCTGGGTGCCGCTGAGGGATTTACCCGGCTTGGAAACCCAGATGTTTGAAGACCACTTCCACGTGCTGCGCCGCTGCTTGGCACGCTTTGGCAGCGCAGGGCTGCCGGTGGCTCTGCCGTAGTGCCCCCACAGCGCATCTCCTGTCGCAAAGCCTCGCCATCCATCGCCCGCCATCGCCGAGCAAATGAAGGCGCCTGCCCAGCAGGCCTGCATAGCCCCAACCAACATGCCCAGCCAGCCCAAGTATTCGACCTGATCGCACATCCGCATCACACTCACCACCGTCCCCGCAGCGCACCTGCGCAGCCCGGGTTGCTTTTTTGCTACGCCTGCCCCTTGCAGACAATGCACTTCGCATTTTGGAAATTGCCATGACATCGCTGACCATCCGCCCCGCCACGATTGCCGACACCGATTTGATCCTGCACTTTGTGCGTGAGCTGGCCATCTACGAAAAAGCCGAGCACGAAGTGCTGGCCACGCCCGCGCACGTGCACCGCACCTTGTTTTGCGACAACCCCAAAGTGTTTGGCCTGATCTGCCTGGAGGGCGACACGCCCGTGGGCTTTGCCGTGTACTTCTTCAATTACTCCACCTGGCAAGGCCAGCACGGCCTGTACCTGGAAGACCTGTACGTCTCGCCCGAGCAGCGCGCCACGGGCGCCGGCAAAACTTGCTCAGCCACTTGGCAAAGATGCACTGGACAACAACTGCGGCCGCTTTGAATGGAGCGTGCTGGACTGGAACACACCCTCCATCGAGTTTTATGACAGCCTGGGCGCCAAGCCGCAAAGCGAGTGGATTCGCTACCGCATGACCGGTGAAGCACTGCAAGCCCTGGCCCAGCAAGCACCTGTCCCTGCGTCGGCATGAAGGATGCGCACCTGACCGCCTGCTGCCGCCAGCTTCACCCCACCAATCAAAACAACAACTTACAAAACAAACACCAAAAAGTAGCAGCTTGGACAGCCCCTGCCTCTTGAAAGGCAAATTTTTCACCTTATTATTAGCACTCGATGGGCTTGAGTGCTAACAACGCTCCCCACAGTTTTTTGAAGCAGCTGGGCACCTGCCAAGCTGCTGACCACTTCAACCTTGTTGATTGATATCTAGGAGATGTTATGAACCTGCGTCCTCTGCACGACCGCGTGATCGTCAAGCGCCTGGAAAACGAAACCAAGACAGCTTCGGGCATCTATATCCCTGACAACGCTGCAGAAAAGCCTGACCAAGGCGAAGTGCTGGCAGTGGGCCCCGGCAAGCGCAATGACAAGGGCGAGCAAATCGCTCTGAACGTGAAGGTGGGCGACCGCGTGCTGTTCGGCAAGTATTCGGGCCAGACCGTCAAGGTCGATGGCAACGAACTGCTGGTGATGAAGGAAGACGACCTGTTCGCAGTCGTAGAGAAGTAAATCGCGCTCGCGATTTACTGGGGTCGAAGGCTCACTTTGCGCCGCAAAGTAAAGGACGCAAAGTCCGGCTAAAGACCCAAGTTCTTCCCAGAACATTGAATTTCATAGCTGCTAGCGCTTAACAGATAAGCCTTAGCAGCCAGTTTGAACCAAATTCTTTAGGAGCCAAAAATGGCAGCAAAAGACGTAGTATTCGGCGGTGAAGCACGTGCACGCATGGTTGAAGGCGTGAACATTCTGGCCAACGCGGTCAAGGTCACTCTGGGCCCCAAGGGTCGCAACGTGGTGCTGGAGCGCTCGTTCGGCGCCCCTACCGTGACCAAGGACGGTGTGTCCGTGGCCAAGGAAATCGAACTCAAGGACAAGCTGCAAAACATGGGCGCTCAGCTCGTGAAGGAAGTGGCCTCCAAGACCAACG
>NZ_CADEPJ010000032.1 GCF_902829245.1 Comamonas jiangduensis | reverse complement strand
ATGCGGGGTCAGCGCGATGGTGCCAGCTTGGCGGGATGGCACGCATGGTGCGGGCCATGGTAAGGGGGCGCGACAGGGAACGCCATGCGTCCCTACCTTGAACGTGCCACCGTGCACCTGGGGGCAGGATGCACGCTGGCCGCGCTGCAAGCCCAACCCCTGCGGTGTGCCCCCTGGCGTTGCATGGCGTTTACGCGGCCTCGGTGGCTGCAATGCGGATCAGCTCCGCCCCTTCGGTCACCTGGTCGCCGGGCGCGTACAGCAGCTCTTGCACTACACCATCGGCCGGGGCGGCGATGGTGTGCTCCATCTTCATGGCCTCCATCACCGCCAGCGGCTGGCCCTGGGTGACCACATCGCCCGCCTTCACGGCAAACGACACCACCTTGCCGGGCATGGGCGCGGTCAGGCGGCCGCCTTCGCGGTGGCCCTCGCCCGCATGCGCCAGCGGGTCGGGCAGCTCCAGCACGGCCGCGCCCTGGGGCGTGAAGATGTGGCGCACCTCGCCCTGCACATGCACCTGGGCGGTGCTGCGCAGGCCGGCAAACTGCACCAGCAGGCCGTCGCCCTGGGGCTGCCAGTCCAGGCGGCCCGTGGTGTCCCCCACCTGCAGCTGCAGCTGGCCGTCGTGGGCCGTGGTCAGGCTGGCGGCAACGGGCGTGCCGCCCTGCAGCAGCTGCAGCGGGCGGCGTGGGCTGCCGTGGCTGTGCCAGCCGTCGCGGCGGCTGAAGGGGTCGGCCGTCTGCAGCGCCTGTTCGGCCTGCAGCAGCTGGGCCACGGCGGCGGCCATGGCCAGGGCGGTGGGCACGGGTTGCTGGTCGAACAGCGCGGCCTTCTCGCGCTCGATCAGGGCGGTGTCCAGCTGGGCGCCGACAAAGGCGGTGCTGCGCACCACATGGCGCAGGAACTGCACGTTGGTGGCCAGGCCGACGATCTGCGTCTGCGCCAGGGCCGCATCCAGCCGCGCCAGGGCCTGGGCGCGCGTGTCGCCGCGCACGATCAGCTTGGCGATCATGCTGTCGTAGAAGGGGCTGATGGCATCGCCCTCGCGCACGCCGTCGTCCACGCGCACATCGCTGATGGCAAAACTGCTGCACGCCGGCTTGCGATAGACCTGCAGCGTGCCGGTGGCGGGCAGAAAGCCGTTGTCGGGGTTCTCGGCGCAGATGCGGGCCTCGATGGCGTGGCCGATGATCTGCAGCTGATCTTGGCGCTTGGGCAGGGGCTGGCCGGCGGCCACGCGCAGCTGCCATTCCACCAGGTCTTCGCCGGTGATGGCTTCGGTCACGGGGTGTTCCACCTGCAGGCGGGTGTTCATCTCCATGAAGTAG
>NZ_CADEPJ010000031.1 GCF_902829245.1 Comamonas jiangduensis | reverse complement strand
CTTCCACGGTCTGCTGGGTGAGCTGGGCGGTGATTTCACGCTCGGCCGTGTCCAGCACCAACTTTTTGCAGGCCCGCACGGCAGCCGGGCCTGCTTGCAGCAGGTGCTTGAGCAGGTTGTCCACGGCGGTGTCCAGATCGTCGGCGGCGACCACCTCGTGCACAAAGCCCATGCGCAGGGCCTGTGCGGTATCAAAGCGCTCACCCGTCAGAAAGTAGCGGTGCGCTGCGCGTGGCCCCATGGCGCGCAGCACATAGGGGGCGATGGTGGCGGGGATCAGGCCAATCTTCACCTCGCTCAGGCAGAACTGGGCGCTGTCTACGGCCACGGCCATGTCGCAGGCGGCTACCAGCCCCATGCCACCGGCATACACATCGCCTTGCACGCGCGCAATGGTGGGGTGGGGGCAGGTGTAGATGGTGTGCATCATTGCAGCCAGCTTGCCCGCGTCCACCACGTTTTCTTCGCGGCTGTAGTCGGCCATGCGGCGCATCCAGTTCAGATTGGCACCGGCGCAAAAGGCCGGGCCTTCGGCGGCCAGCACCACGGCGCGCACCTCGGTGTGCTGGGCCACGGTTTCAAAGGCGGCGGTGATTTCGGCAATCACCTCGTCGCTGAAGGCGTTGCGGATTTCCGGCTGCGTCAGCGTGATGGTGGCGACGCCAGCATTCACGGTCAGGGTGACAGGTTTGGACATGGGAGGTCTCCTTGTGGTTGGTGCCGCGCATTACATGCGGAAGATGCCAAATTGGGTGTCTTCGATCGGCGCATTGCGGCTGGCCGACAGGCCCAGCGCCAGCACGCGGCGGGTGTCGGCGGGGTCGATCACGCCGTCATCCCACAGGCGGGCGCTGGCGTAGTAGGGGTGGCCCCGGTCTTCGTACTGCTGGCGGGTGGGGGGCTTTGAAGGCTCTTTTTTCCTAGCCCCCCCGCCTCCCGCCCTTGGCCCCAAGCCCACCCCCCTGGCGGTGGGCCGCCCGCCG
>NZ_CADEPJ010000030.1 GCF_902829245.1 Comamonas jiangduensis | reverse complement strand
GGTTGAAGAAGATGCGGCCAAAGTGGTCACGGTCGGGGAAGACATCGTCCTGGTTGGGCAGGTTGGCGCCGCCGGAGTCCACCAGATAAATACAGGGCAGGCGGTTTTGCTGCGCAATCTCTTGTGCACGCAAATGCTTTTTCACCGTTATGGGATAGTAGGTGCCGCCTTTGACGGTGGCATCGTTGCACACCACCATGCAGTCCACCCCGCTGACCCGGCCAATGCCCGCAATCAAGCCGGCGCCCGGCGCATCGTTGTTGTACATGTGCAGCGCGGCCAGCGGGGCCAGCTCCAGAAATGGCGTGCCGGGGTCCAGCAGCAGCTGCACGCGTTCACGCGGCAGCAGCTTGCCGCGCGCTACGTGTTTGGCGCGCGCCGCTTCGCCCCCACCTTGGGCGATCTGTGCGCAGCGTGCGCGCAAATCGTCCACCAGGGTTTGCATGGCCGCCGCATTGGCTTGGAAGTCTGCTGATCGTGGGTTCAGTTGACTGGAGAGGGTGCTCATCGTGTCTCCTTGGTTTTATCGGGGTTTTTACTTAGATATCCTTGGGGCTTTGGATCTGTCTGACAGCCGCGCGCTCGCTCGCGCAAAGAAAATGCCGCATGCACACCGTTGAAACCGTCTTGCTCGTACTGATGCTGGGTGCCCTTACGGGGATTGCCGCGCGTTATGTGCGTGCCATCCCCCTGCCTCTGATCCAAATTGCCATCGGTGCGCTGATCGCATGGCCCCAAAAAGGGTTGCACATTGCGTTCGACCCCGAACTGTTCCTGCTGCTGTTCATCCCACCGCTGCTGTTTGCCGACGGCTGGCGCATTCCCAAACGGGAGTTTTTTGCGCTGGCACGCCCCATCTTGCTGCTGGCGTTTGGCCTGGTGCTGATTACGGTACTGGGCTTGGGCTATCTCATCCATTGGATGATTCCCGCCATGCCGCTGACGGTGGCGTTCACACTGGCGGCCGTGGTCTCGCCCACCGATGCGGTGGCAGTGTCGGCCATCACACGCAACCTGGGCATGCCGCACAAAACCATGCACATGCTCGAAGGCGAGTCGCTGCTGAACGATGCATCGGGTCTGGTGGCTGTCAAATTTGCCGTGGCCGCCACGCTGACCGGGCTGTTCTCGTGGAGCAATGTGGCCAAAGACTTCACCTGGATGGCCGTGGGCGGGCTGGGTGTGGGCGCTGCCATGGGCTGGGGCTTTAGCTATGCACGCGATGCCGTCACGCGCCGCGTGGGCGATGTGGCCGCTACCCAGATGGTGCTGCTGTTGGTGCTGCTGCCGTTTGCTGCCTATATCGTGGGTGAAAAAATTGGTGTTTCGGGAATTTTGGCCGCTGTAGCTGCGGGTATTGCTACCAATTTTGCAGATCTGGATCGCTCTAACTTCATCTCCGAGCGCCTGCAGACCGAAGGGACGTGGAGCATGGTGGAAGCCGCCTTCAATGGCGCTATCTTCTTGTTGCTGGGGCTGCAACTGCCCTCCATCATGGGCACCACCCTCTTGCATTCGGGCTATGACTGGTGGGTGCTGCTGGGCTGGGTGGCCGCTATTTCTTCGGGCCTGCTGCTGGTGCGCTGGGTGTGGATTGAGCTGGGCGTGCACCGCGCACTGCGCACCGCGCACCGCCAGGGCAAGATGACCGAAAAGCCCTCGCGCCTGCTGAATCTGGCCACCACCATGGCGGGTATCCGTGGTGCGGTGACGCTGGCGGCGGCGCTGTCCATCCCGGTGTATCTGCACAATGGCCGCCCGTTCCCGGAGCGCGACTTGCTCATCTTCTTGGCCACGGGCGTGATTTTGTTCACCTTGATCCTGGGGGCGATTGCGCTGCCCTTGATCTTGCGGCGCATGCCTGCGCATGAAGATACCGAGACCCAGCACGAAGAGCGTGCGGCGCGCACGGCGGCCTGCAAGGCGGCGATTGCCAGCCTGACCATTACCGAAAGCGATGTGCAGCAGCACGACGAGCAGTGGCTGGCGCAGTACCAAGAGGTGGTGGGCCGCATCACGCAGGAATACCGCAACCGCATTCACCTGCTGGACGACAGCGGCGTGGCCACCAGCACCGAAGCCCAGCGTGACACGCCGGAGATGGTGCAAGAGCGTCGTGAGCGTTATGTGAAAGAGATGGAGTTGCGTCTGCACTGCATCCAGGTAGAGCGCGACACGCTGTACGCCGAGCGCCAGGCACACCGCATCAACGATGAAACCTTGCGCGCCATGGTCAGTGAGCTGGATATGTCCGAAGTGGCCCTGCGCAAACGCCTGGTGGTGGCACGCAAAGCCGCCGGCATGCCGATGGCCAGCGTGCATGGAGCCAGCTGATACGGATAAAGGGCGGGTGCGCATACGCGTGAACGTCTCCTGAAACCACAAACTTCGACGCAGGCGCAATGCCTGCGCATCGACGGCAACACCACCGGCCCGGGCTGGGCAGCATGGGCCGCTGTGGCTGTCATCCTAGGGCGATGACAGATACAGAAGCGGTCACATAGGTTGCAATAATTGCCATATGAGCACACCTTTGCTGGTGGCTGCCACAGCCGCCCAACACCCCGCCCACACCCCCATCGCCTTTGTGCGCAGCGTGGCGCATGCCTATGCCAGCGGGGCATGGCCGTGGAGGGCGCATTGCAGGCGGCACAAATTGCGCCACAGCTGCTGCAAGAGGACAGCGCCCGCATCACGGCGCTGCAAATGGAGCTGCTGTGCGACCACGCCATGCGCGAACTGGATGACGAGGCGCTGGGCTGGTTCAGCCGCCGCCTGCCCTGGGGCAGCTATGGCTTGCTGGCACGCGCCAGCATCAGCAGCCCTTCGCTGGGGCTGGCCGTGGCGCGTTGGTGCCGCCACCATGGCTTGCTAACGCAGGACGTGGCGCTGCAGCTGCAGGTGGATGGCAGCCTGGCCACCATCACGCTGGTGGTGCAGGGCGAGGGGGTACCGCACGCGGCGATGGCGGAGTTCTGTCAGCTCTCGGTGCTGCGCAATTTGCATGGCTTTGCCAGCTGGCTGGTGGATGCACGCTTGCCCCTGCGCCGTGCCAGCTTTCCCTTTGCCCGGCCTGCGCACCACGGCGTGTACGACCTGCTGTTTGAAGCCCCGTGCAATTTGGCGCAGCGGTGGCCAGCCTGGAGCTGGATGCTGCGTGCTGCAGCTGCCCGTGCTGCGCGATGAGCAGGCGCTCAACGCCATGCTGCAGCGCGCCTTGCCGATCCAGGTGCGCCCCTACACGCCCGGCCAGCCCTTGGTGCAGCGCGTGCGCCAGGCCTTGGCGTCGCATCCGCAATGCGGGCACACGGCCGCCAGCCTGTGTGCGCAATTGCACCTGGCACCGCGCAGCTTGCACCGGCAGTTGCAGCAGCAAGGCAGCAGTTTGCAGCAGCTCAAAGACGATGTACGCCGCCACCGCGCCCTGCATTTGTTGCACCGCAGCGATTTGCCCCTCAAACGCGTGGCGCAAGCCTGTGGCTTTGCCAGTGAGAAAAGCTTTGGCCGTGCCTTTGTGCAATGGACGGGGCAAGCACCGGGCGCCTACCGACAAGCCCAGCGCGCGCGATAAGCATGGCCGCACCCCGCAGGGCTGGCGGCGCGCGGGTTGCCGCGCTACACTGCTGCATTCATGAAAAAACATAGCTGTCAACGCTTGCTGGATAAGCGCTGAGAGCCAAAATCATTCGCAATCACGATTGCGGTGAACGAAGGAATAGCATGGCATCACCACAGGCTCCCTCCGCCCTGGAGGGTTGGTTGACTCCCCGCAGCTTGCTGCGTATCTCCGTGTTGGTGGCCGTCATCACCATCGTGCTCAAGATGCTGGCATGGTGGCTGACCGGCTCCGTGGGCTTGCTCTCGGATGCTATGGAGTCGTTCGTGAATTTGGCGGGGGCCACGTTTGCGCTGGCCATGCTCACCATCGCCCAGCGTCCGGCCGATGAAGACCACCCCTACGGCCACTACAAGGCAGAGTATTTCTCTGCCGGGTTTGAGGGGCTGCTGATCATTGGCGCCAGTTTGGCCATCCTGTGGGTCAGTGTGGACCGCTGGCTGTCGCCCCAGCCGCTGCAACGGCTGGACTGGGGCCTGGGGCTGTCGCTGCTCAGTACCGTGCTCAACGGTGCGCTGGCGTGGGTGATGTTTCGCAGTGCGCGCACCTACCATTCCATGGCGCTGGAGGGCGATGCACGCCATCTGCTGACCGATGTGTACACCTCGGTGGGGGTGGTGCTGGGTCTGGTGCTGGCCCAAGCCAGTGGCTGGTGGTGGCTTGACCCACTCGCTGGCGTGGCCGTGGCGCTGAACATCTTGTGGCACGGCGCCGTGCTGCTGTGGCGCGCCTCGCAAGGATTGATGGACATTGCCTTGGACCCCGAACAACTGGCGCAGATTGATGCCGTGCTGCAAGCCCAAACCCAGGCTGCACAGCTGCAAACCACATCTTGGACAGCGTCACGGCGCCCGTACTCTGGGGCAGGCCGCCCTTGAAGCCGGCCTGGCGCGCTGGGGCCTGGCCCTGGCCTGCCATCAGGCAGTTGCCAAACAGCACTTCTTCGACTTGCTCGGGGGCAATGCCGGCGCGCGCTACCGCGGCCTGGATGGCTGCACCGCCCAAGTCATGGGCGGCCAGATCGGAAAAATCGCCCTGGAAAGCGCCCATGGGCGTGCGCGCGGCGCTGACGATAACAACGGGGTCTTGGTGTTGGGGCATATCAAAGTCTCCTTGTGGTGTAAATCTGTGCCAATCCATCAAACAACGTACCGCGGGTGATGCGCTAATGCACCACGTCGGGCAGCAGCCGCCGGCTGCGCTCATAGGGGAAAACATCGTGCACATGGCCTTGCGCAATGCGCGCCTGGTGTGCCTTCCAGAAATCGGGGGTGAGCAAATCGGCGTGGTAGCGCATGAACACATCGCGCACCGCCGGGTGGGCCAGCAAAAATGGCTCCATCGTCTCGGGAAAGACATCCTTGGGACCCACGCGCCACCAGATTTCGCTGCTCATTTCTTCTTGCTCGTTGCGCGGCGGGGGCACCGCACGGAAGTTGCAGTCGCTCAGGTATTCAATCTCGTCGTAGTCGTAGAACACCACCTTGCCGCCGCGGGTCACGCCGAAGTTTTTCCACAGCATATCGCCCGGAAAGATGTTGGCGGCCACCAAGTCTTTGATGGCATTGCCGTACTCCAGCACCGCACGCTCCAGCGCTGCACGTGGTGCCGCATGCTCCAGGCCCGCATCCATGCACTCTTTGAGGAACATGTTCAGCGGCAGCAAGCGGCGCTCGATATAGAGGTGGTCGATGATGACTTCCAGCTGCCCATCGCCATCGCGGTCACTGATTTCCACGTGCTTGCCCGCCTGGGTTTGCAGCGCCTGCAACAGCTCGGGCGCAAAGCGCTCCAGCGGCAGGGCTACCAGGCTGTATTCCATGGTGTCGGCCATGCGGCCGACGCGGTCGTGCAGCTTGACCAGGCGGTACTTGGCCTGCACCTCCTGGCGCGTGGTTTCCTTGGGCGCGGGAAATTGGTCCTTGATGAGCTTGAACACGTAGGGAAAGCTGGGCAGGTCAAACACCAGCATGACCAGGCCCTGAATACCCGGGGCAATGCGAA
>NZ_CADEPJ010000029.1 GCF_902829245.1 Comamonas jiangduensis | reverse complement strand
AGTCTTCCTCGTCGAACAACACCGCGTGCAGCACCAGACCTCGGCCATCGCTGGTGTGCAAGATGGGAATAGCCAGCGCAATCTCGGTGTAGCCGGTGATGATCTTGCCCACCACATAGGCGCCCTTGTTGCGAAAAAACAAGCTGCTGAGCACCTGAATCTGCAAATTGGCGCGCAGCGTCAGGCCTTGCAGCCGCTGGCGAATGCGTGCGGCCAGCAAGGTCACATCGCGCCCCAAATTTTCAAACTTGGCATGCAGCGCAAAGTGCCCCATCACGCTGTGCAGCGTAGGCACTAACGCATCCAGACTGCCTGGGTAAAACGCCCGAAAGGCAGGGGCACCGGGCACATCCAGATACTCGGTACTGACCACGGGCCGCACAAAATAAAGTCGTTGTGAAAGTGTGTGCGGTGCAGAATTTTGGTGGTGACCGAGTTGAAGAAGGTCTCTGCCAGCTCGGGCTGCAAGTGCCCCACCATCAGGCCGATGTAATGCAGCTTGACCTGCTGCCACACGGCCATGGGCTGGGTGTCCGCCGCAAAGGTCTGGGTCAGGTGCTGCACACACTCCTGCACCCGCTGGTCGTAAAAGGCCATGCGCTCGCGCTGGGCGCGCTGCTGCGCCGCCCAGTCGGCCTGCTCAAAGTAGCCTTTGGCCGCCTGGGTGGCCGCCCGAAACCGCTGATAGTGGCGGTTGACGCCATCCATCATCGCCTGGGCGATGTCATAGGCCTGTGGAGCATCCAGTCGCTGGGGAAACATGGTGAAATTTCTTGCTGCTACAGGCTATGGCATGCGCTGCGACCTCAGCCGCGCTGACGCTCTGCGACTTTTTTCACCGCTTCTTGGTGAATTTCATGCAAGCCACCGACGCCGGGGACTGTCATTTCCAAGTTGGTGATCAAGCCGTTTTTCAGGCTGTAGCACCAGCCATGCAGCGACACCTGCTGGCCACGCGCCCAAGCGTCACGCATCACCGTGCTTTGTGCAACGTTCACCACCTGTTCAATGGCGTTGAGCTCGCACAGCACATCGTGGCGGTGCTGCACCGGCGTGGCCATGATCAGTTCATAGTGCTTGTCACGCACATCGCGCACATGGCGGGTCCAGTTGTCCACCAGACCCAGACGCATGCCTTCCAACGCCGCCAGCACGCCGCCACAGCCATAGTGGCCCACCACCATCAGGTGCTCCACCTTCAGGTGATCCACCGCGTACTGGATGGTGGACAAACAGTTCAGGTCACTGGGCACCACCACGTTGGCCACATTGCGGTGCACAAACACTTCACCGGGCTCCAAGCCCGTGATCTGGTTGGCAGGCACGCGGCTGTCAGAGCAACCAATCCACATGTACCGGGGTTTTTGCTGTGCCATCAATCCCGTGAAAAACCCGGGTCGTTCGCACTCCATCTGGGCTGCCCATTCTTTGTTGTGGACAAACAGTTCATCGATGGAAGTGGTAGTCATGTGGCATTCCTTTCTCGTTGAAAAACAGCGCTGGACTGCCAGCCCGTCTTAGCAAGTTTCCGCAAACAACTCACGGCCAATCAGCATGCGACGGATCTCACTGGTGCCAGCGCCAATCTCGTAGAGTTTCGCATCTCGCCACAAACGGCCCAATGGATATTCGTTGATATACCCATTGCCACCATAGATTTGGATGCCCTCACCGGCCATCCAGGTGGCCTTTTCCGCACACCACAAAATCACGCTGGCGCAGTCTTTGCGCACCTGACGCACGTGGTCGGTGCCCAGCATGTCGAGATTTTTGGCCACGGTATAGGCAAACGAGCGGCCCGCCTGCAGCACGGTGTACATATCGGCCACCTTGCCTTGGATGAGCTGGAACTCCCCAATGCTTTGGCCAAACTGCTTGCGGTCGTGGATATAGGGCACCACGTTGTCCATCACGCTTTGCATGATGCCCAGCGGCCCGCCCGTGAGCACGGCGCGCTCGTAGTCCAGCCCGCTCATCAGCACCTTGGCACCGTTGTTCAAGCCACCCAAAATGTTTTCCGCAGGCACTTCGACGTTGTGGAACACCAGCTCGCCCGTGTGGCTGCCGCGCATGCCCAGCTTGTCGAGCTTTTGCGCAATGCTGAAGCCCGGCATGCCCTTTTCGATCAGGAAGGCTGTCACGCCGCGTGCGCCCATTTCAGGCTCACTCTTGGCGTACACAACCAAGGTGTCGGCATCGGGGCCGTTGGTGATCCACATCTTGCTGCCGTTGAGCAGGTAGTAGCCGCCTTTGTCCTCGGCCTTGAGCTTCATGCTGATCACGTCCGAGCCCGCGCCCGGCTCGCTCATGGCCAGCGCGCCCACGTGCTCGCCAGAAATCAGTTTGGGCAGGTATTTTTGCTTTTGCGCTTCGGTGCCGTTGCGGTTGATCTGGTTCACACACAGGTTGGAGTGCGCGCCGTAGCTCAGGCCCACCGAGGCGCTGGCGCGCGAGATTTCCTCCATGGCCACCATGTGCGCCAGATAGCCCATGTTGGCGCCGCCATACTGCTCCGGCACGGTGATACCCAGCACGCCCAGTTCACCAAATTTTTTCCAGACATCCATGGGGAATTGGTCGCTGCGGTCAATCTCCCCCGCGCGCGGCGCAATCTCGGTTTGTGCAAATTCCCGCACGGCATCGCGCAGCGCGTCAATGTCTTCACCCAGCTGAAAGTTCAGGCCCGGCAGATTGTTCATGGTCTTGTCTCCTTGTGTGCTAGTGGGTGGGCGGCGGCTGTCTGTGCAGCGCTTTATTTGCCCGCGATACCTTCGCGCCCGTGCACCGCCATCAGCGTGCACTGCATGGTGGCGCAGAGTTTTTCTTGGCCGTTGTCGATGGCGTAGGCGCGCCCTTCTGTCACCACGATGGTGCGACCGGGTTTGAGCACCCGGCCTTCGCAGCGAAAGCGCTGGCCCTGCGTCGGCGCCAGCAGGTTGATCTTGAATTCGATGGTCAACACCCCGGCGCCCTCGGGCATCAGACTGAATCCGGCGTAGCCGCAGGCCGAGTCCAGCGCCGCTGACAGCATGCCTGCGTGGATAAAATGCTGCTGCGTCAGCCCCGGCGCCCAGTCAAAGCCAATGTCCACCGCACCTGCCGCCAAATGCGTGATCTGGGCGCCCAGCGTCTGCATGGCACCCTGCAAAGCAAAGCTCTCTTGCACGCGCTGCAAAGCGTCAAAACCGGCCATGTTGTCTCCTGAGCGTTATGGAATTTTGGCATTACGCCTTTTACGTTAACGTCAATTATGCAGCTTTTGGCTTGGTAAGTTTGCGCAGCAGTGCTTTGGCTTCTTTTTCTTGCGCACGCACCTCTTCCAGCGTTGCTTGCAGGTCTTCCATGCGCTCTTCCATTTGCTGGCGGTGTTTGCCCAGCACTTGCAAAAATCGCTCCAGCTGCACGCTGGTGTCGCGCGGGCTGTCATACATGTCGATGATTTCTTTGGCTTCCACCAGCGACAGCCCCAGCCGCTTGCCCCGCAAAACCAGGCGCAAGCGCGTGCGATCACGCGGGCTGTACACGCGGGTGCGCCCGCCTGCGCCTTGGCGCGTGGGCTGCAGCAGGCCCATGTCTTCATAAAAGCGGATGGCGCGGGTCGTCAGGTCAAACTCTTGCGCCAAATCGCTGATGGAATAGGTCTGGGGGGCGGGTGTCGTCTTGCTCGTTCTGGGTTTTGGTGCAAGGCGCGTTTGGCGCACTCACCGTCACCATGAAACTGTTTCCGGCGATTGTGACCCTGCACCTCTTGGGCGGCCTGTTCCTGCTGGTGCTGCTGTGCGTGCAGGCCGTAGGCCACCAGCAGGCGGTGCTGCAGCAGCCACCCGCCCCCATCTCCAGACCGCTGCGTAATGCGCTGTGGGCCGTATTTTCCTTGCTGTTTATCCAGGTCGCACTGGGCGGCTGGGTCAGCACCAACTACGCCGTGCTGGCCTGCAGCACTTTCCCCGACTGCAATGGCAGCTGGTGGCCTGAGATGAACTTTGCCCAAGCTGCAGACATCTGGCGCCCGCTGGGCCTGCTCTCTGATGGCACCACCATCAGCTTTGCGGCGCTGACTGCCATCCATTACATCCACCGCCTGGCCGCCTATGCGGTGATTGCCGCGGTGCTGCTGCTGGTCTATGCGCTGCGCAAACAGCCCGCACTGACCAGCCAGCGCAAGTGGCTGCTGGGCCTGATTGCACTGCAATTTGCCACCGGCCTGTCTAACGTGGTGTTGGACTGGCCTTTGCTGGCCGCGGTATTGCACACCGGCGGTGCAGCCGCCCTGGTCACCGTGATGACCTGGGCCTTGGCTGCCACACGTACCCGCAGCGCCCTAGCGCTGCAAGAAGATCACAATGCGCCCCACGGCGCGCGGAGCATTGCTGCATGAACGCACAAACTTTGACCGATACCCAAGGCTCGCGCTGGAGCCAGTTCTACGCCCTGACCAAACCCCGCGTGGTACAGCTGATTGTGTTTGCGCCTTGATTGGCATGGTGCTGGCCGTGCCCGGCGTGCCCACCCTGGCGCAATTGGGCGATATGGCCGTGGCCTGCCTGGGCATCTGGTTCGTCTCGGCCGCCGCGGCAGCGTTTAACTGCCTGGTAGAGCGCCACATTGACGCCAAGATGAAGCGCACCAGCTGGCGCCCCACGGCCAAGGGCGAGCTGTCGCCCCAGCAGGCGCTGGCGTTCTCCGCCATTTTGTGCATCACCGGCGCCGCCATTTTGCTGGCCTTTACCAACCCGCTGACCATGTGGCTGACGCTGGCCACCTTCATTGGCTATGCCGTGATCTACACCGTGGTACTCAAGCCAGCCACACCGCAAAACATTGTGATTGGCGGCGCATCGGGCGCCATGCCGCCCGTGCTGGGCTGGGCGGCCATGACCGGCAATGTCGGCCCCGAAGCACTGATTCTGTTCTTGATCATTTTCCTGTGGACGCCACCCCACTTCTGGGCCCTGGCGCTGTACCGCGTGGAAGATTACAAAAAATCGGGCCTGCCCATGCTGCCCGTGACCCACGGTCCCAAGTACACGCAGTTGCAAATCCTGCTGTACACCCTGGTGCTGTTTGCGGGCTGCCTGCTGCCCGTGATCTTTGGCATGAGCGGCTGGTTCTATCTGGCCGTGGCATCGGCCCTGTGCCTGGGCTTTAGCTGGTATGCCCTGCGCCTGTGGCTGAACTACTCGGACGCCCTGGCCCGCACCACCTTCCGCTTCTCGCTGATTCACCTGAGCGGCGTATTCGCAGCCCTGCTGATTGACCACTACATCGCTTTTAAAGCGATTCGGCCACAGGGGCGCCCGCAGTTTTCAGCATCAAATCAGGCTCTAGCGCTTATCTATCAAGCGCTAGCAGCTATGAAAAACTATAAAACTATCGAAACTTATCAAAGCCATCAGCTGCTGTCAACTGCTATTCGCATCCCTCACCCAAAAAAAGGCCGCATATGCGGCCTTTTTGATGTGTGCGAGCAAGCAGCCCTGCGAACCCCTTGCGCGACGCTGACTGCGCGCTTATGGCATGCGTTTGCGCCGCTCGTGGCGCACCACCAGCCACGCAGCGACCAGCACCATCAGCGCCAAGCCGTACCACGTCAGCGCATAGACCGCATGGGTGTTGGTGAACTGGATCACCGTCAACCCCGCGCGCGGCCACGTCTGTTCCGTGGTTTGCCCGGGTATCCCTTGGTCCACAAAAAACGGTGCAACCTGCTTGAGCCCCTTGGCCTTGGCAATGGCAGACACATCGCGCGAATGCCAGCGGTCTTCCTCCGGGGCGTTGTCGCGCATGAAACCGCCTTGGGGCTCGCTAAAGCGCAGCAAGCCCACCACCTGTACCTCATCGCCCGCCGCAGACTTGGGGGCCACTGCAATGCGCTGTTGCCATGCTTTGCGCTGCTCGGCAGGGATAAAGCCCCGGTTGACCAGCAGTTGTGTGCCATCGGCTTGCAGCAGTGGCGTCACCAGCCAAAAGCCCGCGCCCAGTTCTGTCACTGCCTGCGTCAGCACGCTGCGCCCTTCCATCCACTGGCCTTGCGCTTGCACGGCCAGGTATTCGTGGGTTTCGGGTGTAACCTGGGGCCACACAGGCTGTGCAGGTACGGCGACGGGCTGGCTGTGTACCCGCTCGTTCACCCGTTCAATCAAGTCCAGCTTCCAGGCGCGGCGCTGTACCTGCCAGGTGCCCAGACTGATGAACGCAAAAAAAAGGGCGATGCCCGCTACTGCGAGGATCGCCTTCGTGAAGGTGGAGCGGGAGGGCTGGCGCCCTCCCGGGGTTTGCACCGTCATTCTTTGCTGCTGTGACCGGGGTGAGCGGCCTCAGCCGGTTGCTGCTGTGCCGCAGGGGCTGCTGCATCCACCGCAGGCGTTGCTTCGGTGGCTTCAACGGCGGCAGGGGCTGCAGGCTGTGCCAGCACAGGCAACTCCGTGTGCTTGGGCATCATGTTGGTGTTCATGTGGAACATCACCCAGAGCGTGCCCGCCAAGGTAATGGCCACGAAGACCACCGCAAAGATGGTGGACATCATGGTCCAGCCACCTTGGATCTTGCCGTTCATGTGCAAGAAGAAGTACATGTGTACCACCACTTGAACCACGGCAAACAAGCCCAGCACCATCACGGCAGTGGAACGGTCTTGGATCACATCGCCCATCACCAACCAGAAAGGAATCACGGTCAGGATGACAGCCAGGATGAAGCCCGTCACATAGCCACCGGTGGTGACGTGCACTTCCTCTTCACCATGGTGATCGTGGTGATCCGCATGCATATTGTGTGCACTCATTTACAGCACCCCCATCAGATACACAAAGGTGAACACGCCGATCCACACCACGTCCAAGAAGTGCCAGAACATGGACAGGCACATCAGACGGCGGGTGTTTTCACGGGTGATACCGTGCTTGTTCAACTGGATCATCAGCACGATCAGCCAGATCAGACCAAAGGTCACGTGCAGACCGTGCGTACCCACCAGCGTGAAGAACGATGAAAGGAAGGCGCTGGTCTGGATGGTCGCACCCAGGTGGTACAGGTGATAGAACTCATAGATTTCTACCGCCAGGAACGACAGGCCGAACAAGAAGGTGATGCCCAGCCACAGCTGGTACCGCCCAAATTGCCCTTTGGCGCTGAATCAACGCGAAGCCGAAGGTGATGGACGACAGCAGCAGGAAGGCCGTGTTCATCGCCACCAGCTTCAGGTCAAACAGCTCAGCACCGGTGGGGCCACCGGCGTAGCTGCGACCCAGCACGCCATACGTGGCAAACAGTGCCGCGAAGATGAGACAGTCGCTCATCAGGTACAGCCAGAAGCCCAGCGAGGTGCCGTTTTCTGGATGGGGTTCGTGCGCGGATGGTACTCGCGCTGACCCACAGAGATAGTGTGATTAGACATGGCGTGCAAGCTGCTCAGTACGTGCGTCTTCTGTCGCCTGCACTTCAGCTGCAGGGATGTAGTAGTCGCGGTTGTAGTTGAAGGTGTGAATGATCGTGGACAGGATCACGCCAGCGAACGACACAATGGCCAGCCACCAGATGTGCCAGATCAAGGCAAAACCCAGCACCATGGCAATCATGGAGATCACAAAGCCAGCGCCGGTGTTCTTGGGCATGTGCAAGTCTTCAAAGCCCGATGTGGGGCGCTGATAACCATGCTTCTTCATGTCCCACCATGCGTCCACCTCATGCACCACCGGTGTCTTGGCGAAGTTGTACACAGGAGGTGGCGAAGAAGTTGCCCACTCCAGCGTACGGCCAGAACCCCATGCATCGCCCGTAACGTCACGGTTGGCATTGCGTTGGAAGTACGACACCACCAATTGCAGCAAGAACGCACCGATACCGCAGGCAATGATGGCCACACCGACGGCAGCGATCACAAACCAGATTTGCAGCGATTGGTCATCAAAGTGGTTGGCACGGCGTGTAACGCCCATCAGACCCAGGATGTACAGCGGCGTGAAGGCAACCCAGAAGCCCACCAACCAGCACCAGAAGGACACCTTGCCCCAGAACTCGTTGAGCTTGTAGCCAAATGCCTTGGGGAACCAGTAGTTGATACCAGCCAGCAAACCAAACACCACGCCACCAATGATCACGTTGTGGAAGTGCGCAATCAGGAACAGCGAGTTGTGCAACACAAAGTCAGCAGGAGGCACGGCCAGCAACACCCCCGTCATACCGCCGATGGCGAAGGTGCACATGAAACCAATGGTCCACAGCATCGGAGGCTTGAACTCGATGCGGCCCTTGTACATGGTGAACAGCCAGTTGAAAATCTTCGCGCCCGTAGGGATCGAGATGATCATCGTGGTGATACCAAAGAAGGTATTGACCGCCGCACCCGATCCCATCGTGAAGAAGTGGTGCAACCACACCAGCCACGACAGCACCGTGATACACACGGTCGCGTACACCATGGAGGTGTAGCCGAACAGGCGCTTCTTGGAGTAGGTGGCCACAATTTCGGAGAAGATGCCGAACACAGGCAAGATCAGGATGTAGACCTCAGGGTGGCCCCAGATCCAGATCAAGTTCACGTACAGCATGGGGTTGCCGCCCAGCTCATTCGTGAAGAAGTTGGTGCCGAAGTAGCGGTCCATCGACATCAGCACCAGGGCTGCGGTCAAGATCGGGAACGAAGCCACGATCAGCGCGTTGGTACAGAGCGAAGTCCACACGAACACAGGCATCTTCATCAAATTCATGCCAGGGGCACGCATCTTGATGATGGTGACGATCAGGTTGATACCCGAGAGCGTCGTACCCACACCCGACAACTGCAGCGCCCAGATGTAGTAATCCAGACCCACTCCCGGATTTTGGTTGCCCAAGTTAGACAGCGCCAACCAGCCGGAGGTCGAGAATTCACCCAGGAACAGCGACACCATCACCAAGATGGCGCCGGTGGCGGTCATCCAGAAGGAGAAGTTGTTCAGGAAGGGGAAGGACACGTCACGTGCGCCGATCTGCAGCGGGATCAGGTAGTTCATGAAACCCGTGACCAAAGGCATGGCCACAAAGAAAATCATGATCACGCCGTGGGCCGTGAAGATCTGGTCGTAGTGGTGCGGAGGCAGGTAGCCCAGGTTGTCACCAAAGGCCATGGCCTGCTGGATACGCATCATCACCGCGTCGGCAAAGCCGCGCAGCAACATGACGATACCCAGAATGATGTACATGATGCCGATCTTCTTGTGGTCGATCGAGCAGATCCAGTCATGCCACAGGGGGCCCCACAGCTTGAACTTGGTCAGTGCGGCCATCACTACGAGGCCGCCGAGCACCACGGCAATAAAGGTCCACAGCACGATGGGCTCATGCGCCATCGGTATGGAGTCCCAGCTGATCCGCCCAATCAGCGGATCGTGGGGCAGCGTTGTTTGTCCAGACATAGTTGTGTCTCTTTCAGTGGCCGCCTGACGCGCCGAAGCGCCTCAAGGCCGCCGTCCTTGCTTATTGCTGTGCCACAGCACCTGGGAATCGCGCTGGTCCAGGAGGGCCACCACGCGGTTGCGCTTTCCACCGAGCACACATCGTCAGGCAGGTTCAGGCCCACCTTCTTCATGTAAGCCGCGCCGCCTGCAGCGTCGATGGCCATCATGTGGTGCATGCACATCTTTCCTTCTTCCACGCACATGTTCAGCACGCGGTCGTACAGACCTTCTTGCTCGGTAGAGCACCGGGTCACGCCGTGCCGCTCGCTCCCCTTCACCACATCCCGCTAAGACACACGGTTGCGCTCCTCGCCTTCCTCCTTCGCCTTTTGCACCCACCCGTCCCAGCCTTCGTTCCTCAGGCCATGGAACTTGAAAGTCATGCCCGAGAAGCCTGCACCGCTGTAGTGCGAGTTCAAACCCTTGAAGACGCCTTCTTGGTTGATCACGGCATTCAGCTCGGTCTGCATGCCGGGCATGGCATAGATCATGCCGGCCAGATCGGGCACGTAGAACGCACTCATGGTGTGCGAGGCGGTCAGCTTGAAGCGGATCGGACGATCCACAGGCGCAGCCAGTTCATTGACCGTAGCAATTCCTTGCTCGGGGTAAATGAACATCCACTTCCAGTCCAGTGCCACGACTTGCACTTCCAGCGGCTTGACGTTGGGGTCCAACGGCTTGCTCGCAGAAATACGGTCCAGCGGACGATAAGGATCCAGCTTGTGCGTGCTGATCCACGTCAGTGCGCCCAGCGCAATGATGATGATCAGGGGCACACTCCAAATGACCAGCTCCAAGGCGGTCGAGTGGTGCCACTCAGGGTCGTACTCGGCCTCGGCATTCGTCTGGCGATACTTCCAGGCGAACAGCAAAGTCAGCAGGATCACAGGGACGATGATGATCAGCATCAGCAAGGTGGCAGTCACCACCAAGTCGCCGGACTGAGCAGCAACATCCCCAGCGGGATTAAGCACGACGGCCTTGCTGCAACCGGTAAGGGTGGCAAGCAGTGCCGCGGCAGCGAGCCAGACTGGCCCGCGAGTTTCCGTGGATTTAGGCATGCTTTGAACGCGAAAAACGCGCGTTGTTAGGTGTAAACGCGGATTACAAAACCTGCTGAATTTACTCCGGTCCACCATCTTCTTGCTTCTTGACGCTGGTCAACGCAGTGCCGTGTGATGTCTTTACGTAGGAAACCAGCACCCCGAGCTGTCAATAGACCTCCGTCAAAGAATGTCTAAATCCTTGATTTTTCAGGACATACTGAAATAAGAAAAAGCTCTTGATAAATGTCAAGACCACCCCCAACTTGGGGCAATCCAGCCACACCCAACACCCCGCTTTGGCCGGGGTCTTTGCGCCTTTAGGGTCGCTTTGCCGTAGCAACAAACCCTTCTCCTACAGAGGCGCCGGATAAAACTCGCTTGTTGACCTGCATCAAGCGGCGTACAAGTGGTGCATTGTTTCCCCAGGAGCGATGCATCTATGACTAGCTTTGCACACACCCCCCATCCTATGGATGCGGCATCCATGGACCGGCAGCTTGCTGCGGCGAACCACAGCGAAGACATCACCCCAGGAGAAATTGCCGCCGGCGTCATCATCGGACGAGCCTCTGAGTACTTTGACTTTTTCGTCTTCGGGATTGCCTGCGTGCTGGTGTTTCCTTATGTGTACTTCCCGTTCTTGTCCCCGCTGGAAGGAATGCTGGCAGCCTTTTCAGTTTTCGCACTGGCTTTCATCGCCCGCCCGGTGGGCACCTTCATTGGCATGGAAATACAGCGCCGCTGGAGCATGGCCGCCAAACTCACGATTGCGCTTTTTCTGCTTGGCAGCGCGACGGTAGGCATTGCTCTGCTGCCCAGCTATGACAGCATTGGCGTGCAGGCCATCTGGTGGCTGATGGGCCTGCGTATCGCCCAAGGCCTGGCGGTGGGTGGCTCCTGGGAAGGTTTGCCCTCACTCCTGGCGCTGCACGCTCCCACAGAAAAACGCGGCTGGTGGGCCATGATTGGTCAACTCGGCGCTCCGATTGGTTTTATCGTCGCCGCAGGGGTTTTTGGCTTTATCTACAGCCAACTCTCGCACGAAGAATTCATCAGTTGGGGCTGGCGCTACCCGTTCTGCGTCGCTTTTGCCATCAACGTTGTGGCCTTATTTGCCCGCCTGCGGTTGGTGGCCGATGACGCCTATACCCAGCAGTTCCACTCCATGGAACTAACGCCTTCCGCACCGTTTGAAATGGTTCGCAGCGGCGAAGGTCGCAATGTCTTTCTGGGCGCCTTGGCGGCACTGGCCAGTTTTGCGCTCTTTCACCTGGTGACGGTCTTTCCCCTGTCCTGGATGATGCTGTACGGCGAGGCCTCGGTCACGCAGATTTTGGGGGTACAGGTGCTCGGTGCGTTGATTGCCTGCGCTGCCGTCGTGCTCTCAGGCTGGATGGCTGACCGTTTTGGCCGCCGCAATACCTTGGGCGCCATGGCGGTGCTCATCGGCCTCTTCAGCTTTGCCACCCCCATGCTGCTACATGGTGGCACCGCAGGGCAAAACGTGTTCATCCTGGTCGGCTTCACGCTGCTAGGCTTGTCGTACGGGCAATCTTCGGGGACGGTCACTGCCAACTTTTCACGCAAATACCGCTTTGTTGGCGCGGCCTATTCCGCCGATGTCGCTTGGTTGCTCGGCGCGGCTTTCGCTCCTTTGGTTGCGTTGTATCTGTCTTCGCGCTTTGGACCCATGGCAGTTGGCGGGTACTTGCTCTCAGGGGCTATATGCACCTTGCTGGCACTCGGCCTGAACCGGGCGCTGGAAACCAAGCGCAAATAATTTGCACCGCTGCGGAGCAGCTCCCACGCAAGGGCTTGCCTGCCACGGCAAGCCCTTTTTGTTTACCAGCAGAAACTGCATGCGCATTCGCCATGCCGACCGCCTTGCGACGACCGCCTGCCTAGAATGATTGGCCGCTTTGTTTTTGCTTCCCCTACGCACACCATGACCCAAGGCCTGATTCGCATCCGTGGCGCCCGCCAGCACAACCTGCAAAACGTGGACCTCGACATCAACACGGGCGAATTGACCGTCGTCACCGGCCCCAGCGGCTCGGGCAAGTCCAGCCTGGTGTTCGACACCCTGTTTGCCGAAGGCCAGCGCCGCTACGTGGAAACTCTCAGTGCCTATGCGCGCCAGTTCCTGGACCGCATGGACAAACCGGCCGTGGACAAGGTCGAAGGCGTGCCCCCGGCGATTGCGATTGACCAAACCAACCCGGTGCGCAACTCCCGCTCCACCGTGGGCACGATGACGGAGTTGAACGACCACCTCAAACTGCTGTTTGCGCGCGCCGCCCATCTGTTCGACCGTCAGACCGCGCTGCCTGTGCAGCACGACACCCACGAAACGATTCTGGCCGCCCTGCAGCAGCGTTGCGAAGCTGCGGGCGACCCGCGCATTGCGCTGACCTTCCCGGTCGAGTTGCCCGCTAACACCTCGCCGGAAGAAGTGGCGCAATGGCTGTCGGCCAGCGGCTTCACCAAGGTGCAGGCCGAGCGGGAAGTCGAACGTGCCGCCCCCGCAGAAGAACCCGCCAAAGGCAAGAAAGCCAAGGCCACGCCCCCCGAAAAAATCAAAGTACTGGACGTGGTGGCCGACCGCTTCCGCTTCAGCCGCGTGGAGCGCGCCCGGGCCATGGAGGCCATCGAGGTCGCCCTCAAGCGCGGCAACGGCCACCTGACCGTGTACGTCATGCCCGAGGAGGGCGAGGCTTACGAATGGAAGTTCTCGCAGGGCCTGCATTGCCCCGAGAGCAACCTCAGCTACACCGCGCCCATGCCGTCGCTGTTCTCCTTCAACTCCGCCGTGGGCGCCTGCGACGCCTGTCGGGGTTTTGGCCGCGTGATTGGCGTGGACTGGGGCCTGGTGATTCCCAACGACAAGCTCACGCTGCGCACCGGGGCCATCAAGCCCATCCAGACGCCCGGCTGGAAGGAGATCCAGGACGACCTGATGCGCCATGCCGAGGCCGAAGGCATCCCGCGCGACATCGCTTGGAGCAAGCTTACCCCGGAACAGAAGGACTGGGTGATTGAAGGCTCGCCACTGTGGAAGGGCCAGTGGAACAAGCAGTGGTACGGCATCCGCCGCTTCTTCGAGTACCTGGAAACCAAGACCTACAAGATGCACATCCGCGTGCTGCTGTCCAAGTACCGCAGCTACACGGAATGCCCCACCTGCGCCGGCGCACGCCTGAAGACCGAAAGCCTGCTGTGGCGCATCGGCAGCAAGGCGCAGGCCGATGCGGTGCTGCCCCCTGCACAGCGCTTTATGCCCACCGGCGTGGCCTGGAGCCGTGCCCAGCTCGAGGCCCTGCCCGGCCTGTGCCTGCACGACCTAATGCGCTTGCCCATCACGCGGCTGCGCAGCTTCTTCGACAGCCTGCACCTGGGCAACCAGACCGGGCTGGCCGAGGGCGAATTGCAGGCGCTGAAGCTGCTGAACGAAGAGATCGGCACGCGCCTGAAGTACCTGGTGGACGTGGGCATTGGCTACCTCACACTGGATCGGCAAAGCCGCACCTTGAGTGGCGGTGAGGTGCAGCGCATCAACCTGACCACCGCGCTGGGCACCAGCCTGGTCAACACGCTGTTTGTGCTGGACGAGCCCAGCATCGGCCTGCACCCACGCGACATGGAGCGCATCACCCAGGCCATGCACCGCCTGCGCGATGCCGGCAACACCCTGGTGGTGGTGGAACACGACCCGGCCGTGATGTTTGCCGCCGACCGCATGATCGACATGGGCCCCGGCCCCGGCGCGAAGGGCGGGAACATCGTCTTCGACGGCACGCCCGAGGAACTCAAGCGCGCCGACACCCTGACCGGCGCCTACCTGGGCGGGCGCAAGCAGGTGGGCTTTGGCGTCAAGCGCATGGTGACCGAAGCCACCCCGCGCCTGATTTTGGAAGGCGCGCGCCAGCACAACCTGCAAAACCTCAACGTGGACTTCCCGCTGCAACGCCTGGTCACCATCACCGGTGTCTCCGGCTCCGGCAAGTCCTCGCTGATCCAGGACATCCTGGCCCCCGCCCTGCTGCGCCACTTTGGCAAGCCCACCGACAGCCCTGGCCTGCACGACCGTCTGCTGGGCGCTGACCACCTGGCCGACGTGGTGTTCGTGGACCAGTCCCCCATCGGCAAGACCGCGCGCTCCAACCCCGTGTCCTACGTGGGCGCCTGGGACAGCCTGCGTGAGCTGTTTGCGCTGGCCCCGCTGTCGGCCCAGCGCGGCTACACGGCCAGCAAGTTCAGCTTCAACAGCGGCGATGGCCGCTGCCCCACCTGCGGCGGCTCGGGCTTCGAGCACGTGGAGATGCAGTTCCTGTCCGACGTCTACCTGCGCTGCCCGGATTGCAACGGCAGCCGCTACCGCGCCGAGATTCTGGAAATCACCCTGGAACGCGAGGGCCGCGCCCTGAACGTGGCCGATGTGCTGGAGCTGACCGTGGCCGAAGCGGCCCTGCTGTTCGCCCAGGACAAGGAGGTGATCCGCGCCCTGCAGCCCACGTTGCGAGCAGGCCAGGGGCCCCAGACCTCCGGCCGGTGCAGGGGGCACGCGCCTTGAGGGTCACCTGTAATATATGAGCGCGTCTCGGGCCGCGTGGGCCTCGCCC
>NZ_CADEPJ010000028.1 GCF_902829245.1 Comamonas jiangduensis | reverse complement strand
GTATGTGCTGGATGAGCCCACCGTGGGCCTGCACATGGCCGACGTGGACAAGCTGATCCGCGTGCTGCACCGCCTGGTGGACGGCGGCCACAGCGTGATCGTCATCGAGCACGACCTGGACGTGATCGCCGAGGCCGACTGGATCATCGACCTGGGCCCCGAAGGCGGCAGCGGCGGTGGCCGCATCATGGCCGCCGGCACCCCCGAAGAGGTGGTGGCCCTGGGCACGCACACCGGGCAAGCAATACAGTCAGTGCTTGCACGCACTTAACCCCACCAGGAGCCAGCATGAGCGAGGCCAAGTCTTACTACGTTTACGCACTCAAAGACCCTCGCTCATCGCCCGCCCAGGCTTTTTATATTGGCAAAGGTACGGGCTACCCGCTCGTCTGACCACCTGCTCCAACCTGACAGCACCCGCAAGGGTCTGCGCATTCAGGCCATTGTGGAAAGCGGGGCAAAGGTTCTGGTCGAAGTGCTGGTGCAGCACTTGACCGAAGCAGAGTCACTCAAGATTGAAGCGGAGTTGATTGCCGCGTTCGGCACCGAAGACAGTGGAGGCCCGTTGACCAACAGCGTGATGCCATCAGGCTTATCGCGCACACAGCGTACGGCGATCACGGTACCGACGGGTGCCCAAGAACGCGCACAGATGGGGCTGAGTTTGCTCAAAGAAGCGGTGTTGAACTTTGTCCGCGCCAATCCCCAAGGGGTGAGCAATTCAGACGTTGCCAGCTTGCTGGGCCTGCGCAGTGATTACGGCGGTGGCTCCAAAGATTACTTGTCGTACAGCATCTTGGGGTTGCTGATGCGGGAAGACAAAGTCGAGCGTGTCGCGGGTAGCAAACGCCATATCTCGCGCGTCTAACCAAGACCGCAGACACCTGCACGACACGGTGCAAGGGATAACCCCCTGACCGTTGATTGCCCTTCATTTCTATAGTTCAAATGTCATCTTTTTATCAAGAAGATGACATTCAGGGAGAGGCGGCACCGCTGCCCATACAACAAAGAAATGGAGACACCAATGGCAAGCATTGCCCACTTCCAGCGCAGCGCATGGACGGCAGTTCAGACAAGGGACGCAGAAATTCTTGGCTCACAGCAAACTCTCAAAAAACAAACCCGTGCACGCACGGGTTCGCAACCACACACTTTAGAAATCCGTCGCGGCCAGCGCAGCGGTGCAGGCGAGGCGCCGGATCGAAGACCGTCGCAGCGCTACGGCGAGATGCGGCAACGACGCATGCAGGCCGCTAATGATTTCAATTAATGGGCGCTACCCAAGGACAGACCGGCGTGTTCGCGCAGCGGGTGGAAATGGATCTTGGGGAAGCGTTCCTGCGCCAGGCGCACGTCGTAGGGGCTGGTGCACAAGAAGGCCAGCGTATCCGCCGCATCGTGCGCCAGGCGCATGGGGTAGGCGTTCTCGAACTCGCGCAGCTCGGCGGGCGAATCGGCCGTGATCCAGCGCGCGCCGGTGTACTGGCAGGCTTCCAGGCGCACGTCGCAGTCATACTCGGTCTTCAGGCGGTGTTGCACCACTTCAAACTGCAGCTGACCCACGGCGCCCAGCAGCATGTTGCCGCCGACATCGGGCTTGAACACCTGGATCGCACCTTCTTCGCCCAGCTGCATCAGGCCCTGCTGCAGCTGCTTGGTGCGCAGCGGATTCTTCAGCACCACAGTCATGAACATTTCGGGCGCGAAGAAAGGCAGACCGGTGAACTGCAGATTGGGGCCATCGGTGATCGAGTCACCCAGCTGCACGCCACCGTGGATGGTGAAGCCGATGATGTCGCCCGCGTAGGCTTCATCCACCGCTTCGCGGCGCTGGCTCATGAACGTCACCACCGACGTGGGGCGCGGTTCCTTGCCGGTGCGCTGCACCTTCATCTTCATACCCGGCGTGTACTTGCCCGAGGCCACGCGCACAAAGGCGATGCGGTCGCGGTGGTTGGCATCCATGTTCGCCTGCACCTTGAACACCACGCCGGCGAAGGTCTTGTCTTCGGGGTTGATGGTGACTTCTTCGCGCTTGCGGTTCACCTCGGTGAAGGCGATGCGCGGGCCGGGTGGGGGCGACATGTCGACCACGGCGTTCAACACTTCCATCACACCGAAGTTGTTCACGCCGGAGCCGAAGAACACAGGGGTCAGCTTGCCTGCCAGAAAGTCTGCATGGCTCCACGGTGCCGAGGCACCCTGTGCCAGCTCCATGCTTTCGATGGCATCGTCAAAGGCCTGGCCAAAGCGGGCGCGCAGCCTGTCGGTGTCGGTCAGCGGGATGACTTCGAAATCTTCCGGGCGCTTTTCGCTGCCAGCAGCAAACACCGTCATGGTCTGCGTCTGCAGATTGATGATGCCGCCGAAGCTCTTGCCCTGGCCCACGGGCCAGGTGATGGGGCAGCACGGCATGCCCAGCTCGCGCTCGACTTCGTCCATGATGTCCAGCGGGTCGCGCACTTCACGGTCAAACTTGTTGATGAACGAAATGATGGGCGTGTTGCGCTGGCGGCACACCTCGATCAGGCGGCGGGTTTGCGACTCCACACCGTTGGCCGCATCAATCACCATCAGCGCCGAGTCCACGGCCGTCAGCACGCGGTAGGTGTCTTCCGAGAAGTCCTTGTGACCGGGGGTGTCCAGCAGGTTGATCACGTGGTCACGGTAGCTCATCTGCATCACCGACGAGGCCACCGAGATACCGCGCTGCTTTTCAATCTCCATCCAGTCCGACGTGGCGTGGCGCGAAGCCTTGCGGCCCTTGACGGCACCGGCAATCTGGATCGCCCCGAGAACAGCAGCAGCTTTTCGGTCAGCGTGGTCTTACCCGCGTCCGGGTGGGAAATGATGGCAAAGGTGCGGCGACGCTGGGTTTCTGGAGCGTAAGTCACTGGATGGGAGACGGTTCGGGCGCAGCTGCGGCCACGCGTTGCAGACAAAGGGCCGCAAGCGCATACGCACAGCAGGCCGCAAAAGCTAAAGAGGCGCAATTTTAAAGGAAAGCCCGAAACTCCACCGCCCCCGGAGATTGTGTCCAGCCCTTGCGGGCAAGCAGGGCCAACCCTAGTGTGCGGCATGCACCCCACCACGCAGACTGCGGGCATGCGCATGCTTCGCTCCATTCACCCGCTGCAACAGACCATGGCCGCCTTCGCTGTGCTGGCTGCCCTGAGCGCACACTACGGTTACAGCAGCGCGTATGCGGTGCTCAAACCCCTGCCCATGGTCTGGGGCATGGCCTGCGTGTGGTTCCTGGCACGCCCCAGCCGTTACCCGATTGCCTGGGCCTTGCTGTTGCTGGGGCTACTGCTCAGCATGGTTGGCGATATCTGCCTGCTGTTTGAGCGTGGCTTTGTGCTGGGCCTGGGGGCATTTTTGTGCGCCCACCTGGCTTACCTGGGGGTGCTGCGCCGTGAAACACCGCAATGGCTGCCCAGCAAGGCGGCTTTCGTCCTGTGCGCGCTCCTGGGTGCAGTTCATATGGCTATCTGTGGTTTAGCGGCTTGCCTGCGGCGTTGCGCGTACCTGTTTTCGCTTATGTGTGCGTGATTGTCTGCATGGCAGCGCAGGCAATAGGCCGTGCCCTGCACCTGCGCACCACCGCATCCTGGTGCGTGGCGGCAGGCGCCATCAGCTTTATGGCCAGCGACAGCCTATTGGCCATCGACAAGTTTGTGGCGCCCATACCGGGCGTCTACCTCTGGGTGCTGGGCACTTACTACCTGGCACAGTGGCTGATTGTGCACGGCATGCTGCCTGCACTGCACGAGCGGTAAATCAAAAAACAGAGCTGCCTGCGCTTTCTGAATATGGGCTAGAGGCCAAAAAGATCCTTCATCCTAAGCGCGGGTATCCTGGGCAATCCGGCCATCCACAATTTCCACCAGCCGATCGCATTGCTGCGCCAGGCGCGGGTCGTGCGTGACGATCAAAAACGCCGTGCCGTAGCTGGCGTGAATCTCGCGCAGCAGGTTGAACACGTCTTGCGAAGACTGGGTGTCCAGATTGCCCGTGGGCTCATCGGCCAGCACCAGCCGGGGCCGCTGCACCAGCGCCCGGGCAATGGCCACCCGCTGCTGCATGCCGCCCGACAGTTCCGCCGGTTTTTGGTGCAGGGCTTTGCCCAGCCCCACGGCCTGGAGCAACTCGGTCGCCCGCGCCCGATCCTGTGCGGCGACGGCACCCTGGGCCATCAAGGCGGGCAAGGTCACTATCCCCACCGCGGCGTAAGCG
>NZ_CADEPJ010000027.1 GCF_902829245.1 Comamonas jiangduensis | reverse complement strand
CCACCAGCACCGACACGGTCATGTCCTCGCGCAAGAACGCGGGCGGCGGCGCATCCAGCGCCAGCTTCACCTCGATCGAGCCCCGCTGCGCATCCACCCCCGGCGCAATCGACATCACCCGCGCTGCCAGCCGCTGGTCGGCAAAGGCATCGGCCACCACGGTGGCGGATTGACCCTCGCGCAACTGGTCCAGAAAGCGCTCGTCCACCTGCGCCACGATCAGGGTGGCCCCCTCCAGCGCCAACTCCAGCAACACCGTGCCGGGCTGCACGATCTGCCCCGGCTCCACGGCGCGGCGCAGCACCTTGCCCGCACACGGTGCCGTGATACGGGTCTGCGCCAGCTTGGCCTGCGCAGCCTGCGAGGCCGCCTGGGTTTGCCCCACCTGCGCCTCAGCGGCTTTCAACTCGGCGCCGCCATCGGCCGATGCCGCCGCCTGGGCCTGCGCCGCCTGCAGCTGGGCTTGCGCCACTTCCAGCGCTTTGCGGCGTTCATCCAAAGCGGCCTGGCTCAGAAAGCCCTGGGTCACGAGTTGCTGGTTGCGTGCCCAGTCGGCCTGCGCCTGTCTCAAGCTGGCCTGTGCCTGCGCCACCTGGGCTTGGCTGCTGATGCGGCTGGTACTGCGCAGATTGCGCAGCTGGGCCTGGGCCTGCAGCACACCCGCTTGCGCTTGCTGGGCGGCTGCTTGCAACTCGGCCTGCTCTAGGTGCAGCAGCAATTGCCCGGCCTGTACCGCGTCCCCTGTTCACAGCCACCGATTCCACCCGGCCCACCACGGTGCTACCCACCCCGACGCGGGTATTGGTTTCCACCGGCCGAGAACTGCAGGCTGCGCACCAGCGCTTGCGCCTGCACCTGTACAGCGGGCACCTGGGGGCCGCGCCACTGTTGCAGCGCGGCATAAGCCCCCCCCACCAGCACGAGCACGGCGGCAGCCAGTGCCAGCCAGCGTGGGCGGCGTGGCTTGGGCGAGGCCTGTGGTTCAGTTTTGGAATTCAAGCCATCTCTCCCAGGTACTTGGTGCAGCAACGCATGCACCCACTTCCGCGGCACATTCGCAACCTGCCTTAGTCATGAAACAGCGAACCAGCCGTTTGCGGCACCACCAAGCCCAAGTGCTGGTAGGCCGCCTTGGTGGCAATGCGCCCTCGGGGCGTGCGCTGCAAATAGCCTTGCTGAATCAGGTAGGGCTCAATCACATCTTCAATGGTGCCCGCGTCCTCTCCAATGCTGGCCGCAATGTTGTCCACGCCCACGGGGCCTCCGTCAAAGCGGTGCACCACGGCTTCGAGCAGCTTGCGGTCCATCACGTCAAAGCCGCGCGGGTCCACATCCAGCATCGCCAGCGCTTTGTGCGCAATCGCCTGGGTGATGGTGCCATCGCCCTTGACTTCGGCGTAGTCACGCACCCGGCGCAGCAGGCGGTTGGCAATACGCGGCGTGCCGCGCGAGCGGTTGGCAATTTCCTGCGCCCCGTCCACGTCAATCGGCGCGCCCAGCAGCCCGGCACTGCGTCTGACGATGCGTGCCAGCTCTTCGGCGTTGTAAAACTCCAGCCGCGCCACGATGCCAAAACGGTCGCGCAACGGGTTGGTCAGCATGCCCGCGCGCGTGGTGGCCCCACCAGCGTGAAGGGCTGCAAGTCCAGCTTGATGGAGCGCGCCGCCGGGCCTTCGCCGATCATGATGTCGATCTGAAAGTCTTCCAGCGCGGGGTACAAAATTTCTTCCACCACGGGGCTCAGGCGGTGGATCTCGTCAATAAACAGCACATCGTTGGCTTCCAGGTTGGTCAGCAGCGCCGCCAGATCCTTGGGTTTTTCCAGCACCGGGCCACTGGTCTGGCGCAGGTTCACGCCCAGCTCAGCGGCAATGATGTGGCTGAGCGTGGTCTTGCCCAGCCCCGGTGGGCCAAACAGCAGCACATGGTCCAGCGCTTCGCCGCGTTTTTTCGCCGCGCCGATGAAGATTTCCAGCTGCTCGCGCGCATTTTCCTGGCCCACATATTCATCCAGCAACTTAGGGCGCAAGGCGCGCTCCAGCGCCTCTTCGTGCTTGTTGACGGGGGCGGGGGAGATGGCGCTGCTGCGCACTGCGGCTTCCGGCACTGGCGCTGCGGCAGCAGGCTTGGCTTTGGCGCGCGGCTTGCGTGCGGGGGCGGGCTCAAAACCTTCGCCAAAATCTTCGGTATGGATGCTCATGGGCGCTTACTTTGTCAAAGCCTTGATGGCCAGCTTGTTACCGTCCGACACGCCCACATCGGCCGGCAGGGCTTTGAGGCCCACGGCCGCTTCCTTATCGTTGTAGCCCAGCGCCAGCAGCGCTTGCAAGATGTCGGACTGCGCATCGCTTTTCACCTGGGTGGCAGCGCCGCTGACCACGGCATCGCCCAGCTTGCCCTTGAGCTCCAGCAGCAGGCGCTCGGCCGTCTTCTTGCCAATGCCCGGCACCTTCACCAAACGCCCCACTTCCTGCAGCGCCACGGCCTGCGCCAGCTCATCGATACTCAGGCCCGATAGCAGCGACAGCGCCATGCGCGGCCCCACACCGGTGATTTTTATCAACGCACGGAATGTCTGACGCTCTGGCGCGGTCGCAAACCCATACAGCAACTGGGCATCCTCGCGCACGATAAAGTGCGTGAGCAGGCTGATTCGCTCACCCAGGTGCGGCAGGTTGTAAAACGTGCTCATGGGCACCTGCACCTCATAGCCCACGCCATGGCAGTCCACCAGGACTTCGGGCGGGTTCTTCTCGAGCAGGGTTCCAGTCAGTTTGCCTATCATTGCGATCCTTTTTGTGCTGCAGCCCACGCTGCGGCGTCTTCCTACCGAGGAATTATCAGCGTGATCTTGCGCCACACCTTCACTCCCCACAACAACACCCGTTTGACCCACCTGTGCGGGCCCGCAGATGCGCATTTGCGCACCATTGAAGTGGGCATGCAGGTCAAGATTGCGCACCGCCACGAGCAATTCAAGGTGGACGGCCCCAAAGCCAAGGCTACGGAAGCCATGGAGTTGCTGCAAGCGCTGTATGAAATGGCCGATGAACCCATCCAGGAAGCCACCCTGCAACTGATGATTGCCGGGGATGCCGAGATGATCGAGGTCAACCCCGACGCCATCCAGCTCACCACCCGCCGCGCCGACCTGCGTGCGCGCACGCCCAACCAGGCGCTGTACCTGCAAAACATTGCCGAGCACGACATCACTTTCGGCATTGGCCCTGCGGGTACCGGCAAAACTTATTTGGCCGTGGCCTGCGCGGTGGATGCGCTGGAGCGCAGCGCCGTGCAGCGCATTGTGCTGACCCGCCCGGCTGTAGAGGCCGGTGAGCGCCTGGGCTTTTTGCCCGGTGATCTGACGCAAAAGGTCGACCCCTATCTGCGCCCGCTGTACGACGCGTTGTACGACCTGATGGGCTACGACAAAGTGCAAAAGGCGTTTGAGCGCAACGCGCTGGAAATTGCCCCCCTGGCCTTCATGCGCGGGCGCACGCTCAACAACGCCTTCGTCATCCTGGACGAGGCGCAAAACACCACGCCCGAGCAGATGAAGATGTTCCTGACCCGCATCGGCTTTGGTGCCAAGGCCGTGATCACCGGCGACGTCAGCCAGATTGACCTGCCCAAAGGTGCCATGAGCGGGCTCATCGACGCCGAGCGCGTACTCAAACGCACCAAGGGCATCAGCATTAACCGCTTTACCAGCGCGGACGTGGTGCGCCACCCCCTGGTCGCGCGCATTGTGGATGCCTACGACGCCAGCAACGGCGGGCGCCCCACGCGCTAACTAGCAATAATCAATAGCTACCAGCGCTTGCCCCATCAGCCTTAGAGGCCAAAATGACACTGAACAACCTCGACCTCTCTTTGCAGTTCGGCCAGTTTGATAACCTGGCCGCACACCAAACCCTGCTGACCGAAGCCAAGGTCACCGAATGGATCAAACACGCGCTGGCCGTGGATGCCGAGATGGCCGTGCGCATCGTCGGTGTGGAAGAAGGCCAGGCCTTGAATTTGCAGTACCGCAAAAAAGACTACGCCACCAATGTGCTGACGTTCAACTACCAGCAAGAGCCCACGGTACAGGCTGACCTGGTGATCTGCGGCCCCGTGATTGAGCGCGAGGCGCAGGAGCAAAACAAGACGCTGGAAGAGCACTATGCACACATGATCGTGCACGGCACCTTGCACGCCCAAGGTTGGGACCACGAAACCAGCGAAGCAGACGCCCAAGAGATGGAGGCCTACGAAACCGACATCATGGCCGAGCTGGGCTTTGCCGACCCCTACGCCCAAGACTAAGCACCTTTGCGCACTGCGGCATCCCCAAAAGGCTCCACCCGGAGCCTTTTTTGCCCCGGCACACAGCGCAGGGGCTTGCAGTGCGGCAACTCTGGCACCATATCTTCAGCAAAGCCAGTGCCTGCAGGGCACCAAACTTGCTTTCCCCCACAACAACCACAAGCGCTGAGAGGGCACCCCACCCCACATCCTGCACGCTGCGGTTCATCTTCTCTGCATCGTCGCTGAAGATGCGCAGCTTCAAAATTTTGGCCAGCAATTTATCGGCCTCTTGCTCGGTGTCGCCCTGCTCGGCACACACCAGCACCAGCAGCCCTTGGGCAATCTGCCCACTCACTTGCCCATCCACCTCTACCCGCGCTTGGCGCACACGCTGCAATACCGTAATCATGAAACCTTAAAAATCATAGTTACTGGGGCAGTACTGATAGGCACTTACCCCCCGTTGAGCTTTCAAATGCTTATACAGCGTACGCTGACAGCTCCTGTTTTTATGCATCACTACCGATCCAGCCAGCTGTCTGTAAGCTGCCACCAGGATGATGTAACTTGCCGTAACGCAAAACGGCGGTGCCTGGGCTCCGGTATACCGCCAACCTATGCACGCGACCACTCTTTTCGTTGATTGTCCCGCACCGCGCAAGCTCGGGCGCCCAGGCCTTTGCGCCGCGGCTCGGCCATGCCATCACCCCCTCTCTGCGCCGCAGCCATGAGCACCGCACCCACCTACGCCCCCAGCGAGCCACCCCACGACGTGCTGCACGCCGTGGCCCTGGTCACCGGCACCAATGGCCTGCTTGAGCTGGCCGGAAGGCCGTTGCCTGTGGGCCACCGCCGCCTATGCCCAACTCCTGGGCATGCCCACGCAGGAGTTGCAGGGCAAACTGCTGCAAAACTACCTCAGCCCCTGCGACTGGAACAGCTGGCTGTGCGAGCTGGAGCGCCTGGCCAGTGCCCAGCAATCGGGCACCAGCCTGCAAACACCGCTGACATTTGCCCACCAGCAGCGCATCCAAACCCAGCTGATTGCACAGACACACCAGCACAAGGTATGCGCCATCGTGGTGGTGCCGCTGCACAACCTGTCGCTGGTCGATGCCATGAAAATGCTGAAAGACAGCGACCCCCGCCTGCGCCGCTATGCGGCAGCGACCAGTGAATCCATCATTTTCTTTCGCCATGGCCGCATTTTTGATGCCAACCCTGCGGCCATTGCACTCACCGGCTACCCTTTGAGCCAGTTGGTGGATCGCCCGGTTCTGCACCTGCTGCCCCACGTCTTGCGCGCCAGCGCACAACCCATGGTGGAACAAGGCACCAGCAACGCCCAGGAAACCCGCCTGTTGCACCACAGCGGACAAGAGTTGCATGTGGAAGTCACCGTCCACCTGCTGCCCGAGGATGGGGATGTGATTGGCCTGATGGTGCTGCGCGACATTACCGAGCGCAAACGGGCTGAGGCGGAAATGCATTTCCTGGCCTTTCACGACCCGCTCACGCGCCTGCCCAACCGCCAAGGGCTGATGCGCCAGCTGCGCCAGGTGCTGCAAAGCGCAGAGCAATGCCAGCGCCCCGCTGCCGTGCTATATGTGGACTTGGATCGTTTCAAAGATGTCAACGATTCACTGGGCCACGATGCGGGCGACAAGCTGCTGGTGGAGGCTGCGCGCCGCCTGCGCAGCAAAGTGCACCCGACGACCTCGTAGCGCGCCTGGGGGCCGATGAGTTTGTGGTGGTTTTGGCCTCTCCCTTGACGGCATGCCAGCCCGAATGCATCTTGCGCGAGATGCGGTTTGTGCTCACCAAGCCCTATGCCCTGCACAACGGGCTGGTGAACCTGCCCGCCTCGATTGGCGTAAGCATCTACCCGGAAGATGGCGACACTGCCGAAGCGCTGATGCTCAACGCCAGCGCCGCCATGGAAACGGCCAAAAACATAGGGCATGGCAGCCACCAGTACTACAGCGCACTCCTGCATATGCGCCCCAGCCGACTGCTGGTGCAAGACCGCCTCCTGCGTGAAGCCATCGAAACCAACCAAGGGCTGGTGCTGCACTACCAGCCCCAGTGGGATCTGAACAGCAACCGCATGGAAGGCTTTGAAGCCCTGGTGCGCTGGCAGCACCCCGAGCGCGGCCTGCTGCCACCGGGTGAATTCATCAGTTTTGCGGAATCTCGCGGCCTGATCTCTTTGGTGGACCGCTGGGTGATGCGTGCGGCCTGCCAGCAACTGCGCGCGTGGCGGGATGCGGGCCTGCCGCCCGTGGTGGTTTCCGTCAACATGTCCGCCATTGAGTTCAACCAGAGCAATTTGCTGACCGAGGTGCAGCAGGTGCTGACCGACACCGGGATTGACCCGCAGTGGCTGGAGATTGAGTTGACCGAAACCACGCTCATGAAACAGTCCGAACATGTACTGGGGACCTTGGAGGCGCTGCAGCAATTGGGCGTTCGCCTGGCGATTGACGACTTTGGCACAGGCTACTCTTCGCTGGCCTACCTCAAGCGCTACCCTCTGGACAAGCTCAAAATCGACCGCGCTTTCATCAAAGACACGCCGCAAAACAAAGACGATGTGAGCCTGGTCACCGCCATCATTCAAATGGCACGCAGCTTGAATTTGCGCACCGTGGCAGAAGGGTGGAATCCAAAGCGCAATGGAGCTTGCTAAAGCATCTGGGCTGCGATCTGATTCAGGGCTACTACCTCTGTCGCCCCATGTCTGCCGAAGATGCCCTACGCTGGCAACAACACCGTTGTCAAATGGGTGCGCCACAATAAGTGCATGCACTACACACCTTCTGCTGCTTCCCCTCCCGTGGCTACCGCCGTATTCACCCGTGCTGGCGATGCGGTTCAACACCTGAAAACGCTGTACCAGCAGCAGATAGCGCATCTACGCTCTGCCATGCAGACGTACGTGGAAGGCAAGGACTTTGCCCACCCCGTGCGCGCTTGTTACCCACTGCTGCGTCTTCAGGCCCACACCGTACGCAGGCCTGACACCGGTCTGGCCTATGGTTTTCTGGACCATCCGGGCCTTTACGAAACCACCATCACCCGACCCGACCTTTTTTCTGACTACCTGCTCACCCAACTCAGCTTGCTGGAGCGCAACCACGATGTGCAATTTGAAGTGGGACTGAGCACACAGCCCATTCCTGTTCATTTTTCTTTTGCGGACAACGACCACGTCGAAGGCAGCTTGAGCGCGGAACGCCGACAAATGATGCGCGAGGTCTTTGACCTGCCAGACCTGGCCGCCATGGATGACGGCATTGCCAATGGCACCTGGCACCCACAGCCCGGTGGCGCCCTGCCCTTGTCGCTGTTTACCGCACCGCGCATTGACTACTCGCTGCACCGCCTGCGCCACTACACCGGCACGGCACCCGAGTGGTTCCAAAACTATGTGCTGTTCACCAACTACCAGTTTTATATCGACGAGTTCATTCGCTTGGGCCACGCCGAAATGGCCAACGCGGACAGCGAGTACATCGCTTTTATCGAACCCGGCAACGTGGTGACCCGCCGCACGGGCTTGGCACCAGAGGCCATCGATGGCTTGGGCACCACGCCCCCGCGTCTGCCGCAAATGCCAGCCTACCACCTGGTGCGCGCCGACCGCAGCGGCATCACCATGGTGAATATTGGCGTCGGCCCGGCCAATGCCAAAACCATCACCGACCACATTGCCGTGCTGCGCCCGCATGCCTGGATGATGCTGGGCCACTGCGCAGGGCTGCGCAACAGCCAGCGCCTGGGGGACTATGTGCTGGCACACGCCTATGTGCGCGAAGACCATGTGCTGGACGAGGAACTGCCTCTGTGGGTGCCAATTCCGGCGCTGGCCGAGATCCAGCAAGCACTGCAGCAGGCGGTGGCTGATGTGGCCCAGGTGTCGGACGATGATCTCAAGCGCATCATGCGCACCGGCACCGTGGCCAGCACCGACAACCGCAATTGGGAGCTCTTGCCCGATAACCTGCCCCAGCGCCGCTTTAGCCAAAGCCGCGCCGTGGCACTGGACATGGAAAGCGCCACCATCGCCGCCAATGGCTTTCGCTTTCGTGTGCCGTACGGCACACTGCTGTGCGTGAGTGACAAGCCTTTGCATGGAGAGATCAAACTCCCCGGCATGGCCAATCACTTTTACCGCGAGCGTGTCGACCAGCATTTGCGCATTGGCATGCGTGCCGTGGAACTGCTGCGTGAAGGCGGTGCACAGCGCCTGCACAGCCGCAAGCTGCGCAGCTTTGCGGAAGTTGCTTTCCAATAAAGTTCCGCTATGCAGCTTGACTTTGCATCCATGGCCGTCTTAATTGCCATCAATTTGGTGGTGATCGGCATGGCATTGCCCTTGGTGATGGGCAGCCCGGTGAGCACCGCAGCGCAGCATGCGCAGAAATATTTTGTGCTGCAAGCCGTCGGCTGGGGGCTGATTTTGGCTGCAGCCCGGCTGCGGGGCAGTGGTTGGGCGCCAATGCTGAGCTTGGCGGCTACCTGTGCGGCTTCCGCTGCGCAGTGGCAAATGGCGCAAGCGCTGCAACACTGGCTGGGCCCGCGCCCCTTGCGCAGCTTGGTAGTGGTTTTGTGTGTCCTGGGCCCCGTGGGTTTTGCATTTTTGATAGACAGCATTCCCCAGCGCATGGCGTGGTACAGCGCCTGCCATGCCATCGTCATTGCCAGCTTGGGCTGGATGTGCCTGCGCCCCCAGCGCGCCGCCGCCTCGTCGTGGCGGTATCTGATGGCAGCTTGCGCCGCGGTGATGGGGCTGAGCCTGTTGACCCGGTCTTACCTGGCCTCACAAGCACTCTTCCAAGAAGGTTTCACCCAGGACAGCTTGCCCAACCACCTGTTTGCCATCATTGCCCAGGTATGTGGCCGTTTGTCTTTGGTGAGCATGCTGGCGGCCTGGCGTGATGAAACCAACCCAAAGCTGCGTGACATGGCCATGACGGACCAGCTCACAGGCCTGGCGAATCGACGGGCCCTGCTGCAAGCTGCGCCCCAGCGGCAAGTACCGGCCCAACGCCAAAACCTGCCTCGGGCTGTGGTGCTACTGGATTTGGATCACTTCAAGGCCGTCAATGACCAGCATGCTCACGCCCGGGGCGATGAAGCCCTGGAACTTCTGGGGCAAGTGCTGCAGGCCAACATCCGTGCCGAAGAGCTTGCCGCTCGCTGGGGGGGTGAAGAGTTTTGTCTGTTGATGTATGCCAACCAGGCGGAAGTGGAGCATTTTTACCAGCGCCTGAGCACTGCGCTGCACGATCAATCACTGCACAGGCTGGGCTTTGCCCTGCATCTGAGTGCGGGTTGCGCGCTGCAAAGCGCTGAAAACTCGCCGCCCTTCGCCTCTTTGCTCCAGCAAGCAGATAACGCGCTGTACACCGCCAAAAATCAAGGGCGCGGCAGACTGGCCTTTGCACCATCTACCACGCCCCCACTGTTGGCCCCAGCACGTGCCGTCGAACTATCTTAAGCCAGCGCTGACGTTGCGGGCGCCTGCCCTTGTGCCATAGCTTTGCCCTGGCGGGCCAGCAACGCTGCCGCTTCACGCGCAGCCACACGCCCCTCGTCGGTTGGAATCACCCAAATTTCGACCGAGCTGTCCGGCGCATGAATGGCATAGGCCTGCTTGCCAGAAGCTTCCTGGTTGCGCTGTGCATCCATGCGAATGCCCAGCCACGCGAGGCGCTCACACACTTGTGCACGCAATACGGCATCGTTCTCACCAATTCCGCCGCTGAATGCCAGCGCATCCAAACCGCCCAGGCATGCCACCAGGGCACCGGTTTCACGGATGACACGGTGCGTAAACTGGTCAATCGCACGCTGTGCGTTCTCGCTGCCGTCCGCGCGCAGCTTGCGCATATCCGCAGAAATTCCTGAGACACCCAGCAAACCGCTTTGTTTGTAGAGCAGGTTTTCCATTTGCGCGTGGGTCCAGCCCTGCTCCAGCAAATACAGCAAGACCCCGGCATCCAGCGCGCTGCTGCGTGCCCATCATCAAACCGTCCAGGGCTGAAAAGCCCATGGTGGTTGCCACACTGCTGCCGGCCAATGCAGCACACAGGCTGGCACCGTTGCCCAGGTGCGCCATCACCACGCGGCCACGCCCACGGATGGTGTGCTCCTGCAACACGGACATGATGTATTGGTAAGACAAACCATGAAAACCATAGCGACGCACACCCTGATCTTGCAGCGACCTGGGCAGCGCAAACGCATAGTCCACCTCGGGCATCGAGGCATGAAATGCCGTATCAAAACAGGCAATCTGCGGCAGCTCTGGGAATGCAGCCTGAAACTGGCGGATGCCTTCCAAGTTGTGCGGCTGGTGCAAGGGCGCCAAAGAGTTGAAGGAGGCGAGCTTGTCCAGAATCTCTGGCGTCACCAGCACCGACTCCGTAAACACCCCGCCGCCATGCACCAGGCGGTGCGCTACCGCCTGAATGTCGGGCGCAGCCTCCAGCCGCTGAACCAAGGCCCGCACGCCTTGCAAAGCAGTTGCAAAAGGAGAGCTATCAGCGCTTACTACAAGCGCCTCAGCGTGCTTTTTGCCTAAGTATGTCCAGCTCATCTCGGGAGTGCCGTGTGGCTCTAACCCCTGAATGTTGCCGGACAGCACAAACGGCTGCACCTGACCATCTTGCAAAGGATGCAAAGAAAACTTCAGCGAGGAAGACCCCGCATTCACCGCCAAAATGGCCATCTTTCTCTCCTTGCTACGTTAGCCTTGCTTCCAAGCATTGGCCGCTTGTTGCTGGCGATGATCGTGTGCAGACAGCACGGCCAGCACGCACGAGGCGACGCGTGCACGCGGGCCATCTGCGCGGCTGGTCAAGGCAATCGGCACACGGGCACCCAGCACCAGGCCGGAGCCTGAAGCGCCAGCCAGATATTCCAGCTGCTTGGCCAACATGTTGCCGCTTTCCAAGTCTGGAACCGCCAAAATGTCTGCCTGCCCCGCCACCCCGGAATCAATGCCCTTGATGCGCACGGCATCCATGGAAATGGCATTGTCAAAAGCCAGAGGGCCGTCCAACTCTCCACCTTGAATTTGCCCGCGATCGGCCATTTTGCACAGCGCAGCGGCGTCCAGTGTCGAAGGGATGCTGGGCGTCACCATCTCGACCGCCGACAAGATCGCCACCTTGGGTGTTGGCGTGCCCAGCACGCGCGCAAAGTCGATCGCGTTTTGCACAATATCCACCTTCTCTTGCAAGCTCGGACGGATATTGATGGCCGCATCGGTAATGAGCAGCGGCTTGGCGTAGCGCGGCACATCAAACCGGAAGACGTGTGACAGACGACGCCCTGTGCGCAATCCGGGTTGTGCCAGCACCGCTTTGAGCAGCTCATCGGTATGCAGGCTGCCCTTCATCAAAATCTCCACCTCATTGCGGGCGGCCATGGCTGCAGCCAGCTCTGCCGCGGCATGGCTGTGCTCCACGGAGATAATTTCTGCGCCTTCCAGGCTGATTCCAGCCTCTTGCGCTACACGGCGGATACGACCTTCCGGGCCAATCAGCACCGGAACGATCAAGCCATGGCGCGCAGAGTCCATCGCACCACTGAGCGAGCCTTCATCACAAGGGTGTACAACAGCGCAGCGCACCGCTTCCAGCGTCTCTACCCGTGACAGCAACTCCTTGAACCGTGCCTCGGGATCGAACAGCTGAATCTGCGGCGCATCAATCTTGGGCACTTTCACCTTCTGCGTCGGCGGCATCAGCTTGGCCTCGCCCTTGAGCACCACCTCCCCCTTTTGGTTGGTGACTAGGCAGTCCATCTTGACGCGCTTTTTCTCGTCGTCCTTCTCCGCCACCGTAGCCACCACGGTCAAGGTATCGCCAATGCGCACGGGTTTGGTGAACTTCAGCTCTTGCCCCAGATAAATGGTGCCTGGGCCAGGGAACTGCGTACCAAACAATGCAGAGATCAAAGCAGCGCCCAACATACCGTGTGCAATCACGCCATGGAACATGGTCGCATCGGCATATTCGGCATTCAGGTGAGCCGGATTGATATCACCCGAGACCGCCGCAAAGGCTTGGATATCTTGCAATGTCACAGTGCGCAGCAAACGCGCGCTGTCGCCCACCGCCAGCTCGTCATACGTCACGTTTTCCATCCAGTCTATGGCTGGTGCTTGGGTATTCATACGGCTCTCCCTTAATTTACATCTTCTACATCTGCAGTGGCAGGGCACTGCAGCAGTTTTCCCAATGTCGGGCGTTAATCGACAGCGTGCACGCCACCATCCACATAAATGGTCTGCCCGGTCATGCCCGATGCCGCGTCTGAACACAAAAATGCGCTCAGCTGGGCAATTTCTTCCAGCGTCACCAGGCGCTGCAGCGGTGCCTTGGCCTGGGCGGTAGCCATCAAGCCATCAAAGTCTGCAATCCCAGATGCTGCACGCGTCAAGATGGGGCCCGGAGAGACCGCATGCACGCGGATGTTCTGTGGTCCCAACTCCATCGCCATATAGCGCACCATGGACTCCAGGGCTGCTTTCACCGGCCCCATCAGCCCATAGTTAGGCACTGCTTCACCGGAGCCCAGATAGCTCATGGAAAGCATGCTGCCACCATCTTTCATGTGCGGCGCACACAACTTCGCCAGCTCCGCAAAGGAGTGGCACGACACGCTCACGGCACGGGCAAAACCCTCGCGCGAGCTGTCCACCACATCACCTTGCAAGTCTTCCAAAGGCGCCCAAGCAATCGAGTGAATCACGAAATCCAGCTTGCCGAACTTGTCTACTGCATGCTGAACCAATGCTGCCAGCTGCCCGTCTTCTTCGACGTTGCAATTCACCAAGTCCACACCAATCGGCGCTGTCAGGGGCTCCACCCATTTGCGCGCTTTTTCATTCAGGCAAGAAGCCACCACCTCAGCACCTTGCGCTCGCGCCAATGCTGTGCAGCCCCACGCAATCGAGCGCTCGTTCGCCACCCCCAGAACCAGCCCTTTTTTGCCTGCCAAAGTAAATGCTGCTGCATTCGTCATCTCATCACTCCCTCTTTTGTTATGTAGAAAGCAGGCAATGCCTTGCATTGCTGCCTTGCGCAACCTCTTGCGTGGGCCTGAAGGCCCTTAATCTGCGTAACGCACCATGACGTATTCACCAGGCGCATCGCACACCACGTGCTCGGCTTTGATGGGTTGGGCTTTGACCGCTGCGCCTGAGCGCTGCTTGATCCACTGGTCCATCGCCTCCCACCAGGAGCCCTGTCCCACGGGGGTCTGCGCTGCCCAGTCATCGGGATCCACCCAGCCTGCACCGTCTTCCACGCTGGCGATTTGATAGCTGCGACGTGGGCGCCCCGGCTCGGACACGATCCCGGCGTTGTGCCCGCCTGCAGCCAGCACAAAAGTCACATGCGTGTCCGTCTGCAAGTGGATTTTGTAGACCGACTTCCACGGCGAGACGTGGTCCCGGGTGGTTCCCACCACCATCATGGGCGCATCAATATCCATCAGTGCCACCGTAGCGCCCGCAAAGCGGTACTGCCCGGCTGCCAACGCATTGTTCAAAAACATCGAGGTCAGATATTCGTTGTGCATGCGTGCGGGCAACCGGGTCTGGTCCGCATTCCAGCTCATCAAATCAAAACTGGCGTCATCCTCACCCATCAGATAGCGCCGTGTGTTGCGCGACCACACCAAATCCTTGGAGGCCAAGAACTGGAAAGATCCGCCCATCTGTTTACCTGACAGATACCCCTTTTCATTCATGCTCTGGCGCAAATTGGCCAGTTGCGCCTCGTCGATAAATACACCCAACTCCCCGGGTTCGGAAAAGTCGGTTTGCGCCGCCAGCAAGATGACCGAACTGAGTTCGGGCATATCGGAGGGAATCAAGGCCTGCTCTTTTTCTGTGCGTGTTTTCTTGCGCTTCAGGCGCCCCAAGGCGGCCGCTGCAATCGCCAAGAAAGTACCTCCCAAGCAGTACCCCATGGTGTGGATGCTGCGAGCACCGGTTACCGTTTTGACAGCAGCCATCGCCTGCAAGACACCTGTACTCAGATAGTCCTGCATCTTCAGTTCTCGGTCTGATGCGTCGGGATTGCGCCAAGACACAATCAGCACGGTGTGTCCTTGCCCGACCAAGTACTTCACCATGGAGTTGTGCGGCGACAAATCCAAAATGTAGTATTTCATGATGCAAGACGGCACGATCAGCACAGGCTCTGGCAGCACTTTGTCAGTGCTGGGGCTGTATTGAATCAGCTCAATCAAATGGTTGCGAAACACCACTTTGCCGGGCGTGCAGGCCACGTCTTTGCCGACGGCGAACTCCAGTGGCTCCAGCGCTTGCGCTGGTGTATCGGCTTTGGCTTGGTGTGCCGCTTGCTGATCTTGCACAAACAGCTCAAAGCCCTTGCGCAAGCTTGCGCCCTGCGTTTCCTTGGCCTTGGCCAGCACCTCGGGATTGGTAATCGCCCAGTTGGAAGGTGCCAAGGCATCCATCCACTGCCGGGCAAAGAAATCCATCAGCTGACGGTGATGGCGGGTCATACCTTCCACCTGCGCTGCCTCCCGCCACCAGCGGTCACTGGCCTTGAAGCCCTCCTTCATGGCGCTGTAAGGCCACTGCTGCCATGCGGCGTCTTTGAAGCGCGCATCACGCTCACCCGCAGGTTGCACACTGGCTTGCGCAGCCTCCTGCGCCAGATGCAGCGCACGTTGCGCCAGTGTCATTTGCTTGCCGGGGGAAGATGCCAAATTCATGCACCAGTCGGCTGTTGCCAACCCCAAGGCCACGGGCGACAGGCCCATGGTCGAAGCACTCAACGCAGCGCGTACGCGATCATCCAAAGTTTGAGCAGCTTCAGCTTGCAAATCTTTCTGGTTATTTTCAGCAGTCACTTCATCTCCATGCAGCGTTACAGCTTGTATCAAGCCCGAAACATCTGATTCTCAAGAAAAGAAGGACTTCCACCAAATCCAAAGGCTCCGGCCTTGACACTGATCAAGCTTTCATCGCACTACTGTCTTCAAAGTATGCAATAGACGCTTTGGTCGCCGGATTGTCCGGACAGACGTTCCAGCTAGGGCAAAGCGCCCCCGTTACAGCTCGTGCAATATTTACTTTTTGTAAACAGACGACGCACAGCGCACTCCTCCTGCACTGTAGGACTCCAGCGCACATTCAGTCCGCTGCCACAGACGTTTTCTCTGCGTGTGACAGCACCATGCATGCCGCTTTTTCGGCCACCATGATGGTGGGCGCATTCGTGTTACCACTTGGAATGCTCGGAAAAATAGAAGCATCCACCACCCGCAGCCCGAGCACTCTGTGCACACGCAATTGGCTATCCACCACATCCATCGCCCCATGCCCCATACGGCAGGTGCCCACGGGGTGGTAAATCGTGTCTGCAGTTTGCCGCACCCACTGTGCAATTTCCCCAGGCGTTTGCGCGCAGGCGGAATGAGGCAACTCTTGCGCGCCATGCCGCGCCAAAGCGGCTTGCGCCAAGATGCGGCGCGCCATTTGCACCCCCCGGACGGTACGCTGCAAGTCGTCTTCCACTGCCAAGAAGTTGGGGTCGATCAAGGGCAACGTCAACGGGTCTGCACTGCGCAGCCTGACCGTGCCACGGCTTTGTGGGCGCAGCACACACACATGGCAGGAAAAACCATGCCCCCAAACGGTCTGGCGCCCATGGTCGATGAGTTTGGCCACCACAAAAT
>NZ_CADEPJ010000026.1 GCF_902829245.1 Comamonas jiangduensis | reverse complement strand
GGTACCGTTTGCATCGCCCAATTGAGGTGCGTTGCTTTGGACATGGCCGCTAGACCTGCCGGGCATTGCACCAATGGCGTGGCATCCGTGCCTCCGGCCTCCAGGACACACACCTGGTGCTGACCATCTTCACTCAGCCGACCGGCCAGCACGCAGCCCGCAGAGCCCGCACCAATTACGACATAGTCAAATACTTCATTCATGCAGACCGCTCCCGCAGCTTGAAGGCACCTACGTTACGCGCTCTACTTCAGAATTTGGATACCATCTTCCCCGCATACCAATCATTAACTAGGGAGATACAACCGTGAGCATTCAAACCGTAGGCATCGTTGGCGCAGGCACCATGGGCAACGGCATTGCACAAGCATGTGCCGTTTCAGGCGTTGCGGTGGTGATGGTGGACATTTCCGAAGCCGCCGTGCAAAAGGGCTTGGCCACTATCTCTGGCAGCCTTGACCGCCTGATCAAAAAAGAAAAAATCACCGTCGCCGACAAAGAAAAAGCCCTGTCGCTGATCAAGACTTCCACCAGCTATGACGACCTCAAGCCCGCCCAGTTGGTGATTGAGGCCGCCACCGAGAACTACGACCTCAAAGTCAAAATCCTCAAGCAGCTGGATGACACGCTGCCTCCTGAGACACTGGTTGCCACCAACACCTCGTCCATCTCCATCACCAAGCTGGGCGCCGTCACTCAGCGCGCCGACAAGTTCATCGGCATGCACTTCTTCAACCCCGTGCCCATGATGGCGCTGGTGGAGATTATTCGTGGCCTGCAGACCAGCGATGCCACCCACGACACCGTCAAGGCCCTGTCGGAAAAGCTGGGCAAGAGCCCCATCACCGTCAAAAATGCACCCGGCTTTGTGGTGAACCGCATTCTGGTGCCCATGATCAACGAAGCCTTCTACGTCCTCAGCGAAGGTACGGCCACGGCGGAAGACATTGATGCGGGCATGAAGCTGGGCTGCAACCAGCCGATTGGCCCCCTGGCGCTGGCTGACATGATTGGTCTGGACGTGTGCCTGGCCGTGATGGAGGTGTACCTGGAAGAATTCGGCGACAGCAAATACCGCCCTGCTATTTGCTGCGTGAAATGGTGGCCGCTGGCCGCTTGGGCCGCAAAACCGGTCAAGGCGTGTACACCTACTAAACCCGCGCCCCATCCAAAAACGCCCAGCCGCACCACGCCGCTGGGCGTTTGCGTTTGCGCGATGACCTACGCCCTTGCCGGCGCGCGCAGGTACATTGACTGCGGCACGCCTGCAAGGGCGCTTGCACGCTCACTTCCTCAATGTTGAACGATGGAGATTCGTCATGGCCCAGCAACTGGACAAAGTGCTTTACACCGCCCACGCACACACCACCGGCGGCCGCGAAGGTGCCTCGCGCACGCACGATGGCAAACTGGACATTCAGCTCACGCCGCCAGGCGGCAGCGGCACTGGCACCAACCCCGAGCAACTGTTTGCGGCAGGCTACTCTGCCTGCTTTATTGGCGCACTCAAAGCAGTGGCTGCACGCCAGAAGATCAGCTTGCCGCCCGATGTGTCGGTGGATGCAGAGGTAGATTTAGGGCCTGTCGGCCCAGCCTTTGGGATTGCCGTGCGTATGCGCATTCATCTTCCGGGCATGGACAAAGCCCAGGCCCCGTCGCTGGTGGATGCTGCGCACCAAGTCTGCCCCTATTCCAACGCCACCCGCGGCAACATTCCGTCACCCTCACGATTGATTGAGGCCGCAGGGCCGATGCATGCACCGGCCAGCGCATGGTAAGCCTGGGTGCGTAAATCAAAATACCCTTCAAAGCTCAATGCGCCCGCAATATCGTGGGTGCGGTAGCGTGCCAGCCACAGCTGCGTGACCGGTGCCTGCCAATTCCAGGCCGCAGGCACACTGCACCGCAACTGCTGCAACACCGTCTGCAGAGGTAAGCGGCTGCCATAGTGCCCCAGGGTGACGTGGGGCACATAACGCCAGCCAGGGTACGGCCCATGCGCCAGCAGTGCCGCATGCGCGGCAAGCAACGCCGTAGTCGGCGCAACCGCCAGATACGGTACGGTGGCAAAGCTCCCTACCCTCTGTACCTGCAGTGCAAATGGTTGTAACTGCGCCGCTTGTAGCGCCTGAATATCAGCGCGCAATTGCGCCACACCAAACTCTGCGGCAGCGTGGGTGCCTTCTGCCGCAGCCATCAAGCCCCGGTACCCCAGCGTGACATGGGGCTGGCGGGCATAGCGCGGCAGCAGCCATTGCTGAACGCTGGTACGGACTTGTTCCACCTGTGCAATCACCTGCGCATGCTCCAGCCGGATCAGCCAAACCGCACACCCAGGGCAGCCACGGGGCCACTCGACAAAATCGCGGTCTTCACAGACTTCGGTGTAACTGGGGGTGGGTAACGACATAAGCGCTGCAGTGTGCCAGCAAGACAAGCCACATCGGGCAAATAAAAAACAATAGCTGCTAGCGCTCTTTCAACAATGCTTTCAGAGCAAAAACTTATTGAAACGCTTTGGCTTCAAGTGCCAAGCGCTCATTTTTTATCCACCCCTCGCGGGTAAGCCCCAATGTGTCATGCAAGCCTGCCGCCAGCTTTTCGCGCAACCATGGGCAGCATGAAACTGGCTTTGTTTTCTGACATTCACGCCAACTTGCAAGCGCTGCAGGCCTGCATGGCCCATGCGCGCGCACAAGGCGCCACGCAAATGGCTTTTTTGGGCGACATGCTCGGCTACGGCGGCAGCCCCGCAGCGGTGCTCGACACCATCATGCATGCCGTGCAAGAAGGCGCATGGATCGTGCGCGGCAACCACGATGACCTGGCCCTGCACCCGCCCAGCGACATCCTGCACATGGGCGAGCAAGGCGCGCAGTGGACCCACGCGCAACTCGCCCCCGTGCACCTGCAGTTTCTGGAGCAGTTGCCCTTGCTCAGCCAGCACGGCAGTGTGCTGCTGGTACACGCCAGCGCCCACCAGCCCGAACGCTGGACCTACATTGAAAACAGCGTGATGGCAGAGCGCAGCATGACCGCTGCCAGCGACATCGACCCCGCCATCCGCTATGTGTTCAGCGGCCACGTACACCACCAGTCGCTGTACTACCTCACCCCCACCGCCAAGCTGATGCGCTTTGTGCCACAACCCGGCGTGCCCATCCCGGTGCCCGCACACCGCCAGTGGCTGGCGATTGTGGGCTCCTGCGGCCAGCCCCGCGATGGTGATGTGCGTGCCATGTATGCGCTGTACGACGCCCACAACGCCACCATGACGTTCCACCGCGTCGCCTACGACCACCCTGCCGCCGTACAGGCACTGCAGCGCAGCGGCATGCCCAGCAGCTTTGCCGAGCGCTTGGAGCAAGGCCGATGAAAAAGCTCACGCCCGGCACCGAAATTGATGGTTTTGTGGTGGAGGACTGCATCCACGCAGGCGGCATGGCCCACATCTACAGCGTGCGTTACGCACCAACCACGCGGCCAGCGGCAGCCCCCAGCTTTCCGATGGTGATGAAAATCCCGCGCATGACCGCGGGCGACGGCGCAGAAAACATCGTCAGTTTTGAGATGGAGCTGCAAATCCTGCCCGCGCTACACGGGCCCCATGTGCCACGCTTTGTGGCAGCGGGAGATCTGGTGCGGCTGCCCTACCTGGTTATGGAACACATGACGGGCCACACCTTGCAGCACTGGCTGGATCACCCTGCCCCCTTGGCCATCGACACCATTGCCCAGCTGGGAGCGGCCATGGCACAGGCCGCCCACAGCCTGCACCAGCAAAACTGCTGCCACCTGGACCTCAAGCCCGGCAACGTCATCATCCAAGACAGCGGCAACGCGGTGCTGCTGGACTTTGGCCTGTCTTGCCACGCGCACTACCCCGATTTGCTGGCCGAGGAATTGCGCAAAGCCGTGGGCTCACCAGCATGGATTGCACCCGAGCAAATTGTGGGTGTGCGCGGCGATGTGCGCAGCGATATTTTTGCCATCGGCGTCATGCTCTATGAACTGACCACGGGAGAATTACCTTTCGGCGCACCCGCCACCGAAGGCGGCATGCGCCAACGCATGTGGATGGCGCCCACACCGCCGCGTGCGCTGCGCGCTGACGTACCCGATTGGCTGCAAGAAATCATCCTGCGCTGCCTGGAGCCAGCCGCCGCCCAACGCTAAATATAAGGTGTGGGTGTAAAAAACTTTTACACCAGCAGCGCGTTCACACGTTTGACGTAGGCAGCGGGGTCTTCCGGAATACCGCCCTCGGCCAGCAAGGCCTGGTCGAACAAGATGTGCGCCAGATCATGGAAGTGCACACTGCCGTCCAGCTTCTTCACCAAGGCGTGCTCGGGGTTGACCTCCAGCACCGGCTTGGAGGTCGGCACGGCCTGCCCCGCTTGCTTGAGCATGCGGGCCAATTGCTGGCTCATGCCGTCATCCGTCACCACCAAGCAGGCGGGTGAGTCCACCAGGCGGGTGGTCACGCGCACGTCTTCGGCCTTGTCTTTCAGCGCTTCTTTGAGCTTGGCCAACACCGGCTTGAAGGCTTCAGCGGCTTCTTCCGCGGCTTTCTTTTCCTCTTCGTCTTGCAGCTTGCCCAAGTCCACGGCGCCCTTGGCCACCGACTGCAGCGGTGTGCCGTCAAAGTGCGTCAGGTAGTTCAGTGCCCACTCGTCCACGCGGTCGGTCATCAGCAGGACTTCAATGCCCTTCTTCTTGAACACTTCCAGCTGTGGGCTGTTCTTGGCAGCGGCCAGCGTTTCGGCGGTGATGTAGTAGATGGCTTCTTGACCGTCCTTCATACGGGCCTTGTAGTCGGCCAGCGAGACCGTCACGGTGTCGCTGCTGGTCGACGCAAAGCGCAGCAGCTTGGCAATGCGCTCCTTGTTGGCGAAGTCCTCACCCAAGCCTTCCTTGAGCACCGCGCCAAACTCGGCGTAGAACTGGCTGTACTTGCCTTCCTTGGCCTTGTCCTCTTCGCTGACGACGTCGGTCACGCCGTCGGCGTCGGTGGACGCTTCATGCTTGTCGTGCTTGGCCAGGTCTTCCAGCATGCTCAATACACGCTTGACCGAGCCATCGCGGATCAGCTTCACATCGCGGCTTTCCTGCAGCAGCTCGCGGCTCACGTTCAGCGGCAGGTCGGCCGAGTCGATCACGCCCTTCACAAAGCGCAGGTAGCCAGGCAGCAGGGCTTCGGCGTCGTCCATGATGAAGACGCGCTTGACATACAGCTTCACGCCCGCTTTCTTTTCGCGGTGGTACAGGTCAAACGGTGCCTTGGCCGGGATGTACAGCAGCTGCGTGTACTCGGTATTGCCTTCCACGCGGTTGTGGCTCCAGCTCAGCGGATCGTCGTAGTCGTGGCTGATGGCCTTGTAAAACTCTTTGTACTGCTCTTCGGTCACATCCTTTTTGGCGCGGGTCCACAGGGCGCTGGCCTTGTTGACGGTTTCCCACTCGCCGGTCTTGACCATGGCACCGGGCTGATCGTTCTCGCCGTCCTTCCACTCTTCCTTTTCCATCAAGATGGGCAGGCTGATGTGGTCGGAGTACTTGGTGATCAGTTGCTTGAGCTTCCAGCCGTTCAAGAATTCCTCAGCGTCATCCCGCAGGTGCAGCGTGATGCTGGTGCCGCGCTGCGCACGCTCGATTTGCTCGACCTCAAACTCGCCGGTGCCACCGCTGACCCAGCGCACGCCCTCGCTGGCAGGCAGACCTGCGCGGCGCGATTCCACGGTGATTTTGTCGGCCACGATGTAGCCCGAATAAAAGCCCACACCAAACTGGCCAATCAGCTGCGCATCACTCTTTGGTCGCCGCTGAGCTTATCCATAAAGGCTTTGGTGCCGCTTTTGGCAATGGTGCCCAGTTCTCAATCGCTTCCTGCTGGCTCATGCCGATGCCGGTGTCAGCGATAGTGATGGTCTTGGCATCCTTGTCGAAGGACACGCGCACTTCCAGGTTGGGCTGGTCGCCATACAGGTTGCTGTCGTTCAGCGCCTCAAAACGCAGCTTGTCGCAAGCGTCCGATGCGTTGGAGATCAGCTCGCACAAAGATTTCAGGGTTGGAATACAGCGAATGCGTGACCAGATGCAGCAGTTGGGCTACTTCCGCTTGAAAAGAATGGGTTTGCTTACTCATCGTTTGATCTTTGACTGTCTGACGGGAACATCGATTATGCAGAGCCAGCACGCTGGCACAGCCAGCCAGATAGGGGCTGTCGCCCAGAATTCAAGACCGCTGTGCTGTTGCCATGTAGCAACACCGCTCACCACAACAATAGAAAGGCGAAAGAGAACCATTCTCAATTAACAATAGAATTGCGCATGCCCCACATGTCGCTGGGGCGCTCATACTAAAATTTTCATGTCCAACGCCGCAAAAACATCCAACAAGGCGGGACTGCACTGCGAACTCACCCAGCTGGCTCTTGCCACTGGCCTGTGCTTCGTGGGTGCGTCCGCTTTCGCCCAGGAAACCGCCACCCTGTCGACCGTAACCGTCAAAGAGGCTGCGACCAGTCCGGTCAAAGTCGACGAAGCCGTCTCTTCCAAGTTCACGGCTCCGCTGAAAGAAACGCCCAAGAGCGTGCAAATCATCAGCGAAGAAGTCATCAAGCAAACCGGCGCAACCAGCTTGAAAGATGCCTTGAAAGGCAGTTCAGGCATCACATTTGGCTCCGGCGAAGGCGGCAGTGCGTCCGGTGACCGGCCTTTCATGCGCGGCAGCGATGCACAGTCGAGCATCTTCATCGACGGCCTGCGTGACATCGCCCCTTCCGCCCGTGAAGTGTTCAACCTCGAAGCGATTGAAATCGTCAAGGGTTCTGACTCGGCCTACGCAGGCCGTGGTGGGGCTGGTGGCTCCATCAACATGAGCACCAAAAAACCCAAAAACGAAAACTTCATCTCGGGTGATGTGGGCCTGGGCACCGACCACTACAAAAAAAAACGGAAACCTGTGCGTATGTCTGCATCCAGAAAAATGGCCAGGTCAAGCTCAACACGGTGGGCCAGGCAGCCCCCGGCATTGAGCTGAAGATTGCCGACAACGGCGAGGTGCTGGTAAAGGGCGTCTCGGTGCTCAAGGAGTACTACAAGCGCCCTGACGCCACGGCCGAAGTGATTGATGAAAACGGCTACTTCCACACCGGCGATGCCGGCGTGCTGGATGAAGACGGGCACCTGCGCATCATCGACCGTGCCAAAGACGTGGGCAAAACCAACACCGGCGCCATGTTTGCGCCCAACTACATCGAGAACAAGCTCAAGTTCTTCCCGCACATCAAGGAGGCTGTGTGCTTTGGCAATGGCCGCGATCAGGTGTGTGCCTTCATCAATATCGACTACGAGGCCGTGGGCAACTGGGCCGAGCGCCAAGGCATTCCCTACGGCGGCTATGTCGATCTGGCATCCAAATCCAAGGTGCTGGAACTGATCAATGAGTGCATCCAGCAGGTGAATGCCGACCTGGCCACCGAGGCTGGCCTGTCAGACACCCAAGTTGCACGCTTTTTGGTGCTGCACAAGGAGCTGGACCCCGATGACGATGAGCTGACCCGCACCCGCAAAGTGCGCCGCAACTTCATTGCCGAAAAGTACGGGGTGTTGATTGATGCGCTCTACAGCAGCAAGACCGAGCAGTTCATCGAAACCCAGGTGAAGTTCGAGGATGGCCGCACAGGCAGTGTCAGCGCCACGCTGCAAATTCAGGATGCACGGCGCTTCCCAGCATCACGCACCGCTGCCTGACCCCAGAACGAAAGAACCGCAGCCATGACAGACAAAAGATTGGCGATGTCATTTTGGACATCCAGAACATCAGCCTGCGCTTTGGTGGCGTGAAGGCATTGACGGACATCTCGTTCAACGTCAAAGAGCACGAGATCCGCTCCATCATCGGCCCCAACGGCGCAGGCAAAAGCTCCATGCTCAACTGCATCAACGGCGTGTACACCCCTCGGAAGGCTCCATCACCTTCCGCGGCAAAAGTTTGACTACATGAACAGCCGCCAGGTGGCAGAGATGGGCGTGGCCCGTACCTTCCAGAACCTGGCGCTGTTCAAAGGCATGAGCGTGATCGACAACATCATGACCGGCCGCAACCTCAAAATTAAGAGCAACCTGCTGATGCAGGCTCTGCGCTGGGGGCCTGCCGAGAAAGAAGAGATTGCGCACCGCGAGTTTGTCGAACACATCATCGACTTCCTCGAAATTCAGGCCTTCCGCAAGACGCCCGTGGGCCAGTTGCCCTACGGCCTGCAAAAACGTGTGGACCTGGGCCGTGCGCTGGCGATGGAGCCGCAAGTGCTGCTGCTGGACGAGCCCATGGCCGGTATGAACGTGGAAGAAAAGCAGGACATGTGCCGCTTCATCCTCGACGTGAATGACGAGTTTGGCACCACCATCGTGCTGATCGAGCACGACATGGGCGTGGTGATGGACATCTCGGACCGCGTCGTGGTGCTGGACTACGGCAAGAAGATTGGCGATGGCGCCCCCGACGAAGTGCGCAACAACGAAGACGTGATCCGTGCCTATCTGGGCACCAGCCACTAATGCAACGGAACACGGGAGACACGCAATGGCATTCTTTTTAGAAACTCTGTCTGGCGGCCTGATGGCAGGCATGCTTTACGCGCTGGTAGCACTTGGCTTTGTGCTGATCTACAAGGCCTCCGGCGTTTTCAACTTTGCCCAAGGTGCGATGGTGCTGTTTGCCGCACTGGCCATGGCGCGCTTTGCGGAATGGGTGCCGCAGTGGACGGGCATTGACAACAAGATCTTCGCCAATGTGGTGGCCTTTGTCTTGGCCGCTTGCATCATGTTCATCAGCGCCTGGCTGATTGAGCGCTTGGTACTGCGCCACTTGGTCAACCAGGACGCCGCCACGCTGCTGATGGCCACGCTGGGCATCACCTACTTCATGGAAGGTGTGGGCCAGACGCTGTTTGGCAGCGAGATCTACAAGATCGACATCGGCATGCCCAAAGACCCTGTCTTCATTTTGGACAGCGTGTTTGACGGCGGCGTGATGATCAACCAGGAAGACGTCATCGCCGCCGTGATTGCGGCGTGCTTGGTGGCGGCACTGTCCATCTTCTTCCAGAAAACCAGCACGGGCCGTGCTTTGCGCGCAGTGGCCGACGACCACCAGGCCGCGCAATCCATCGGTATTCCGCTCAACCGCATCTGGGTGATTGTGTGGTGTGTGGCCGGTGTGGTGGCCTTGGTGGCCGGGATGATCTGGGGCTCCAAATTGGGCGTGCAGTTCACGCTCACCACCGTCGCGCTGCGCGCACTGCCCGTAGTGATTTTGGGCGGCTTGACCTCGGTGCCCGGCGCCATCATCGGCGGCCTGATCATCGGTGTGGGCGAGAAGTTGTCCGAGGTGTATCTGGGCCCCTATGTGGGCGGTGGTATCGAAATCTGGTTCGCCTATGTGCTGGCCTTGGTGTTCTTGCTGTTCCGTCCGCAAGGGCTGTTCGGCGAGAAGATTATTGACCGTGTCTGACCGGTCCAACCCATAGAGCCATCAGGAGACAACAACCATGTTCTATCGTGAAAACGGTCAGTTCAAAACCAGCTACCGCGCTGACCAGCAAATCTTCACCATCCGGCAAGACAAGATCGCCATCTGGGCGCTGATTGCGGTGGCGTTCTTGGTGGTGCCCATGTTTGCCACCGACTATTTCTACCTCGCCATTTTGACCCCGCTGGTCATCATGTCGCTGGCAGCACTGGGGGTGAACATTCTGGTGGGCTACTGCGGCCAGATCTCGCTGGGCTCCGGCGCCTTCATGGCGGTGGGGGCTTACGGCGCCTACAACTTTGTGGCGCGTGTGCCCGATATGCCGCTGATTCCCGCGCTGATTTTGGGCGGCCTGTGCGCCACCTTCTTTGGCATTTTGTTTGGCCTGCCCAGCCTGCGCGTCAAAGGCCTGTATCTGGCAGTGGCCACGCTGGCTGCACAGTTCTTCAGCGACTGGATGTTCCTGCGCGTGAAGTGGTTCACCAATGACTCGCCCTCGGGCTCCGTGTCGGTGAACAACCTGGAAGTGTTTGGCATGGCCATTCAGTCGGCCCAGTCCAAGTACCTGTTCTGTTTGGCCGTCCTGGTGGTGCTGGCCCTGTTGGCCAAAAACCTGGTGCGCAGTGCGATTG
>NZ_CADEPJ010000025.1 GCF_902829245.1 Comamonas jiangduensis | reverse complement strand
ATATGTAACGACCGCCCGTCCCCAGCGCACTGGGCGGGTCATCCATGCAAGCTACGCAGTGGCCAGAAAACACAGCCGAAGCAAAACGGTTAGGCACACCCCACAGCAGTTGCGCTCTCCCCCCGGCGCGTTTGTTTTGCGCTACAAATTGCACAGAAGTTTAAGTTAATGAGAATAAGTAGCATTACCAAGTGCAATAATCGGTGCACTTCACGTCCACCCAAAAATTCATAACAAGGACATCGCAGCCCCCATGCCCGCGATACGGCGGCTGCGGCTCTTCACCGTTTTCTAACCTGTCTGAATGCCAGCACTGCTGGCATGTTTTGCCATGTCTAAAAAATCACCTGTGTTCTACATCAAGCCTACGCTGCTCGCAGTGGCTGCTGCAGCTTGCGCATCTGCTGCCGCACAAGAAGCCAGCCAAACACTGTCCGAAGTGGTGGTTTCCGCTTCGGGTTTTGAGCAAGACATCAAGGAAGCGCCTGCGTCTATTACCGTTATCACCCGCAAACAGCTGGAAGAAAAGCGTGTCAGCAACTTGGCGCAGGCACTGGAAGACGTGGAAGGTGTAGATGTCGGAGCGGGAACCGATAAAACCGGTGGCCCGAACATCAGCATTGCGGTATGGGAGCGGATTACACACTGATCCTGATTGATGGCCGTCGCCAGAATGCCGCTGGCAACGTTACGCCCAACGACTTTGGCGGCACACAAACCAGCTTCATTCCTCCCGTTTCAGCAATTGAGCGTATTGAAGTCATTCGTGGCCCTATGTCCACGCTGTACGGCTCCGATGCCATGGGCGGCGTGATCAACATCATCACCCGCAAGGTCAGCAAGACCTGGGGTGGCTCCATCACGTTGGACGGCTCACTCCAAGAAGAGTCCTCTTTTGGTGATACGTATGGCGGCAAGTTCTACCTCAGCGGCCCTATTAAGCAAGATGTGCTCGGCTTAGCCTTGCGCGGTAGCAATGCCAACCGCGAATCCGCCGACATCACTTACTTAGATGACCTGGGTGCAGAAGTGACGCCCGGAATGGCAGCCAACCCGGTCAAGTCTGAGATCAATACGTTGGGCGTTCGCCTGTCCCTGACACCCAATCGCCAGCACGACATCATTTTGGATGTGGAGTCTGGCCGCCAGCGTTACGACAACTCCAAGGGCCAGATGGGCACGTTGGGTGCTGCGGGCGGTTACACCAAAGAACAGAAGTACAACCGTGACCAATGGTCGCTCTCGCACACTGGCCGCTACGCCTTTGGGGTGTGGGATACCAGCTACATGGAAAACAAAACAGAAACCATTGGCCGAATCAATCCAACGACGCTGACTGGCGCTGGACTGTCGGGCGGTGGCTTGCCGCGTCAACTGGAAACCACTAGCAAAGTGTTGGACTCCAAGGTAGTCATGCCTTTGGGCAATCATTTGACAACCTTAGGTGGCCAGTACATGCAAGTGGAAATGATCGATGGTGTCTCGACCACTGGCAAGTGGAATTTTAAGCAGCACGCATTGTTTGCCGAGGACGAATGGAGCTTGACCGACAGCTTCAAGTTGACCTTGGGTGGCCGTTATGACCACCACAGCGAATTCGGCAGCCACTTCAGCCCACGCATTTACGGTGCATGGAAGGCGAACTCTTTCTGGACGGTTAAAGGTGGTGTCAGCGAAGGCTACAAAACTCCTCGCGTAGAACAGTTGTCGCCAGGTATCAATGGATTCGGAAGACAAGGCGCATTGCCGCTGATCGGCAACCCAGACCTGACGCCAGAAACAAGCCGCAGCACTGAATTGAGTTTCCAATTCGACGATGCGCAGCGCTTCTCCGGCGGTATCACGCTCTTTAACAACGAGTTTAAAGACAAGATCGCTTCAGGCGATCCACGCCCGAACTGTACTTATACAAGCCTGCCCAACCAGCCCAACTGTATCAACGTAGGTAACTGGCCAAGCATTGCAGAGTTCGGCCAGTCGATCAACATTGATGAAGCCGTTACGCGTGGTATTGAGCTGAATGGACGCTATGTCATCAACTCCGCTTGGAGCTCCAGTGCCAACTACACCTACACCGAAAGCGAGCAAAAGAGTGGGGAAAACAAGGGAGAGCCGCTGACTGACACACCCAAGCATGCGTTCAACTTACGTTTTGACTGGAAGCCTTCTACGCAATGGAGTGCATGGGCCCGTGCTGAATACCGCAGCGAGAGATATCGTGGCAACCCAAACTCTTCCGATGCCGCAACTGCGGCTGCGGCACAAGCCTTGGGCGACTACAAAGCCTTTACGCAATTCCACATTGGCGGAAGTTACAAGCCAAGCAAACAACTGACCTTCAACGCAGCCATCTACAACTTGTTTAACAAAAATTTTGTTGACTATGGCTCGTATCAGTACATGAACCGTGGCGCTATGACTACTGCTTACAGCAACCGCTATCGCAACCCACAAGAAGGCCGCCGCCTGTGGGTTTCCGGTACTTACGAGTTCTAACTCTGAACTCAAGCCATTAAAAAGGGAGGCTTCAAGCCTCCCTTTTTGCCCCCGCATCTCCATAAAAATAGCTGCCAGCGCTTATCTAATAAGCATCTCCAATAGTTTTCACATTGAAAGCTATATTTAACCTGCGCTATCTGCTACGTTTTTATGGATTACTTGCCCTTCACACCCAGCAGTTCCACCTCAAAATTCAGCGTAGCATTCGGTGGAATCACGCCACCTGCGCCACGGCTGCCGTAGGCGATGCTGGCGGGGCAAGTCAGTTTGGCTTTGCCGCCAACTTTCATTTTCTGCACTCCTTCGGTCCAGCAGGGAATGACGCCCTTCAGGGGAAAGTCGATGGGCTGGCCACGGGCGATGGAGCTGTCAAACTCTTTGCCGCTGTCCGGGAACCAGCCGCGGTAATGCACCCGCACGGTATCGGTGGCCTTGGGCTGCGCGCCGCTGCCCTCCTTGGTCGTTTCATAGACCAAACCACTGGCCGTGGTTTCAGGTGCTGCGTGTACGCTGCCCAGTGCCAGCACGCTGGCGGCAGCGAAAACAAACCATTGCTTCATCATCAGAACGCTTTCATTCAATCATAAACAAGGGATTACGCCTTGGCAGGCGCTACCCCGATGGCATCGAGGGCGGCACGCACATGGCCCACCGTGCGATCCACGTTATGCCATTTTTCCAGGCCAAACAGCCCGATGCGGAAGGTCTGGAAGTCCGCACCTTCATCGCACTGCAGGGGCACACCGGACGCGGTCTGCAAGCCCACCTCCAGGAATTTCTTGCCGCTCTGGATGCCGGGATCGGTGGTGTAGCTGACCACCACGCCGGGGGCCTTGAAGCCCGCGGCCGCCACGCTCGGAAAGCCGCGTGTCTCCAGCAGCGCACGCACCTTGGTGCCCAGCTCGATCTGCTCCTGGCGCACCTTGTCGAACCCATAGGCGCGGGTCTCCAGCATCACGTCGCGCAGGCGCACCAGCGCATCGGTCGGCATGGTGGTGTGGTAGGCGTGCTGGCCCTTCTCGTAGCCCTCGGCAATCTGCATCCATTTCTTCAAATCGCAGGAGAAGCTGGAGCTTTGCGTGCCGTCGATGGCCTGGCGGGCGCGCTCGGACAGCATCACCATGGCGCAGCAGGGCGAGCTGCTCCAGCCCTTTTGCGGTGCGCTGATCAGTACGTCCACACCAGTCTTGACCATGTCCACCCACATCGCGCCGGAAGCCACGCAGTCCAGCACCATCAGGGCGCCCACTTCGTGCGCGGCATCGGCAATCGTGCGGATGTAGTCGTCGGGCAGCAAGATGCCGCTGGCGGTTTCCACGTGCGGGGCAAACACCACCTTGGGCTTTTCGGCACGGATGGTGGCGGCCACGTCTTGCGCGGCGCATGGCGCCCACGGGTCCTGGCTGCCGGCCCCCTGCTTGCGCGCCTTGCAGACCACGGCACCACCGCCCAGACCGAAGTTGCCAACCTCAAAAATCTGCGTCCAGCGGTAGCTGAACCAGCCGTTGCGCACGATCAGCACCTTCTGCCCGTTGGCAAACTGGCGCGCCACGGCCTCCATGCCGAAGGTGCCGCTGCCCGGCACCAGCACTGCGGTGTGGGCGTGGTAGACCTCTTTGAGCGTGCCCAGAATGTCTTGCACTACGCCGGTAAAGCGTTTGGACATGTGGTTGAGCGCGCGATCGGTGTAGACCACCGAAAATTCCAGCAGTCCATCAGGATCGATATCGGGCAAAAGTCCAGGCATGGTTTCTCCAAAATTTAATAAGGCCGCGATGCGGCCTGTTTGCTATAAAAATCAGCTTAGCACGGCACTTTTTGCAGCGCGAGCAAGCTCGTGACTTTGGTATACCCGCATATGCCGATGCGTATGCCACTGTGCCATATCAAAACCATCTCGCAGGCTGGACACCTGCAGCCTCAGGCCTGGCTGCTGTAGTCGCGGGCTCCAAAAATACCGCTGCCCACCCGCACCATGGTGCTGCCTGCGGCAATCGCCATCTGCATATCTGCAGTCATGCCCAGGCTCACCGTATCCCACTGCTCCAACCCCACGATCCCGCAGCGCAATGCGGTCAAACACGGCCACCACCTTGCGGTGGACGGCCAGCATGGCATCGTGTGAGGGTAGCGGATCAGGAATACTCATCACCCCGCGCAGCTGCAGTCTGGGCAGCGCCGCAATGCACTGCGCCAGCGCCAGCGCCTCCTCGGGGGAGCAGCCCGATTTGGTCTCCCCGCCATCCACATTCACCTGAATGCACACTTGCAGCGGCGCCAAATGCTCAGGCCGCTGCGCATCCAGCCGCTGGGCAATTTTTTCGCGATCCACGGTATGCACCCAGTCAAAGTGCTGGGCGACCAGTTTGGTCTTGTTGCTTTGAATCGGGCCAATGCAGTGCCACTGCAAAGGAGGTACATCGGCCATTGCCTGCACGGCGGCGATTTTTTCCACCCCTTCCTGGATGTAGTTTTCGCCAAATGCGCGCTGCCCCGCCAAGGCTGCCTCACGCACCGCCTCTGCGGGAAATGTTTTGGATACCGCCAGCAAAGTCACTTCTGTGGGCTGCCTGCCGCACTTTTGACATGCATCGGTAATCTGAGCGCGAACGCTTTGGAGCTTGCTGGCAATCGTGGTCATAATCTTTCGAAGCGTACCAAACCAACCAGCTACTTCCATCAAGCTGCCCTCAAGAGGCACTGCATTGAGGTGGCATTCGAGAGGGAGATCTGTTGTGGACATCACCACCCTGCTGGCTTTTAGCGTTAAGAACAAGGCGTCCGACCTGCACCTCTCCGCAGGTCTGCCCCCCATGATTCGGGTGCACGGTGATGTGCGCCGCATCAATGTAGAGCCACTGGACCACAAAGCCGTGCACGCCATGGTCTACGACATCATGAACGACGGCCAGCGCAAGGCCTATGAAGAAAACCTGGAGGTCGACTTCTCCTTCGAGATTGCAGGCCTGGCACGTTTTCGTGTAAACGCTTTCAACCAATACCGCGGCGCAGCGGCCGTTTTCCGTACCATTCCCAGCAAAGTTTTGACGCTCGAAGACTTGAACGCGCCCAAAATTTTTGCGGAACTGGCTATGAAACCACGCGGCTTGGTGCTCGTCACCGGCCCCACGGGCTCGGGTAAATCGACCACCCTGGCCGCCATGGTGGACTATCTCAACCACAACGACCATGGCCACATTCTGACGGTGGAAGACCCCATCGAGTTTGTGCACGACTCCAAAAAATGCCTGGTCAACCAGCGCGAAGTGGGGCCCATGACCCATTCATTTGCCGCTGCCTTGCGTTCTGCACTGCGTGAAGACCCCGACTGCATTTTGGTGGGCGAAATGCGTGACCTGGAAACCATACGCCTGGCGATGACCGCGGCAGAAACCGGCCACTTGGTGTTTGGCACGCTGCACACCTCCAGCGCTGCCAAAACCATCGACCGTATCATCGACGTCTTCCCTGCCGAAGAAAAAGAAATGGTGCGCGCCATGCTGTCGGAGTCGCTGCAGGCCGTGATTTCGCAGACCCTGTGCAAAACCAAAGATGGCAATGGCCGCGTTGCAGCGCACGAGATCATGATTGGCACCAGCGCCATCCGCAACCTGATTCGCGAAGGCAAAGTGGCACAGATGTATTCGACCATCCAGACCAGCAGCAATGTGGGCATGCAGACGCTGGACCAGAACCTGACGGATTTGGTGCGCCGCAACCTCATCAGCGCGGCAGAGGCACGCAGCAAGGCCAAATCTCCGGAAAACTTCCCCGGTTGAGCCCCTACAGGTATTTGGAAAGAGCAATAT
>NZ_CADEPJ010000024.1 GCF_902829245.1 Comamonas jiangduensis | reverse complement strand
GCATGGGACTGCCCCAGGTGCTCAAAGAAGTGGCCATGACCAAGCGGGGCCTGTGCATCTTTGTGGGCGCCACGGGCTCGGGCAAATCCACGTCGCTGGCAGCCATGGTGGACTGGCGCAACGAACACTCGCAAGGCCACATCGTGACGGTGGAAGACCCGATCGAGTTCGTGCACCCGCACAAAAACTGCATCATCACCCAGCGCGAAGTGGGTCTGGACACCGACAGCTGGGAGGCGGCGCTCAAGAACTCGCTGCGCCTGGCGCCCGACGTAATCCTGATGGGCGAAATCTGCGACCGCGAAACCATGGAACACGCCATCGTGTTCTCCGAAACCGGCCACCTGTGCCTGGCCACGCTGCACGCCAACAATGCCAACCAGGCGCTAGACCGCATCGTCAACTTCTTCCCGGAAGAGCGCCGCGAACAACTGCTGATGGACTTGTCGCTCAACCTGCGCGGCATGATTTCACAGCGTCTCTTGCCCAAAGAAGGCGGCACAGGGCGCGTGGCGGCGCTGGAGGTATTGCTCAACACCCCGCTGATCTCGGACCTGATTGCCAAGGGTGATGTGGTGGAGATCAAGGAGATCATGAAAAAGAGCCGTGAACTGGGCATGCAGACTTTTGACCAGTCGCTGTTTGACCTGTACGAAAGCGGTGCGGTCATGTACGAAGACGCGCTACGCAATGCAGACTCCGTCAACGATTTGCGCCTGCAAATCAAGCTGCACAGCAAGCGTGCGCACAACATCGACCTCGCAGCCGGCACTGAGCACTTCCGCATCATGTAGGGCTTTAGCTGCAGCTTTCGCATAAAAAATCCCGGCCAGTGCCGGGATTTTTTATGCGGTTTGCACACCAAGTGTCATCAATTCTGCGCGGCAGGATCTTGCTCTACAGGCGCCTCGTCTTGGCGTGTGCGGTACGACGCCAGCTCTTCTTCAGAGACGTTTTCAAACACCCGCACCACCTTGCGCACATCGTTCACCCCGCGGGCAATTTCTGCCGCACGCTTGGCTTCACGGGGCGTCACAATCCCCATCAAATACACCACATTCATCTCCGTCACTACCTTGATGGTGTTGGCCTGCAAGTCCTTGGCATCCAAAATGCTAGCCTTGACCTTGCTGGTGATGAACGTATCTTTGCTGCGCTGGGTGATGGAAGAGATAAACGGCACCACCTCCAGCTCGTTGACCACGCTGCGCACATTCTCCACGCCTGCCACCGCGCGCTCAATCTCAGCCTTCACAGCCGCAGAGCGCACTTCGCCCGTGAGCAGCACCAAGCGATTGAAACTGGTCACGCTGACGCGTTCATCCTGCTTCACCACGGAACGGATCTGCGACGCTGCTGCTTGCTCAATGCGTGTGTCTTCCAGGTACATGCCGGAAGTGCGACGGTCCGAGGCCACCAACGCTGTCGTGACTGCGCCCCCACCTACCAGCAACGGCACACACGCTGTCAGGCCCCCCATCAGCGTTGCGGCTGCCACCACGGCCCAACCTGTTCGACGCCATTGCTCTTTCATTACATCTCCTGTTCGCCAAGTAATTGGGTGTCCACGCCGTCGCACAAGCAGTTCAGCACCAAATCGTGCACTTCGCGCACGCGTGCTGGACGCTCATGCGGCACACAAATCAGCACATCCGTCTCGCGCATGCGGCCTGCCAAAGCACCGCCGGTGTGGCCGGTCAGCGCCACCACCATCATGTCGCGTTCATGGGCTGCATCCACCGCCTCCACCATGCTGTTTTCTTGCCCACTGACCGAAATCAGCAGCAGCACATCACTGGCCTGCCCCAAAGCACGCACTTGCCGCGCCACATAATGGTTCGACAAGTTGGCTGCCCCCGATAGCGAGCCCAGGAACCCGCTGTCTGACGTCAGGGCCACAGCCGCCAGCTCAGGGCGATCGCGTTCAAAGCCACTCACACACAGGCTGGCAAACATCTGTGCTTGGCTGGCAGAGGCGCCAGAGCCGCAGGCAAGATTTTCCGCCGCCGGTAATACACGCCAGCAAGGCCTGCACCGCCGCAGAAATTGGCAAGCTCAGTGACTGCGCAGACTGGTATTTCAAGTCTGCGCTGTCTATGAAGTGTTGTTGGATTTGTTGCTCAAGCATGGGGTAGGAATGATACCTGCGTGCCTTATCGATTTTTGTAGCGTTCGGTTAACACTGCATAGGTGTGCATCCTGCCCGCAAAGTTCCTGCAACGTGCTGTAACCCATGGCACCAGCCCTCACCCCGCATCAAACGCGGCAGGCAGCCACTCGAGTTGCGCGCCATCCAGCAATACGACATCAAAGCGGCATGCCTGCCCTGCCCCATGCTGCAGCAGCCAATGCTGGGCTGCCAGCACCACACGCTGGCGCTTGGCCGCGCTGATGCTGCCGCCCGCCCCGCCAAAGCCGGTGCTGCTGCGGCTGCGCACCTCCACAAACACCACCGTGCCATTGCTTTCTTGCAGGATTAAGTCGATCTCGCCCCCTCCGCGCCCGGGCGTTCGATAATTGCGGGCAAGCAAACGCAGGCCTCGCGCCTGCAGATAGGCCAAGGCTTGGTCTTCAGCAGCTTGGCCACGTGCCGTGGTCGTGCCGCTGACGCCTGGTTGTGGCTTTTTCCCAAGGAAGAACATTGAGCGCCTCTTTCGCTTCGGCATTGACAGCAGCACGCGACGCGGCTGCCTCCCAAAATTATCCGCAAGGTGTGCTGTATGTGGTGGCAACGCCCATCGGCAATCTGGCTGATATCTCGCTGCGCAGCCTGCATGTGCTGCAAATGGTGGATGCGATTGCCTGCGAGGACACGCGCCACACCCAAGGCATGTTGCGCAGCTATGGGCTGGAGCGCCCCGGCCACCAGCTGCTGGCCGTGCACCAGCACAACGAGGCAGAGGCCGCAGCCGGCATCATTGCCCGCCTGCAACAAGGCCAGCGCATTGCGTATGTGAGCGATGCGGGCACCCCCGGCGTCAGCGACCCGGCGCACGCCTGTGCGCGGCCTTGGCCGCAGCAGGCCTGCGCGCCATGCCGCTGCCCGGTGCCAGCAGCATCACCAGTGCCATCAGCGTGGCGGGCTGTGTGCCGCCCGGCACACCGATGGCGGCTTTGTGTTTGCGGGTTTCTTGCCCACCAAGAGCGCCGAGCGCCAAGCTGCCGTGCACAAGCTGGCTGCGGAGCCGCGCTGCACCGTGCTGCTGGAGGCACCCCACCGCATCCAGGAAATGGCCAAAGCCTTGGCCGTGCTGGGTGTGCGCAAGTCACGCTGGCACGCGAAATCACCAAACAATTTGAACAAATCACCACGCGCGCCGCCGTGGATGTGGCGGCCTGGTTGGATGCCGAAGCCAACCGCAGCAAAGGCGAGTTTGTGGTGGTCTTGCACCCGGTGGAGGTGCAGCAAGAAAACGGCGAAGCCGAACGGGTGCTGCGGCTGTTGCTGGCGGAGTTGCCAACCAAGACGGCCGTCAAGCTCACCGCAGAGATTACAGGCGGCAATCGCAACACCTTGTATGACCGGGCGCTGGAGATCAAGCGTGAGGGCGAAGACGCTTAAGCCTTGCGGCTTCCTGGCTTGTGCTTCACCTTGGACTGCAGGGGCCGGGTCTTGCCCGGCGGGGCGACAAACCGGCGCTGCCCACACGCCCACACATCACCCCCCAAAAGGCTTGAAACCCACCAAACGGCTTCAAGCCTTTTTAGCCGTACGCTTATCCATCAAGCGCTTGCAGCTATGGTTTTAGGCGTAAGCCAGGCCAGGCCACCCCCCAAACAAGTCCCCCGCCACCTGTGGCGTAGCCGGGAACGCCACCGCCAGCGCATCGCGCAGCGTCTGCAACGCGGACGAGCCCCCCGTCAAATACAGCGTCGTAATCTGCTCCTTGCGCAGCCCCGCGTTCGCCACACATTCCTGCGCACACTGCACCACATCCGCCAATTGCGCTTGCAGGTGCTGCGCCAAACCTTCAGGAGTGATTTGCGCGGCCAAACCAGCTTGAATCCAGCCCAGCTCCAGCCGTGCATCGGCAGCAGTGCTTGATGCCGTGATCTTGCCCTGCTCCACCGCATCGGCCAGGCGGTGCCCGGCCTGCGCTTCCAGCACACGCATCAGGCGGGCGTGCAAGTTGCGGTCGCTAAAGTCGCTGCGCAGGGCTTGCACCTCGCGCATGGATTTGGCGGTGTACAGCCACTGAATCAGGTGCCAGGTGGACAGGTCATAAAACACACGGCTAGGTACCTCACGCCCGCTGGGGCCGTGGTGGCCCAAGCCCAGCAAGGGCTGCACTTCGGCCACGTTCAGCTTGTAGTCAAAGTCGGTGCCGCCAATGTGCACGCCCGTGGTGGCCAGAATGTCTTGCGTGCGGTCACGCTTGCCCGCGTGCTGCGGGCCCAAGCGCACCACGGTGAAGTCGGACGTACCACCGCCAATGTCCACCACCAAAATGCACGCTTCTGCGCTCAGGCGCTGCTCGTAGTCCAGCGCCGCCGCAATCGGCTCCAGCTGAAAAGCCACTTCCTTGAAACCTGCGGTATGCGCCGCCGCTTCCAGCGAAGCCTGCGCCAGCGCGTCGCGCTCGGGGTTGCCGTCGACAAAATGCACGGGGCGGCCCAGCACCACGCGCTCGGGCAGACCGCCCATGTGCTGCTGCGCTTGCGCCGCCAAATGCTGCAAGAACATGGCAATGATGTCTTGGTAGCTCACCAGCTTGCCGTGCACGGCGGTTTTGTCTTGCAGCAAGCTGCTGCCCAGCAGGCTTTTGAGCGAGCGCATCAAACGCCCCTCTTCCCCCGCCAAATACTGCTGCATGGCATCGCGCCCGTAGTGCGTGCTGCGGTCTTCGTAGTGGAAGAACAAGGCCGTGGGCATGGCAGCCGCCTTGCCTTCCAGGGGCACCAACTGCGCAGTCTGCCCGGCTGCGCGCCACGCCATGGCGGAGTTGGACGTGCCAAAGTCAATGCCCAAGGTGGTCTGGGGAAGCATCTGCATTCTGAAAACTCTCTACACTGGCAGCACCAAAAACAAGAGCTGCCAACGCTTGTGAAATAAGCTTTTCAGATACTTATCTATCTCAAAGCCTTCTTTGACTAGCGCTAGCAGCTTCTTTTTTAAAAGCTGCCCTATCAAACAAAGGGGCGCCATTGTGTCAGCTTGGGGATGTCCTTGCAGCGCATCCATCAGCGCCTGAGGTGGTGTGCAACGTGAAGAGTGGACGGCCGCCCATGGCCTGCAGCAGGCTTTCCTAGATTTCAGCGTATGGATGGACAATCCATCACCATGCGTACTCCTTCACCGCCAACGACCCGTCAAAAAGCCAGTGTGCTTGAAGTTCTTCTGGCTTTTTTCCAGCTTGGACTCACCTCTTTTGGCGGCCCTGCAGCCCATTTGGGCTATTTCCGCGAGGAGTTCGTAGGCCGGCGCAAATGGCTCGACGACAAAAGCTACTCTGACCTGGTGGCGCTGTGCCAGTTCCTGCCTGGCCCAGCGAGCAGCCAAGTCGGCATGGCCTTGGGCTTCGGGCAGCGTGGCTGGCTGGGTGCAATCGCTGCGTGGATAGGTTTCACCTTGCCTTCTGCTGTGGCACTGATTCTTTTTGCGCTGGGTATCTCCGAGTGGGCGGCGCTGGCGCAATCAGGCGCAATCCATGGCCTCAAAATTGCCGCAGTTGCCATCGTTGCGCAAGCCGTCTGGGGCATGAGCAAGAGTTTGTGCCCGGACAAAACTCGTGCATGGATTGCGGTGGTCGCCACCCTCATCGCTGTTGCGCTGCCCTCATCGCTCGGCCAAATACTCGCCATTCTCATTGGGGGTGTGGCCGGACTAAAGCTGGTGCGTGTGGATGCCCAGCCCCCAGCCCTGCATCACCCGCATGCAAAGGGGAAGGCTACGGGTGTCTTGCTGCTGGGCGTTTTTAGCGCACTGCTATTTCTCTTGCCGCCAATCAGCTCCATGACGGGCTCACCTGTGGTGCAGGCATTCAGCGATTTTTACCAAGCCGGTGCCTTGGTGTTTGGGGGGGGGCATGTAGTGCTACCGTTGCTACAAGCCAGCGTGGTGCCAACGGGCTTGGTTTCGAATGAAGCGTTTCTTGCAGGCTACGGGGCGACACAAACTGTTCCCGGCCCCTTGTTCACGTTTGCGGCGTATTTAGGCAGCATCATGCCGGCCCCCATGGGCGGCTGGATAGGTGGTTTGACGTTGCTGTTTGCCATCTTCCTGCCCGGCTTCTTGCTCGTCATGGCCGCACTTCCCTACTGGGAGTTTCTGCGCATGCGAGTGAGCGTGCAACAAGCGATGGCTGGGGTGAACGCGGCTGTCGTCGGCATCTTGGCAGCCGCACTCTATGACCCCGTTTGGACCAGCGCGATTCAATCCAAAGCCGACTTTGGTTTGGCGCTCTTCGCGTTTGCACTCCTCGTTCATGCAAGGTTGTCGCCTGTTCTGGTGGTGCTTTTAACCGCCGCTGGAGGTTGGCTGCTGGCGCAATAAGGCAGCAATGTGGATGGCTGCTTGGGCGCAAGACTGGGTGAAATGCGCTGAAGCCTTGCGCCAAGCAGCCGAAAGGTCGCTGGGCACGGCCCCAAGGCAGGTGCTAATAAGCGTCGCACCCCACCTGCGTGGCACAGCTCGCATGTTTGCGGCGGTCTGTTGGAACGCAGCGCTGTAAGCGCGCAGTGCGTTCCGCCGAAGTGCGGCTCCAGCCTCTGCCGCCCCACTCCCATCACAATAAAAATAGCTAGCAACGCTTACCCGACAAGCGTTACATACCAAAAATACGCTGGGGGCGGTTCAAAACGGCTTTCCACCAGGGGCTTGCCCCACCACCCCGCCCCCCAAGGCCTTAACAACCCACCCCCGCCCACCCCCCTCCCCCAAACCCGTTTTAACCGCCCCCCCCCCGCCACCCCGCAAGCTGCGCTGCGCATCAATCACAGTCAGATAGGCATCCACGCCCGCGTCATAGCGCAGCTGGGCCAGTTCCAAGTACTGAGAAGAAGTTTTCACCAAACGCTGGCTGGCCTCTCGCTGATCGACGTAGGTGGTGCGGGCCGCCAAACCATCGGCCACCTCCTGGAAGGCAGTTTGGATGGCTTTTTCATACTGCGCCACACGCACATCTTTTTGCAGCGTGGCGTAGTCCAAGCTGGCCTGCAGGCGGCCGCCCGCAAACAAGGGAATGTTGATTTGCGGTGCAAAACTCCATGCCCCCGCACCGCCCTTGAACAGGCCCGACAACTCCGTGCTGGCCGCGCCTGCGCTGGCGGTGAGCGAGATGCTGGGGAAAAACGCTGCGCGCGCAGCACCGATGTGGGCGTTGGCGGCTTTGAGCTGCTGCTCTGCCGCCAAGATGTCGGGGCGCTGGGCCAGCACCTGGGCGGGCAAGCCTACCGGCACATCGGCCAACTGCCAATCTTGCGCAGGCAAGGCGGCATCGCGCACATGCGCAGGCAACTCCGTGCCTACCAAGGTTTGCAGCGCGTTCAGGTCTTGCGCCACAGCGCGGGTGAGCTGGGCAAGCTGGGCACGGGCGCTGTCTACGGCGGCTTGCGCCTGGTGGCGCTGCAAGTCGGTGGCAATGCCGTGGTCAACCTGCGCCACGATCAGCTCCAGTGCCTGGTGATTGGCTGCCAGGGTGCGGCTGACCACGTCCAGCATTTGCTGGTCGGCCTGCCAGGTCAGCCATGCGCTGGCGACAGCAGCCACCAAACTCAGCTGCGTGGCCTTGTGCGTGCTGTCCATCGCCAGATATTGCTGCAAGGCTTGCTCATTCAGGCTTTGCACGCGGCCAAACAAGTCCAGCTCGTACGACACCAGCCCCACGCCGCCGGTGTAGGTGCTGGCGGTGACGGCATCGGGGGCCTGGGCCACATCGGCCGGTGTGCGCTGGCGCGAGGCCGCCACTTGCGCACCGATGGTGGGTGCGCTGTCGGCCTTTTGGATGCGGTACAGGGCCTGGTAGGCCTGCACATTCAAGGCGGCAGCGCGCAAATCGCGGTTGTGCTCCAGCGTGAGCGCAATCACTTCACGCAGTGGCGCATTGCCAAAGAAGGCTTGCCATTGCACGGGCGCAACGCCAGTGGCATCGGTGCTGGCAGTTGGAGTGCCTGCAGACACCGTCCAGTTTGCAGCGACAGGGGCCGCGGGGGTTTCATAGGTCGGGGCCATGGAGCAGGCGCTCAACAGCCCCGCCAGCGCCAAGGCGCCAGTCAGGGTGTGCAATTTCATGCGTGGGACTCCTCGCCAGAGGCATGGGTGGCTACGACAGCCGCAGGTGGGCTTTTGCGAAAACGCGCCACTACGCTGGCCACCACATAGAAGAACAAAGGCACAAAGAAGATGGCCAGGAAGGTGCCCGCCAAGGTACCGCCCACCACGCTGGTGCCAATCGAATGCTTGCTGCCGCTGGATGCGCCCGTAGCCAAAGCCAGGGGCACCACGCCCAGCACAAAGGCCATCGAGGTCATGATGATGGGGCGCAGACGCAGGCGGGCGGCTTCTACGGCAGCTTCAAACAATGGCTTGCCTTCTTGCTCATGCAGCTCCCGCGCAAACTCCACAATCAGGATGGCGTTCTTGGCCGCCAAGCCCATGGTGGTAATCATGCCAATCTGAAAGAACACGTCGTTGGTCAACCCGCGGCCCAGCGTTGCCAGCACCGCGCCCAAAATACCCAGGGGTACGACCAGCATCACCGAGAAGGGAATCGACCAGCTCTCGTACAAAGCCGCCAAGCTCAGGAACACAATCAACATGGACAGCGCCATGATCCACGTGCTTTGGTTGCCGGCCTTGATTTCTTCGTACGACAGCCCCGTCCACACCAAGTCCACACCCGGAGGCAATTGCTGGGCCAGGCCTTCCACGATCTTCATGGCCTCCCCCGTGCTCACGCCGGGCGCGGTGCCCCCCACGATTTGCACCGCCGAGACGCCGTTGTAGCGTTCCAGCTTGGCCGGGCCGTACACCCACTTGCCCGTGGCGAAGGTGCTGAAGGGCACCATCTTGCCGTCGCTATTGCGCACAAACCACTTGGCAAAGTCGTCCGGCCCCACGCGCGATGCGGCCTGCCCTTGCAGGAACACCTTCTTCACACGGCCACGGTCAATAAAGTCGTTGATATAGGCCGATCCCCAGGCAATCGACATGGTGGCATTGATGTCACTCAGGCTCAGCTTGAGCGCACGGGCCTTTTCCTCGTCGATTTCGATTTGGTACTGCGGCTCATCCGACAAGCCATTGGGGCGCACCATCGCCAGTTGCGGCGTTTGCGCCGCCATGCCCAGCAGCTGGTTGCGCGCCTGCATCAACACCTCGTGGCCGACACCGCCGTTGTCTTGCAAGAAAAAGTCAAAGCCCGTGGCATTGCCCAGCTCCACAATCGCCGGCGGAATGACGGGGATGACCATCGCATCGTTCAACTGACTGACAAAGCCCCAGGTGCGGCCATGCAATGCCTTCAGGTGCTGGTGTGCACTGGTGCGCTCGGTAAACGGTTTCAGCTCCACAAACAGCAGACCCGAGTTTTGGCCACGGCCCGCAAAGTTAAAGCCGTTCACCGACATGACACTGTGGACCGTGTCTTGCTCGTTCTCCAGCAAATGCTGAGTCACGGCTTGCAGCACCTGATCGGTGCGCGCGGCGGTGGCGTTCGGTGGCAGTTGCACTTGCACAAACATCGTGCCCTGGTCTTCTTCGGGCAAGAAGGCCGTGGGAATGCGGGCAAACAAGGCCACCAGCGCGGCCAGCAGCAGCACATAGATCACCAAGAAGAACTTGCTGCGCTTCAAGATGCCTTCCACGCCAATCGCATAGCCGCTGGCACCTGCGTTGAACACACGGTTGAACCATGCAAAAAACTTGGCGGGCTTTTTGCCCGGCACAGGTGCTTTCAAGATGGTGGCGCACAGCGCGGGCGTAAATACCAACGCCACCAGCACCGACAGCGACATAGCCACCGCAATCGTGATGGCGAACTGGCGGTAAATCACACCGGTGGAGCCATCCATGAACGCCATGGGCACAAAAACGGCGGAAATCACCACACCAATACCGACCAGCGCGCCGGAGATCTGGCCCATGGATTTGAGGGTGGCCTCCTTGGGGGACAAGTGCTCGTCGTGCATCAAGCGTTCGACGTTTTCGACCACCACAATCGCATCGTCCACCAACAGGCCAATTGCCAGCACCATGGCAAACATGGTCAGCAAGTTGATGGTAAAGCCCGCTGCCAGCAGCACGCCGAAAGTGCCCAGCAACACCACGGGCACGGCCAGCGTAGGAATGAGGGTGGCGCGCACGCTCTGCAAAAACAGCAGCATGACCAGGAACACCAGCACAATCGCTTCGACCAGGGTGCTCACCACCGAGTCGATAGACACCTGCACCACCGGCGCAGTGTCATAGGTAGACCACCTTCACGCCAGGCGGGAAGTTGGGCTCCAGGCTGGCAATCGTGGCACGCACAGCGGTTACGGCCTCCAGCACGTTGGCACCCGTCGCCAAGCGCAATGCCAAAGCTGCAGAGGGCTGGCCGTTGTACTTGCTGGAGATGGCCGTGAACTGGCCTCCCAGCGCTACATCGGCCACGTCTTTGAGGCGCACTTGCGCGCCATTGGGGTTGACCTTGAGCATGATTTCACGGAATTCATCCGCCGTCTTCATGCGCGTTTTGCCCAGCACCGTAGCTTGCAACTGCACCTGGTGATTGAGGGTGGGCAGCCCGCCGAGACCCTGCCGAGACCTGCACGTTCTGGGCTTGGACGGCAGCTATCACATCAGTGGGGGTCAGTTGGTAGGCATTGAGCTTGGCCGGGTCCAGCCAGATGCGCATGGCATAGGCCGAGCCGAACAAGGTGAAGTCGCCCACACCCTTGGTGCGCGAGACCGGGTCTTGGATGTTGGAGGCAATGTAGTCCGCCAAGTCTTCGCTGTTCATGGCGCCGTCTTCCGACACCAAGCCGGCCACCAGCATGAAGTTCATCTGGTATTTGGCGACACGAATGCCTTGCTGCTGCACTTCCTGCGGCAGCATGGGGGTGGCCAGATTCAGCTTGTTTTGCACCTGCACCTGGGCAATGTCGGGGTCGGTGCCTTGTTCAAAGGTGACCACGATTTGCATGGAGCCGTCCGACTCACTGGACGAGGTGATGTAGCGCAGGTTATCCAGCCCGTTGAGCTGCTGCTCAATCACCTGCACCACCGTGTCTTGCACGGTTTGGGCGGAAGCACCGGGGTAAGTGACCGAAATGGCAATCGCAGGTGGTGCCACATCGGGGTATTGGCTGACGGGCAAAGCCTTGATGGCCAAGGCACCTGCCAGCATCACCACCATCGCCAGCACCCACGCAAAAATGGGACGGTTGATAAAAAACTTGGACATGGCGTTTCCTTAGGCGCCTTGGCCCGCAGGCGCTACAGCAGGCGCAGGGGCGTACAAGTCCGTCACGATGCCCACATTCTGGGCTGGCACCGGGTTCAGGCATTTCGCCACGCAGCTTTGCAGGCCTTCGGTAATCACTTGCTCCCCGGCTTGCAAACCGCCTTCGACCAGCCATGTATTGCCCACGGTTCGCACTGCATTCACAGGGCGTGCCTTGGCGATCTTGTCGTCGCCCACCGCCCACACCATGGCCTGGCCCTGGGTATTGCGCCATACGGCTTGCTGGGGCACCAGCAGCGCAGCATCCCGTGTGGAGGTTTGCACCTGTGCACGCACAAACATGCCAGGTCGCAGCAGCCCATCGGGGTTGGCAAACGTCGCGCGCAAGGTGACAGAGCCTGTGCTCTCATCCACCTGCATTTCGCTGAATTGGAGCGTGCCTTGCAGCGGATAAATGCTGCCGTCTTCCAGAACCAGGCGCACCTTGGCATTGCCCTTGGCGCCGCTTTGAGCGTTCTCTGCTTGCAAACGCAGGATGTCGGCCATGGACTGCTGCATATCGATGTGGATCGGGTCCAGCTGCTGTACCGTGGCCATTTCTTGCGACTGTCCCTGGGTGACCAGTGCGCCTTCCGTCACGAGGGAGCGGCCAATTCGCCCTGCAATCGGCGAGAGCACCTTGGCATAGACGGTATCGATACGCGCCAGCTCTACATCCGCCTGCGCATTGCGCCATGCGCTCATGGCATCGTCGTATTGCTGCTGACTGATGGCATTTTTGGCACGCAGCACCTCATAGCGCCGGGCCAAGTTTTCTGCACTCAGCAACTGTGCCTGCGCTTTGGCCAACTGCGCATTCATGGTGGCCGGGTCAATTTGGTAGAGCGCCTGGCCTTGCTTGACCATGCTGCCCTCTTCAAACCAACGCTTTTGCACGATACCGCTGGTCTGCGGACGCACCTGCGCCACGCGCGAAGCCACTGCACGGCCGGGCAGCTCGGTGGTCAATGCCACGGCCTGCGCCTGCACGGTATAGACACCCACGGCTGCTGGCCCTTGCGCGCCCGGTTGCGGCCCCGCAGGATCGCCACAGGCCACCAACATGGCCGCAGCCGCCACGGTCCATGCCGTACGCGCTGCATTGAAAAGCTTCACGCTCATGAAATCACACTCCTTGCCAACGCCAGCTAATTGCTGGCAGATATAGGTTGAGACGACAAAAGGACGGCGTTTTCAGGCAAAAACGCCGTCCTTTGTATTGCATTGCGGTTCAGTGTATCAATATATGGTTAAGAATCGATGCAACTGTCCTCTTTCAACCCTGCTGGCACCGAAGGCGATAAGCTCGGAACTTGACCATTCCTCCGACTTCTGAACAAAGACAGCCCATGACCGATCACCCTGTCGACGACGCGGATGAACGCCAACACGGCGGCATCCAAGTGATTGCGCGCAGCAGCAAAATCATGCGCACCCTCAGCGCGCATGGCCTGCCCTGCGGCATGAGCCTGGCAGCCATTGCTAGCGCGGTGGATTTACCGCGCTCCACCGTGCAGCGCATCATCAATGCGCTGGCGGCAGAGCACCTGGTAGAGCCCGCAGGGGCTTCGGGTTTTCGCTTGGGCCCCGCACTGGGGCAAATGCTCTATGGTGGGCATGGCGCCGTCGAACCAGGCGCCCACGGCCGTGGGGGTGCCGCGCAGAATGTCGCGCCCAAAACCCGGGGGGATTTCAATAGCCACCACAATCTTGCCGGCCCGCATGCGTTGATCCAGATCTTCGTAGGACGTCAGCGGCGGTTGCTCCCGAAAATAGCGCGAGCCCGACAAGCTTTGCGTGTAGCTCTGGCTCAGCGTGCTTTGGTCGCGGTCCAGCACGGCAAATGTCAGATCTTCCACATCAAAGCTGATGCCAAAGCCAATCACCACCATCAGCACCAGCGAGCCCACCAGCGCCAGCGTGGCGCGTACCGGGTCGCGCTGCAGCTCCAGCGACTCGCGCCACAGATAGCTCCACATGCGCTGCAGGCTAAAGCGGGGGAGTGCGCTAGCGCTATTAGAAACCATAGCGCCTTGCGCTGGTGATTGCTCGGGTTCAGATGGTTTTTGTACTGAAGTGCTTGTTTTATCAGCGCTGGCAGCTATTTTTTTGGTGTTGAGGTCGGGGGCTGGCTCGCCCGATGCTTCCACCAGATAGCCAATAAAGGCTTCTTCCAGCGTCGCCGCGCCGCGCTTTTCAACCAGCTTGGCGGGTACGTCGGAGTCGAGCACTTTGCCCGCGTGCATCATGGACATGCGGTCGCAGCGCTCGGCCTCGTTCATGAAGTGGGTGGAGATGAAAATCGTCACCTTGTCGCGGCGCGACAGCTCCACCAGCAAACGCCAGAACTGGTCACGCGCCACCGGGTCTACGCCCGGGGTGGGCTCATCCAAAAGCAGCAACTCCGGGCTGTGCACCATGGCCACGGCCAGTGACAGGCGCTGGCGCAGACCCAGCGGCAGTCGCTCGGGCAGCTCGTAGCGCTCTTGCTGCAGGCCAAAGCGCTGCAGCATGGCTTCTACGCGGGCGTTGATTTGCTCTGGCGGTACATGAAACAGCTGCGCGTGGAGCACCAGGTGTTGCAGCACGGTCAGCTCGCCGTACAGCGAGAACGCTTGCGACATGTAGCCCACGCGACGGCGCGTGGCAATGTCGTGCGGATCGACCTCATGGCCAACAGCCAGGCTTTGCCTTCGCTGGCAGGCATCAGGCCGGTCAGCATTTTCATGGTGGTGGATTTGCCGCAGCCGTTGGAGCCCAGAAAGCCAAAAATCTCGCCCCGGCGGATGCGAAAGTTCACGTGATCCACGGCCACAAAGTCACCAAAGCGCATGGTGAGGTCTTGGGCCTCAATCGCGATGTCATCGTCGCTGGCCTGCAGCGGCGGAATCAGCACCTCGCTGTGCCCGTGCTTTTTGGCCTGCGGCAGCAGGGCGATGAAAGCCGCCTCCAGCGATGCGGTGTGCGTGCGCTGCAGCAGCTCATCGGGCGTGCCAGTGGCCAGAATCTGGCCGTCGTCCATGGCCACCAGCCAGTCAAACCGCTGGGCTTCGTCCATATAGGCCGTGGCCACCAGCACACTCATGTGGGGGCGTGTGGTGCGGATGCGGTTGATCAAATCCCAGAACTGCGCCCGGGCCAGCGGGTCTACGCCGGTGGTGGGCTCGTCCAGAATCAGCAAGTCCGGGTCGTGGATCAGTGCGCAGCACAACCCCAGCTTTTGCTTCATGCCGCCCGACAGCTTGCCTGCGGGGCGCGAGAGAAACTTCTTTAGCCCCGTGCTTTGCGTCAAATCGTCAATGCGTGCGCGGCGTTCGGCCTGGTTGTGGCCAAACAAGCGGGCAAAAAACTGCAGGTTTTCTTCGACCGACAAGGTCGGGTAGAGGTTTTTGCCCAAGCCTTGCGGCATATAGGCGATGCGCGGACACACAGCATCACGGTGCGCCTTGCTGCGCATGTCGCCACCCAGCACGTGAACTTCGCCTTCTTGCAACTGGCGTGCCCCAGACAGCAAAGACAGCAGGCTGGATTTGCCCACACCATCAGGCCCAATCAGGCCCACCATGACGCCGGCAGGAATGTCCAGCGACAGGCCCCGCAGTGCCGCGGCGCTGCCATAGCGCAGGTGTACGTTCTGAAGGTGGGCGACCGGCGCAGGGGCAGCACCTGGTACCAAGGTAGCGGCCATGCGCTTACTCCGGCAGCTTCACCTGCAAATGTGCAGGCCACTGTGCGCCAGGTTCGGCCAATACCCAGGCCTGGCCTGGCAGGCCGGTCTTGACCTGGGTGAGGTGTTTTTGCAGCAGTTGCGGATCCAGCTGCGCCTTCACCCGGAACATGAGTTTTTGCCGTTCGCTGGCCGTTTCCACGGTTTTGGGCGTGAACTGCGCGGTGGCGGACACAAACGACACCTTGGCCGGAATCACAAATTGCGGCGCCGCATCCAGCACGATGCGCACTTCGGAGCCCAAGGCAACCCGGCCTGCCACGGTTTCAGGCAAGAAAAAGCTCATGTAGACATCGGCCAAGTCCACCAGATTCAGCACTTTGCCGCCTGCGCCCAGGACTTCACCGGGCTGTGCCAGGCGAAACTGCACGCGGCCATCACGAGGGGCAAGCAAAGTGCTGTCGTCCAGCTCTGCCGCAACGCGCTGCACAGTAGCTTGTGCAGCCACCACGGCAGAGTCTGCGCCGTGACCTGTGCCTGGGCGGCGGTAATGGCGGCCTGCGCGGCAGCAGCCTGCGCCAGTGCGGCTTTCAGCGCCGCTTGTGCGCCGCACACGGGCACGGTCATCGTCCAGCTCTTGGGCAGAGCTGGCGCCTTCGCGGGTCAGGGTTTCAGAGCGTGCCAGACGGCGCTGGGCCGCGTCCAAATCGGCTTCACGCTGGGCTACGACGGCAAGGGCCGCAGCGTGGTCACTTTGGCGCAGCGCCACCTGTGCCTTGGAGGCCGCCACGTTGTGGACAGCGCGGTCTTTGCCGGCGACGGCCTCTTCGTACTGTGCCTGCAAGCTGGTAATTTGCATACGGGCCAGCGGCTCGCCCGCTTTCACGAAGTCCCCTTCACCCACCAAAATTTCCTCAACACGCCCGCCCAGTTTGGTGGCGATGTCCACTTCGGTGGCTTCGATACGGCCATTGCCGCCAGCCAGACCTTCATTGACGTGGCTGGCTTGCCATTGTTTCCATGCATAACCACCGGCGAGCACCAAAGCAGTGGCTAAGGCCAGGAGGGTCAGGGTTTTCTTTTTGCTGTTGTTGGACATGGTGTGTGCGGTATTCAGGAGTGAGGCGTTGGGGTGGTGGCGCTGGCTGCGGGCGCGGCGGTGCCCAAGCTGGTGCCTCCGCCCAATGCGGTGTACAGGCTGACGTGGACGCTTTGCAGGGCGTAGCGCGCTTGCACCAGCTGCTGGGCTGCGCTGAGGAGCTCGCGCTGTGCATCCAGAACGTCCAGATAGGGCGATGCGCCGTTGTCGTAGCGCAGCTGTGCCAGCCGGGCGCGCTCTTGCAGCGATTGCAGATTGCTTTGCTGAATGTCCACTTGCTGGGCCATGCTCTGGCGCATTGCCAGCGCATCGGCCACTTCACGGAATGCCGTCTGGATGGTGCGCTCGTACGTCACCACGGCGGCGTTTTGGCGCACGGCAGCCAAGTCCAGATTGGCTTGGCGCCTGCCACCATCAAAGATGGGCAAGGCAATGCTGGGCATGAACGTCCATGCTTGGCTGCCGGATCGAAACAGGCCGCTGGGCTCGGCACTGCCACTGCCCCAACTGCCGGTCAAGGCAATGCGGGGAAAGAAGGCCGCACGCGCGGCACCCACTTGTGCGCGTGATGCTTGCAGCTGGTGCTCTGCGGCGATGATGTCGGGGCGCGCCGTCAGCAGGCTTGAGGGCAGGCCCACAGGCACGGGTGCAAATATCTGGGTGTCGCGCTCTAGCGGCGGTAGCTGCGCAACGTCGGCCCCTGTGAGCAAATGCAGGGCCTGGGGCAGCTGTGCGCGGTCTTTCTCCAGCTGTTCAGCGGTTACCAGCGCTTGGTGGGGCAGGCTTTGTACCTGCGTGAGTGCATATTTGCTGGTGGCGCCCACTTCATGGCGGCGCGTGAAGATGCGCAGCGTTTCTGCACGGCTTTGCACGGTGCTGCGCGTCAGCGCCAAACGGTCGTCGGCTTCGCGCAGTGCCAGATAGGTGCGTGCCACTTGCGCCAACAACGCTTGGCGCGCGGCTTGCGCGCCGGCTTCAGAGGCGAGGTATTGCTGCAGGGCTGCTTCACTGAGTTGGCGCACACGCCCCCACAAATCAAGCTCCCAGCTGTTGAGGCCCACAAAAACCTCGTGATCGCTCCCCACAACCGATTGGCGGGAGGCATTCAAATCCCCCGGCACACGGGCACGGGCGTGGCTGCTGCCAAGGCCGATGCTGGGCAGGCGGGCTGCACGCTGAAATCCATACGCCGCGCGGGCTTCTTGTGCGCGCAGCAAGGCAAGGCGCAAGTCATGGTTGTGGGTGCTGGCTTGCTCAAGCAACTGCTGCAAAGTGCGGTCTTGCACCATGGCTTGCCACGCAGGCAAGCCAGTAGTGGCACTGGCTGTGGCAGCGAAATCGCCTGCCGGGTAGTGGGCTGGAAGCGTCGTTTCAGGCTCTGTCAGTGCCTGGCTGGGCGCACAGCCTGTGGCAAGTATCGCCATGCAAAGACCGAAGGCCGCATAAGCGCTGGCGCGTGGGAGGGACGGGAAGGCTGAATGCATGTCTGTACGTATGGAGCGCATGGCCTGTTATACCGACCTTGTGCGTCAATCAGCAAATACTGATGCAGTGCAGTTTGAAAGTTTTTGCTGGATGGGCTCTTGAGCCAAGTCAAGCTGATACCGACTGGTCGGTTTTTAACGGTATCAAACACCTTCCTGGGAGCCCTCATGCCCCAGGGCGATGGGGCATCAAGGGCGCAACAAGCGCAGCAACAACAGCCTGTGCTGTGGTCGCAAGGCTTGGATGGCTTGCGGTGTGGGCGCTTCGCCGCTGGCCAACATCATGAAGAGACTCTGGGTCATGGGAAGCATCAGGATGGAGCAATCCATCAGCCCCTCTGGCGCAGTCACAAAACCTTCGGCAATGGCACGCTGCATCAGCCGCTCATGGTTTTGGGCGTGCATGCGCATCATGTTCTGGTGCCAATCCTGCATGCCTTGGGGAAGGCGTGGAGCCTCAGCCAAGAGCAGGCGAATGGTCGGCAAAACAGACGGGCGGCCAAACGCTGCAGCGTGTGATCGACAAAGGCATCCACCAAATCTTCCAGAGTGCGTGCCTCGCAGGGCCACCAATGCAGGTTCTCCAGCAGTGGAGCCTCCAGCACGCGCGCTAGCAGTTGTTGTAGCAACGACTCTTTGCTGGGAAAGTGCGCATACAAACCGCCTTTGGAAAGACCTGCTGACCGGGCAATGTCTTCCATGCGCGCGGCGTTATAGCCTTGGCGTGAAAACTCAGCCAAGGCCGCATCCAGGATGTGCTGCACGCGCACTTCGGCAGGAAGAGCTGGCGGCGCCGGTGAGATTCATGAAGCATGGGTGGGTGAGTGCAAAAAGCCCGAATTATCTGGCACGCCGCGCATTGACACGCGGGTGTCAACGGCCGCTAAGGGGCTGTGCGGTCTTCGGGCGGGCAACTCAAAACGGCGCGCAAGATGGGACTGTGGATTGGCAGGGGTGGTGGCATTGGCTATGCTGCGGGCATGGTAGCTGCAAATTGCACGGGAACACGCCGATGTCTCATGCGCTGTGCATGGGGCTTGGCTTTGCTCATGGCGGGTTGCGCCAGCGCGCCCACGCCGCATGGCAAAGTACAAGGCGATGCCTTTTCCATGCAACAGATGCTGCAGTCAGACAGCAACCGGATTGCTAGCCTTGCCATGCAAGAAAACCTGGACAGCCTGATGCGGCTGATGGACAAGCTCTACCAGCGCAACCCCGCCGAATGGCGCAAAACGGCAGCTTCGCGCGAGGCAGCCATGGCCCATGTTCGCAGTGCATGCTGGGCAAGCAGTGTGGCCAGCGCTGCAAGCGCACCGTGATGTCATGGCACTGAGCAAAGCGCTCAGCCCCGATTTTGCGGGAGACCGGGTGGGTGCTTTATCTATGCCATGGGCGACATGCTTTTGACGTCGCATGGCGGAAAAACCAGCTTCACCTTGGTAGACAGCCTGAACCCTCAGCATGTCTACAACGCGGCCCGCAATGTGGAGATTGCCAATTGGGTGCTGAACCACCGCAAAAACGCCCAAGGCCAGCCCTTGCTGCTGTCCAACCACATCTCTGCGCAAGAACGTAATCTGAGCTTTGAGCGCGAAATGGGCAAAGTGATTGCACGGCTGGACTTGGTGGCCAGTTTTGGGACAGAGCGCGTGCGGCGCTCGGCGATTGGGTTGGGGCAGAGCCTGGTGGGCGGCCCTTTGCTACAGTTTTTACCTGTGCGTTAGGCGTGGTTCCTGCGCTGCGGGCCAGTTTTTATGTCGAGATCGTTCCAGTTACGCCCAGCAGTTCGTGCAAGCGCGTGCTGGTGGTGGTGTATTGCAGCAGCACGGGTTTGTCGGTCAGATACTCGGCAATCGAAAACCCGCCAGTGTCGCTTCGTGAAAACCGCACAGCAGCAGCTTGCGCTTGCCGGGGTAGGTATTGATATCACCCACGGCATAGATGCCCGGCGCTTCAGTGACAAAGGTGCCGGTGTCTACCGGTAGCTGCTTTTGACCAGCTCCACCCCCAGTCTGCCACCGGCCCGAGCTTGGGTGAGATGCCTTGGAACACCAGCCATTGCTGCACATCCAGGTCATGGCTGCTGCCATCGGGCAGGGTGACTGTCACAGCGCTCAAGGCAATGCCCTCGGCTTGCAGCGCTTGGGGCTGCGCAGCCAGCACGCGGATATGGCCTGCGTCCTGGTGCATGCGCAGTTGGGTCAGCAAAGCCTCAGGGGCGGTAAAGACATCGCGGCGGTGCATCAAAGTGACGCTGGCAGCCTGGTGGTGCACAGCGTCTAGGGCCGCTTGCACGGCCAGCTCATCGCCGCCGTGCACCAGTACACGCTGGCCTTGGAGTGCCAGCGAACCTAAATCGGCGGGGTGGTAATGCACGCTGTGGCCCACCAAGGCTTCTATTCCCTCAAGCTTGACGGTCTTGGGCACAAAAGCGCCCACGCCGGCGGCAATCACCACGGCTTTGGCAAGCAGTGCGGTGCCTTGATCGGTGCCCAGCAGCCAGCGCCCATCGTCTTGTTGCACCAGTGTTTGTACCTGCTGTGCCAAGTGCAGCGTGGGGGCAAATGGGGCCATTTGCTCGCGCAGGCGCTCTACCAACTCGGCGCCGCTGCAGGCCTTGATACCGGGAATGTCGTAGATGGGTTTGTGGGGGTACAGCTGCGCGCATTGACCCCCCAGGTGGGGCAGGGCGTCGATCAAGTGGCAGTGCAGGCCTTGCAAGCCCAGTTGAAAGACTTGAAACATGCCTACGGCGCCTGCACCGATCACAGCCACGTCGGTTTCAACAGGTGGTTTTGAAGGGATGGCCGTGGTCATGGTTGGGTCTTTCTCAAAAGCAAACAGCCCCAATGCAGGGGCTGTTGAGGGGGCACGCACCACAGAGGTGGCGTGTGGCACAGGAAAACGGTTTAGCGCTCCAGCAAGCTGAGCTTACCTTCCTTGCCATTCCATTCATCGGCATCGGGCAGAGAAGCCTTGCGCTTGGTGATGCTCTTCCAGCCCTTGGCCACGGCCAGCTCCGCGTTGAGCTTGATGAAGTGCAACTGGTCGGCCGGCGTATCTTCTTCCGCAAAGATGGCGTTGGCAGGGCACTCGGGGATGCAAACCGCGCAGTCGATGCACTCATCGGGGTCAATCACGAGGAAGTTTGGGCCTTCGCGGAAGCAGTCCACGGGGCAAACGTCCACGCAGTCGGTGTATTTGCACTTGATGCAGTTTTCGGTGACGACGTGTGTCATGAGAGATTCTTCTTATGCAGTGGGTTCAGGTGTAACCCGTAATTCTAGGTTTTTTCTGCCGCAATGCCACGGGCCGCGGCAGATTCATACGCGGCAAGCTCTGGTTTGGGTCAAATCATTGCACCAAAACCGCGCCCGCCGTGGCGTTGCTGGCGGTGTCGACCAGAATCAAAGACCCCAGAGCACGGCTGTGGGCAAAGGCAGCGGCAGGAATGGCTTCTTGCAGCGCAAACTCCACCACGCCGATGGCGTTGGGCTCCAGCTGGGCGGCGTCTTCCTCGGCCAGGGTGTTGACGTTCAGGCGGTGCACCACGCGCTGGGCCTTGGCCTTGACCCAGCGGTGGCCGTGCAGCGCCCAGTAAACGCGGCCGGGCACCAGGGGCTCGTTGTCCATCCAGGCCACGGTGGCGCTCAGGCTGCGGCTGCTGGGCCAGGCGGCTGGGCGGTGGGGGTGTCGAAATCATCGTCGGCCACGGCGGCCTGCACGGGGCGGCCACGATCCAGTCGCCGCGCGGACATCCACCTCGCGGTCCAGCGTGATGCCGGCGGACAGGCCGGCCGTCACGCCCTGGGGCGCGCGGGCATGGTCGATCACCTGGGCGATGGTGGCCAGTTGGCCGCTGGGCAGGATCTGCACCTGCGCACCCACCTGGGCGCTGCCGGCGGCCACACGGCCCCAGAACACGCGGCGGCCCTGGGTGGTGACGGCGCTGTCGTGGAACTTCTCCACCCACTGCACGGGGAAGGCCAGGGGCAGATCGCTGTCGGCCGGGGTGTTGGGCAGCTGCTCCAGCAGTTGCAGCAGGCTGGGGCCGTCATAGCCGGCCCAGCCATGGTGGGCGTTGACCACGTTGTAGCCCTTGAGGGCGGACACGGGCACGGTGGCCGCCACGGCAATGCCGGCGTCCTGGGCGAAGCGCTCCAGGGCGGCGCGGATGTGGGCAAAGGCCTGGGCCGGGTCGGCCACGGCGCCCAGCTGGTTGACGGCAAACACCACCGAGGGCCGGCGCAGCAGGTGGGCCAGCAGGCTGGGGCGGCGCGTCTGCGGCAGCAGTTGCAGGCCGGGGTTCTGCCAGTCCAGCTTGGTGGCGTCCACCAGCACCACGGCGGCGTCGGCGCTGCTGACGGCCGTGACCATGTTGCGCGTGTACTGCTCATGGCCGGGCGCGTCGCCGATGATGAACTTGCGCGCGTCGGTGTTGAAGTAGCGGTAGGCCACGTCGATGGTGATGCCTTGCTCGCGCTCGGCCGACAGACCGTCGGTCAGCAGGGCCAGGTCGGTCTCGCCGCTCTTGGTCACGCCGGCTAGCTGGTCCTGCAGCACGGCGCGGGTGTCCACCAGCAGGCGGCCGATCAGGGTCGACTTGCCATCGTCCACCGAGCCGCAGGTGATGAAGCGCAGGGCGGAGACGTGGTCGGAATCAGAGTCAAATTGGCCGTTAGCGCTTGCTGTGCTTGCGCTAGTAGCTACGGAATTAAGAGTTTCTGTCATTGCATTCTTTCTCTGAGCAAGGGCAGGGCCCTTGCGCTGGCAGGGCCCAATCCAGAGACGCCGCGCAAGGGCCGCCCCGCCGCGCTGGTGTCGTCCCCCTTCCCGAAGGCGAAGCCTGAAAGAGAAGGGGGAAGGCGCGTGAGCGCCTCAGGGGGAAGTGTCAGAAATACCCG